>JAEZIJ010000018.1 GCA_023436715.1 Acidobacteriota bacterium
CCCGCGACCGTTCACAATCTACGCCATCGCAACCTGCTGGGGCGGCTGTTGCGGCGGCGGCATCACCGGGTTGAATTTCACCGACACCAGCCTCGATACGCCCGGCTCCTGCATGGTGACGCCGTAGAGCGCCTGTGCCGCCTCCATCGTCCGCTTGGCGTGCGTGATCACGATGAACTGCGTCTGCTTCGACATATCGTTGATCAACCGCGTGAGGCGGAGAATGTTTGGTTCGTCGAGCGGCGCATCCACTTCGTCCAGGATGCAGAAGGGGCTCGGCTGATATTTGAAGATGGCCATCAGCAAAGAGAGCGCGGTCAGCGCCTTTTCGCCGCCCGAAAGCAGCAGCACGTTTTGAAGCCTCTTGCCCGGAGGCGACGCCACGATGTCGATACCGGATTCGTTCACGTTCGCTTCGTCGGTGAGCCGCATCTCGCCCGTTCCGCCGTTGAACAGCGTCACAAACAGCTCGCGGAAATGCGCGTTGATGGCCGTGAACGCTTCGCTGAAGCGCTTCTTCGTTTCCACGTCGATCTCCTGGATCGCCTTCTCGGTATCGCGTATGGAATCGAGCAGGTCCTGCCGTTGCGTGTTCAGGAATTCGTAGCGCTCCTGCGCGAGCTGGTATTCCGAGAGCGCCTCGGGATTCACCGGGCCGAGCGCCTCGATCCTGCGCTTCAGGTCCTGGAATTTGGCTTCGATGGCGGTGAGCGCTTCGGCATCGGGCACCGGCTCTTCATCACCCCCAAGCTCCTCAACGGGGATTCCGAGCTCGTTTCGGCTTGTCTCGTCCAGGAACTTCAGTTCGGCCTGAAGCTTCACCAACTCCACTTCGACGTGGGAGCGCTTCTCCTGCGCAGCCTGCAGATCGGTACGCAACTGCTTGAGCAATTCCTCGAGCCCAGCGAGTTCGGCGCGCAGGCTGACCTCCTGCTCCGCGAGCCGGCTCACCTCGGCTTCGGCGCGCGTCTTCTCCTCGCCCAGCACGTTGACTCGTTCGTCAAGCTCGATGTTGTTGGCCAGCAAACGCGCGCGCTCCAGGCCCAAGCGTTCAAGGTCGCGCGCGATCTCCTGCGCGCGTTTCGCCAGTTCCTGGACCTGGGATTCGAGCCGGGCCATGGCGGCGCGGTCAGCCCGGCGTCTTTCTTCGAGCCCGGCGAGTTCGGCGCGGAGTGCGGAATGCTCTTCGCCCACGCGCGTGACTTCGTCCCTCATCCCGTCCAGTTCGTGACGCGCGGCTTCGAGCGCCTGCTCCTGTTCGTTCCGGCTGCGTTCCTTCTCCGCCACCGCGGACTGGTTCTGCTCGCGTTTCGCCACGGAGCGCTCGCGCTCCTTCGACAGGCGGTCCAACTCGAGGCGCGCGACGGACAGGCGCGAGTTAGCGCGGTTCAGCTCGTCGCCCACCTTGCGCATCTCGTGGTCGAGCGCCAGCGTCTCCCGCTCCTTGGCCTGCTGCACCCCGCGGAGGCTCTCAATTTCCTGCTCCAGGCGCCCGATTTCGCGTTCCAGTTCTTCAATGCGAGACGCCGTGCCTTCGAGTTCCTTCTGCCGCGCCTGAACAAGCGTTTTGATTTCGCGCAATTCGCGTTTCAACGCCAGCGGGCCGCTCGAGGTCTTCTTCCCGCCGCTCACCGCATGGCCCTGATAGCTGACGCCATCGGGAGCCAGGAAGTAAAGCTCCGGATACTCGGCGGCCAGCCGCTGCGCCGCCGCACGGTCCGCCGCGACAAAGCACTTCGAGATGCGCGGCAGGCAGTCCAGATTTGAGTTGCTGAATCCGTTCGTGAGCCGGAGAACCTGGCTGAGCCGCGCGGCAACACCTTCGGTCCCGGCGGGCGGCTCGTCCGGCCGCGAAGCCTGCTGCTCATTCGCAGGTTCGGGGTGCACCAGGAATGTGGCACGGCCTTCGAGACTGCTGCGCATCACTTCGACGCCACACTCGGCCTGTTGCCGGTCCTTCACTACGATGTATTCGAGTTCCTCGTGCAGGAATTCCTCGGCCGCTTTCTCGTACGCGGGCTCGACCTCGACGAAATCGGCCAGCACGCCGAGCGGGCGCAGTTCCTGTGCCTGCCCGCGCTCGATTGCCGTGAACAGGCGCTTTACCGAATCGGTGGTGTACGCGCGGTGGGAGAGGATTTCCGCGAGCGAATCGTGGCGCGCTTTCAACCGCGAAAATTCCGCACGCGCCTTCTCGAGTTCCCGGCGCGCTTCGCCGAGCTCGGTTTTGCGCGCGGCCAGTTCGCCTTCCACGCGGCGCCGCTGGTCCGTCGCGGATTCGAGTTCCATCTGCCGGGCGGCGCGTTTATCGGTCAGGTCCTTCTTGGATGCTCCGAGCCATTCGATATCGGCCGCGGCCGTCTGCTCTTCCTTCTGCGCCTTGGCGGTATCGCGGTCGAGCGCGGCGACGTAGGCGTCGATCTGCGCGAGCTGATTCCTCAGGGAAGACGCTTCTCCGAGCAGCCGCAGCACGGCCTGGCGGGAGGATTCCAGGCCGCGCTCGCGCTCGCCGAGCGAGCGCTGCAATCCGTCGCGCTCGCGCCCCTTGGCATCGAGCCGCTGCCGCGCCGCCTCGGTCTGCTGATCGTGTTCGCCGACATTCTGGTGGAGCGCCGCCAGTTCCTCGCGGACACGGCCCGCACGGCTGTCGATCTCCTGCGATTCCGACTCGCCGTGCGCCAGCCGCTGCTCGATCGAAGCAATCTGCTTCGCCTGATAGTCCAGCCGCCCGCGCGTACGCTCAAGCTCCAGGTTCAGCTCTGCCAGCCTCTTGCGAGCTTCCGTAAGTTGCCCTTCGGTCTGGTAGCCTTCAGCCTGCGAGCGGCTGTATTCCTGTTCCTTTTTCGCGGTCTCGGCCGAGAGCGATTCGAGCGCGGCGGTGGCGGCGCTGAGATCGAGCGCGACTTTCGCCGCCTCACGCTGTAACGTCTGATGCCGCGCCGCCAGCACGCGCCGCAATTGCGCGTTCATTTCCGCTTTCAGCTCTTCGTACCGCCGCGCCTTCGCCGCCTGCCTTTTTAGCGAATTCGCCTGCCGTCCCACTTCCTCGAGGATGTCGAACACGCGCTCCAGGTTGTGTTTCGCTCCCTCGAGTTTTGCCTCTGCGAGCCGTCGCTTTGCTTTGAATTTCGAGATCCCGGCGGCCTCTTCGATTACTGCGCGCCTGTCCTGCGGCCGCGAACTCAACAATTGCCCGATGCGCCCCTGCTCGATGATCGCGTACGATTCCGGCCCGAGCCCCGTGCCCATGAAGATGTCCTGGATGTCGCGCAGGCGGGCGGGGCGGCCGTCGATCAGGTATTCGCTTTCTCCTGAGCGGAACAACCGGCGGGTGATCGTGATTTCCTTTTCACCGGTCTTGCCGTTAGTGGCCGAGCCGTTCGCCGCCGAACCGTTCGCGGAGTCGCTCGCGTGCCCGTTGGCTTTGCCGTTCGCAGCCCCGTTTGTCTTTGCAGCGATGGCCGCAAAGTGGAAGCCGGGATCGACCATGGTAACGGTGACAGACGCCAAGCTCACGGGCTTGCGGTCGCGAGTTCCGGCGAAGATCACGTCTTCCATCCGGGCGCCGCGCAGGCTCTTGGCAGACTGTTCGCCCAGCACCCAGTTGATGGCATCCGCGAGGTTGGACTTTCCGCAGCCGTTCGGCCCGACCACAGCGGCGATGCCCGAGCCACTGAACCGCAATTCCGTGCGGTCCGCGAACGACTTGAACCCCTGCATTTCGAGGCGCTTGAGTTTCAGCAAAGTCGCACTCTCCAAAAAACGGAAATGTTTCCCAGGCCCGACATGAGCCCGGAACTCGGGGGGGTGAAACCATCCTAAACCGGAAATCCGGAAAAGTAAAGCACCTCTGGTACTCTATAGTGGGTTTCCGCCCGGAAAGACCCAAAATATTGTGCCCCACCCGCCGGCAGCCCCTGTTCTCCTCACTCAATTCTACCCGCCGTGTGGGCGTCTATTCCGGGGGCATTCAGCTAACGAAACCCCGTTGAAAGTCACGGTCGACTCCGTTGGACTGCTTCTGATTGGGAAGTGGGGCAGCCCCTCGGGTTGCGCCGGCCTCTCAGGCCGGCTGCGCAGGCGGGCTGGGAGCCCGCCGCAGGGCGAGGCCCTGCCCCACTGGGCGGCCCTGCCCGCGCCAATTTTCATCACCTTTGGTGGCCCGGCAGGGCCATGGGGCACTACCTTGCGGTCGCGGCTCGGTTTCGTGCCGGTCAGTTTCGGAGTACGGCTACGCCATCGTAAGCTGGTACGTGGAAGTCCTGGGGAAAATGAAAAAAGCTCTATTCGTGCTGGTTGCGCTCGTTGTAGCTGTGCCGGTCCTGCTGCTTGTACTGTCGTCGGATACGGCGCTCAATGTGGACCGCGGGATTCGGGTGCTCGGCGTCGAGACGCCCGTGGAAGTAAAGGCGGAAAATCCGCACGGAATTCGCCGGATTACGGCGGAAATCGAACAGAACGGCAAGACGTTCAAAGTTTATGAGGCGACCAAGCCGGCGCACCGGCTCTTCTTTCTCTGGAAGAGCGAGCCGCCGCAGACCGTGAAGTTCGCGGCCGGCACAAAGAACGCCCAAGGTCTGCGCGACGGCAAGGCGACGCTGCTGATCGAGGCGGTGGGGAACGATCTCCGGGGCAGCACGGCTCGCGAGGGAATTCCGGTGGAAGTGAATACACGGCCGCCCCGTGTCGTTGCCGACGGTTTCCAGCACTACATCAACCAGGGCGGCGCGGAACTGGTGACCTTCAGCGTGTCGGGTTACTGGACCGAGGCGGGCGTCCGCGTCGGGCCATACACTTTCCGCAGTTTTCAAATGCCCGGCCGCCCGGCGAACGAGCGCTTCTCGCTCTTCGCGCTCCCCTGGGACGTGCCCGCGAACACCATCCCCGTAGTCTTCGCGCGCAACCCGTCCGGCGCCGAAGCGCGGGCTCAGTTCTGGTTCAAGGTATTCCCGAAGGCTTTCCGTACGCGTGACCTGCCGCTGGACGATGCCTTCCTGCAAAAAGTGGTGGACCAGATCGAACCGAACGGATCGGGCGACCTGGCGACGCGGTTCCTCAAGATCAACCGCGACATGCGCAAGAAGAACAACCAGCAGCTTGCGGACCTTCGTTTGAAAACCGAAGAGCGTTTTTTCTGGTCGGGACCATTCCTCCGCTACGGCAAGACCGAATCGATGTTCGCTGATACGCGGAACTACATCTACCAGGGAAAAGCGATCGACCGCCAGACGCACCTCGGCTTCGATCTCTCCGACGTGCAACATGCGCAGATTCAGGCAGCCAACGACGGAAAGATCGTGTGGGCGGACGACCTGGGAATCTACGGCAATTGTGTCGTCATCGACCACGGCTACGGCCTGCAATCGATTTACGGCCACATGAGCGAGTTCGCGGTGAAGGCCGGGGACATCGTCAAAAAGGGCCAACTGATCGGCAGGAGCGGCTCAACCGGCCTGGCCGGCGGCGATCACGTGCATTTCAGTATGCAGGTGGACGGCGTGCAGATCACGCCGGTCGAATGGTGGGACGAGCACTGGATCCGTGACCGGATTCTGAGCAAAGTCTCCGCCGCGAAATGAACTTTCCTTTCCCGCGTCCGAAGGTAAAATGGGAGCAGTAGTGGGCGGGGTCTGGGAACCCGTCCTGCCGCGCCCGCTCTTGAATCTTTCACACAGGGGGGGAAATGAAGCTGACAAAATTGGTTTTGAGCACTGCGTGCGCGGGCGCGCTCGCGTTGACGCAGGTGGCGGGAGCGCAAACGTCCGATCAAGGCTCATACGGCTCCCAGGGGCAAATGGGCGGTCAGGCAGGCCAGATCTCCAGCCGCGATCACGCATTCCTGAGCACTGCGGGCGAGTCCAACCTGGCTGCGATTAAGATCGGCCAGCTTGCCGAGCAGAAGTCGACCAATCCGAGCATCAAAAACTTTGCGCGACAGCAGGTGCAGTCGGCGCAGACCATGAACTACGACCTGCAGAGGATCGCTCAACCAAAGGGCATGACCCTGCCTAGCCAGTTGAACTCGACCGACCAGAGCGAATACACCCGGCTTTCGACCGCTTCCGGCAGCCAGTTCGACCAGGAGTACACGCGCTGGGCAGCCAAGCACAGCCAGGCGGCTCTGAAGACTTTCCAGAAGGAAGCGCAGCACGGCCAGAGCGCCGATATCAAGAACTTTGCGTCGGCCAACACTTCGACTATTCAGCACCAGTATCAGATGGCTCAGAGCTTGCAGCACGGAGGCGGGGCGGCCGCAGCCGGACAGGCTGATGGCCAGAGCCAGCAGCCGATGCCGAGCGACCAGGGCCAGAGCAGCCAGCAGCCCCAGCAGCACAATCCGTACTGAACGAGCGTGTCTCGCTTTGGAGGGGGCGGGCTCCGGCCCGCCCTTTTTCGTTCGCACTCATTGTAAGTTGGATTGATGTTTTCTTCCCGACTGCAGTGGGACTTGCGACCGAACAGGCTTTCCACACTGCTTGAATCGAAACGCCGCAGCGGCGCGCCGGTACTGGATCTCACCGAATCGAATCCCACCCGCGCCGGGATTTCGTACTCCCCGGCTATACTCGACGCCTTCGCGGATCGCCGTTCTCTCTTTTATGACCCGCTGCCTGCCGGGAGCGCTGAGGCACGTGCCACCGTTGCCGGCTACTACCGCGAGCGCGGTCACGATGTCGCGCCGGACCGTATCCTCATCACGACGAGCACCAGCGAATCGTATGCGTACCTGTTCAAACTGCTCGCCGACCCTGGCGATGAAGTGCTGGCGCCTCGTCCTTCGTACCCGCTTTTCGAGTTCCTGGCCAATCTGGAGTCCGTCCGAATCGTGCAGTATCCGCTGGTGTATCACGGTTCGTGGTCAGTGGATTTCGAGGCGCTCGAGCGCAGCGTTACCGCGCGGACGCGCGCCGTCGTGCTCGTCAACCCGAACAACCCAACCGGATCGTTCCTGAAGAAGGAGGAACGCGCCCGGCTCTCGGCGCTCTGTGCCGAGCGGCAGATCCCCATCATCTCGGACGAAGTCTTCGCGGACTACGCCTTCGATCCGGATCCAGGGCGTGTCGAGACGCTGGTTGATGCCGGGGCGGCGCTCACGTTCTGTTTGAGCGGGCTTTCAAAGATTTCGGGGCTGCCGCAGATGAAGCTGGGGTGGCTCGCGGCAGGCGGACCGCGCGCGGCCGAGGCTTTGGAGAGGCTCGAGTTGATCGCCGACACCTATCTTTCGGTTGGCACTCCGGTTCAGCACGCCTTTCCGCGGTTGCTCGAAGCGGGAAGGGAAGTCCAGCGGCAGATTGCCGCGCGAACGCGCGCTAACCTCGACGCGCTGCGGGGCATGGTGGCCGATTCGGCCTGTCAGGTGCTGGACGTCGAGGGCGGTTGGTATGCGACCGTTCGCGTGCCTCGTACGCGCACCGAAGAGGAGTGGACGTTGGAGTTGCTGGAGCGCGAAAACGTCCTCGTGCAGCCGGGCTTTTTCTACGATTTCGACTCCGAAGCCTATCTGGTGCTCAGCCTGCTCACCCCGGCTGACATTTTCCGGGAGGGCGCAGAGCGCCTGACAACGCTGGTGGACCGAAGCTGACCACGATCCCCAGCCTTGCAGGGTATCCTGTAAGATCACCATGCGCAAATACTGGATCGCACTGATATTGGCTGGTTCGGTGGCGGCCGGCATGGCCCGGGCGGCCGACCTCTGGCAGCTCGCCAAGAGCAAGCGCCAGGTCCATCAATTCTCAACCCTGTTCACCGCACAGGATGTGCGGGACCGCCTCGCGCAACCCGGCGGCATTGAGGCCGCCCTCGACTGGTGCCGCAAGACCGGCATCACGAAGGTCTACATCGAGACCTACCGCGACGGCTACCAGGCCGAGCAGGCGGATCTCGTGAAGGCCCGCGACGCTTTCCGCAACGCCGATTTCGACGTGGCGGGCTGCGTCACGACGACGCACATAGGCAAACTATCGAACAACTCGAAGCTGGTCTCGTGCTACACGGATCACGCCACCCAGAAGCGCATGGCGGAGATCTTCCAGTACGCAGCCGGCCTGTTCGATGAAATCATGATCGACGACTTCCTGTTCACCGACTGCACCTGCGAGGCGTGCGATGCCGCGCGGCGCGCGCAGACGGTGAGCATCGAAGGGCGCATGTACAACGTCAAGGGCCAGTCCTGGCAGGACTATCGCAGGGAGCTCATGGTGCGGCTCTCGCGCGACCGCATTCTCGGACCAGCCAAGCGCGTGAACGAAAAGGCGCGGCTCACCATCAAGTACCCGATGTGGTACGACCGCTTTCAGGACCGCGGCTACGACGTGATCCGCCAGACGGCCGATTACGACGAGATCTGGGTTGGCACGGAGACGCGCGATCGCGACGCGCAGCCCTACCGCGGGTATTTCCTCATGCGCTGGCTCGGCGCGATCGGCGGGCGCAAGACCGGAGGCGGCTGGTACGACCCGCTCAACACCACCCCGAAGACCTACGTCGAGCAGGCGCGCCAGACCGTGCTGGCAGGGGCGCGCGAGAGCATGCTGTTCTGCTACGGCGCGCTCGCACGCAACAACGGTCCGGAGGACATCGAGGCCCTGCGGCAGAACGTTCCGGAACTGCTCGAAACGGCCCAGCAGGTGCAGCGCCGCCGCATTCTCGGGATCGGCGCGTATAAGCCGCCGCACAGCAACGGCCAGCCCGAGTCATACGTGTTCGATACCATCGGCATGCTCGGATTCCCGCTCGAGCCGTACTACCAGTTCCCCGAAGAATCGGAGGCGGCGCTCTTCGCATCGCACGCGAAGGAGGATCCGGAGTTCCGCACCAAGGGCACTCTCTACATCGCATCCGGCCGGCCAGTTCTCGCGACCGCCGCCATGGCCGAGGCGCTCGACCCGCTGGTCAAGAGCTCGAAAAACCTCAAGGTGCTCCCGGGCAACGGAGACCCGAAATCGCTGCTCAACATCTCCCAGCAGGAACTCGACCCGATTCGCGACGCCATGCTCGCGCCGTTCAAGACGCGGTTCCATGCACCCGCGCGGGTCGGGCTGTACCTGTTCACCGACGGCAGCTATGTGGTGGAGAATTTTCGGGACGAGGAAACCGCCGTCGAACTCAACGGCGCTGCTCTGAAAGTGCCTGCCCGCGGCTGGATCGCGCGCTGGAAGTAAACGGCGGCTTGATGGGACGGAGTGCAATCGCCGGTGTGGCTGCCCTCCTGCTCGCAGGAGGCCTGCCGGCGACGGCCGAACCGCCGCTCAACGGACGCCTGGGCAAGCTGCTTGTGCGCGCCGAAATCCGGTCGCGGTACGACGCAAGGCAAGGGGTAGCCTTCGGTTCGGGACCGGACGTGGATGCCATCCTCGTGCGCGGCCGCCTGGGATTGACCTACACGCCCGTTTCCTGGTTCAGGGTGGCAGGCACGGCCCAGGATTCGAGGGCGCCGCTTTACGGTCCGAACGCTCCCGGCACAGTGCGCGATTCGGTCGACCTGTACGAGAGCTACTTCGATCTCTTCCCCGACCGGCAGCGCGGCCTGGGAATCTCCGCCGGCCGCACCGACCTGAGATACGGGGAAGGCCGCCTGGTTGCCACGTCCGCCTGGAGCAATGTGCCGCGGAGTTTCGACAACGCGCGCGTTTACTACCGCCTGCCGAAAGCCCGTTTGGAGCTGCTGTTCATTTCGCCCGTGAAGGTCCGGGTCGGCGAGTTCAACCGTCCCGCGCTGGGTGAGCGTCTCTGGGGCACTTATAACTCTTTCCCGGCGTTCTATAAAGGCATGCTGCTCGAAGCCTTTGCGCTGCGGCGGGAGCAGAACCGCCCCGGCGGGTTCAACGGTGGAAGCACGGCTCTGGGGACGGACAGGCTCACGGTGAACACCTTTGGATTCCATTTGGCGGGAAGGCTCGCACGCGGCGCGAATTTTGCGGCCGACGGCGCGCTTCAGACGGGACGCATCGGCGCTGCCCGGCACCGCGCGGGCGGCTGGGTGTCGAACGTGAGCCGCCGCTGGATGCTTTCGGGCAGAGCGCTCGACCTGCTCGGTGAGTACAAGTACGCTTCCGGAACCGCCGATCCTGCGGATCCGGCTCACACGGGCACCTTCGATCAGCTATACGCCTCCAACCACGACCGGTTCGGGCATCAGGACCTGTTCGGCTGGCGCAATATCCATAACCTGCGGTCACTCGGCACGATTGAGATCCTCAAGAGCCTTGCGTTTAGCGCGATGTACAGCGAGTTCTGGCTCGCGAGCGCGCGAGACGCTCTCTACAGCGGTTCGGGAACCGCAATGGCGCGTTCGGCCGGTGGTGTGGCGGGCCGGCATGTGGGGCGCGAGTTCGACGTGTTTGCTACGTACAAGTTCAAGCGAACCCTCTTCGGCGCAGGTTACGGCTATCTCTTCAAAGGCGAATTCATTCGCGCCACCACGCCGGGTGTGAACTCCAGGTACGTATACTGCTTTCAGGGCTTCACGTTATAAGGTTTCTTATGCGGGTCTAGGTAAGTTTCGCGTGCTAAACCTTTCCGCGCGTCTGTCCGATCAACAAGTATGTCTGACAGGCGCCTGGAACCGCGAATGCTCTGCGCGGATCTGATCGACGTTTATTGGATGGACCACTCGGGACGTAGCCGTTCCGCCCTGGCCAACCTGGAAGATATTTCACCTTCGGGCGCCTGCATCCAAATGGATAACTCCGTGCCGCTCGAGACTCTGCTGCGTCTCACCCACGCGAAGACGGAGATGCGCGGCCGCGTGCGCTACTGCGTCTTCCGCGATACCGGCTACTTCCTCGGCATCGATTTCGAGCCCGGCTGCCGCTGGACCCGCAGCCGGTTCCGTCCCAAGCATCTGCTCGACCCTCGCGAGCTGGTGCGCGCGTGCGCAACAAAATAGAGAATTTACACGTGTTACCGAGTGTCGCAGCCGGCCCAAATGTCCGGCTTGCCATGCGGCACAATATAGAGAAGCGGGGAGGCAAGCCGGACATGAATGCTGCTTCAGTGTCCTTGATTCGCGAGTTGCGGCCGAAGATCGTGGAGAGGCGGGTGCGCCTCCAGGCCGCCGCCCGCTCGGTTTCCGCGGAGTACGTCAATGATCTCCTGGCGGAGATCGATGCAACTCTACACAAAATCGATAACGGGTCCTTTGGCCTGTGCGAGACTTGCCGCGAGCCGATCGAAGCCGACCGGCTCACGCGCAATCCGTTGCTGCGGTTTTGCCTGGATCACCTCACCGGGGCGGAGCGGAGGGCTCACGAACAGGACCTCGAACTGGCGACGCGGATCCAGGCGAGGCTCCTGCCGGCGGCGGACGTCACGGCCGGGGACTGGGTAACGCACTACCGGTACGAACCAGCGGGCGCCGTCGGTGGCGATTACTGCGAAGTTATTCCCGCGGGAGATGGCAGGTCCGTTTTCTTCGCTGTCGGCGATGTTACGGGCAAAGGCGTGGCCGCGTCGCTGCTGATGACGCATCTCAGCGCGATCCTTCGCAGTCTGCTGTCGTTGGACCTTCCGCTGGCGGAGGTGATGTCGCGCGCGAACCGGCTTTTCTGTGAGAGCACGCCGGCCACGCACTATGCGACGCTGGCGGCCGGCCGGACTACGGAGGACGGCGTGGATCTGTGCAACGCCGGCCATTCGAGGCCATTACTCCTGCGCCGCGGCGGAACCGAACAGGTCGATTCCACGGGGTTGCCTCTGGGGCTTTTCTGCGATGGGCGATGCGGCATCACGCACCTCCGGCTCGAACCCGGCGACACTCTGGTCCTGTATTCGGACGGCATCACAGAGGCGCAGGATCCGAATGGCGATCACTACGGCGAAGAGCGGCTCATCCGTTCGTTCGAGGGGCACGCGGAGCGCGAACCGGCAGAGGTGGCCGGCTCCGTCCTGCAGGATCTTGTCCGTTTCCGCGGCACTGGTCTCCAACAGGACGACATGACTCTGCTCATTGTCCGGCGCCGCTGTTGAGCGGCTCACGCGATGCAGTGGTGGGCTGCAAGATTCCGAACTTCAAGTCGGAAAAGGACGATGCCAACGTCTTTCGGCCACGCCCCCGTAGCGAGTGCATGAATCTCAAGTTCGGGTTTCGGACAGTCCTCCCGAGGTGTTTCGAGGTCGCTTTTGCCCAGGTGGGCGGTTCAATCCATGACTTGAAGTCAATAGCTTACGGGTGATACAAGAGATCGTGCCAGTGAGTTCCAGGCCAGTCACGATCATCTTGGCCGTGTTGCTGGCGCTCCTCGCCCTAGGCCTTGGAGGCGCTTTGATCCTCGCGGTGCATGGGACAGTCCCAACGGCGTTGATCAGCAATCCCGGATTTGAGGACGGGAAAATTGGAGAGCCCGCTTCTGGATGGTTGAACGGAGGCGAATGGGCAGGATATCCAGCACGTCTGAGCGATGCTCGCCCTCGAACCGGCAGACTTTGCGGATTTCTAGCGAGTGATCCGTCGAGTCGGGTGAGAGATTATGGAGTCCTGTCGCAGATGATCGAGACGACACAGTTGAAAAACCAGTTCATCCGTCTGCGGCTAGCAGCAAGGAGCGAGTTAAGAGCGCCAGATGGGCGAGCTAACTTCTTCTGCCGTGTGGACCGAATTTCAGAGCAACCCCTCTTTGAACAACGGTCGATCAACGATAGGCGCTGGCGGGATTACGTGGTCATCCTCCGAGTTCCGAAAGACGCCATCCGTATGCAGATGGGGGTAACGCTTATCAACGAAGGAAAGGTTTGGGTCGATGATGCTGGACTGGACCTGTGGAGACGGACTGTGCCGCGCCCCTGGATCCAATTCATGCGGTGTTTGCACTAGCCGGGCTTCCCTACGGCATGATGCCATGAAAGTCCCCATACCGGATACTACCCGACCCCAGCCGTGAAAGCCGTAAACTCAAGGCCAGTTGTCTGCAATACCGGCGGGACCCGTAAGCTAACCGATTTCCCCGGAGGCGAGTCCACCATCCCCGCCTCCGGCAACTTACCGCACTAATACCCGCACAGCCAGCGTGCCTTCTCCAGCACCTTGGCCGCGTTCGGCAGGAACGCCTCTTCGAGCGGCGTGCTGAAGGGAATCGGCGTGTCCGGCGCCGTTACTCGTGCTACTGGCGCGTCCAGGTACTCGAACGCGCGCTCCGCAATTCGGGCCGCGATCTCCGCGCCGACGCCGCCCGTCATTGTCGCCTCGTGCAGCAGCATCGCCCGCGAGGTCTTCTTCACGCTCGCGAGCACGGTCTCCTCGTCGATCGGCAGCACCGTCCGCAGGTCCACGATCTCCACCGAAACGCCTTCGCGCTCCAGCGTCCCGGCCGCTTCCTGCGCCACGTAGAGCATCGCGCCATACGTGATGATCGAAAGGTCCTTGCCCTCGCGGAACACGCGCGCCTTGCCGATCGGCACCGTGTAGTCGCCTTCCGGGATGTCCTCTTTGATGCGGCGGTACAACGCCTTGTGTTCGAGGAACACCACCGGGTCGTTGTCGCGAATGGCCGATTTGATCAGCCCCTTGGCGTCCTGCGCCGTGCCCGGCGTCACCACTTTCAACCCCGGCGTGTGCATGAACCACGCCTCGGGGTTCTGCGAGTGGAACGGGCCGCCGTGAATTCCGCCGCCCGAAGGCGCGCGGACCACGATCGGCACCGGCGCATTCCACCTGTACCGGCACTTCGCGGCGAAGTTCACGATCTGATCGAACGCGCAGGTGATGAAATCGGCGAACTGCATCTCGGCAACCGGCCGCAGCCCCATCAAGCTCGCCCCGATCGCCGCGCCTACAATGCCCGATTCTGAAATCGGCGTGTCCACGATGCGCTGCTCGCCGAACGCGTCGAGCATGCCCGCCGTCACCTTGAACGCGCCGCCGTAAACGCCAAGGTCCTCGCCAATGCAGAAGACGTCCGGGTCGCGCTCCATCTCTTCCCAGATGCCCTGGCGAATCGCTTCCAAGTAAGTTATCGCCATGTTCACCTCTGCTCGTACACGTTGTTGAGCAGTTCGGAAGCGTCCGGGAACGGACTCTGCTCGGCCCACGTCTGCGCCTGGTCGACTTCCTCGCGGATGCGCGCGTATGTCGTGTCGAGATCCTCGCGCGAGGCGACGCCCGCATCCATCATCTGCCGCTCGAGCCGCTGGATGGGGTCCTTCTCCGCCCACTCCGTCCAGAGATGCTTCGGAACGTAATCGCCCGGGTCGTGCGCGGAATGCCCGGTCATACGGAACGTCTTGCACTCCAGCAGGTAAGGGCCCAGGCCGTCCCGCGCGTGCGCAAGAGCCCGCCGGGTGGCCTCGTGCACCGCGACCACGTCATTGCCGTCCACGATCTCGGAAGGGATGCCATACGCCGGACCACGGTCCGCGACGTTCGCGCAGCCCATCTGCTTGCTCACCGGCGTCGAATACGCGTATGCGTTGTTGTTGCAGATCAGCACCAGCGGCAGCTTCATCACGGAGGCCATGTTGATGCCTTCGTGCCAGTCGCCGCGGCTGGTTGCGCCATCGCCGAAGAAGACGAGCGCGCAGTTGCGGGTGCCCTTGTACTTCAGCGCCATCGCCGCTCCGGCCGCCACGGGCACGGACGCCGCCATCGCGCTGATAATCGCCACAATGCGCCGGTTCAGGTCGCCCATGTGCATGTTGGCGTCTTTGCCGCGGGTCAACCCGCCGACGCGCCCCATGTACTGGGCCAGAACCTCCCGCGGTTGTACTCCGCGGATGAAATACAGTGCCATATCCCTGTGGCACGGGAAAAGAACGTCCTCTGCGCCGGCGGCTAGCCCCGCCCCCACGCAAATTGCCTCCTGCCCGCGGCCGACGTAAACGCCGCCCACGACCTTGCCCTGCCGGTAGAGCTTTCGTTCGATGCGTTCTTCCATTTCCCGCATCAGGAACATGTAGTACAGCGCTTTTCGGGCCAGCTCGGCGTCGGGGTCCGGCATCTCCGCCGACTTCCGGCTGACCCCGGGTAGATTGAGAAGATTCAAAGCTGCCATTGTCAGCTCCGGGGTGGTTTGGTCTAAAGCCGTAGTATACGCTATGGTGACGGAGGCAAACGCGCGCATCACATGAAGACGCTTATCTGCTTTCTCGCTCTCACGGGTCTGGCGCGGGCCGCTGACACGCCAGTCTCAAACGTACTCTGGTATCGCCAGCCGGCCGCGAAATGGGTGGAAGCACTGCCGGTCGGCAACGGCCGGCTCGGCGGCATGGTGTTCGGCGCTGTGAGGGATGAGCGAATCCAGCTCAATGAAGATACGGTCTGGGTTGGGAGCCGCCGCAACCGGAACAACCCAGCCGCCCGCGAAGCCGTCCCCGAAATCCGAAAGCTGCTGTTCGCCG
This sequence comes from Acidobacteriota bacterium, assembly GCA_023436715.1. Lineage (GTDB taxonomy): Bacteria > Acidobacteriota > Terriglobia > Bryobacterales > Bryobacteraceae > Fen-330. The sequence continues at coordinate 15,331 of JAEZIJ010000018.1, forward strand.
GCAAAGTGAAAGAGGCCGAAGCACTTGCGGCCAAGGCGATGCTGAGCGTCCCCCCGCGCATGCCGCCGTACCAGACGCTGGGCGAGCTGACGCTGCACGTTGCCGCAGAATCCGATATCACCGGGTACCGTCGCGAGCTCGATCTCGATACGGGAATCGTCCGCGTAACGTACTGGCTGGGCGACGCGCGCTTCACCCGCGAAATCTTCGCATCCGGCCCGGATCAAGTGATAGTCGTCCGGCTTACCTGCGATAAGCCGGGCCGCATTTCCCTTTCCGCTACTCTGAGCCGCGAGGCCGACAGTAAGACCGAGGCGCGGGAGCCGGGCACGGTGGTGCTCCGCGGCCAGGCCATCACGCACGCGGCGCAATATCAGGAAGGAGCGGCCGGTGTGAAATTCCAGGCGGAACTGCGCGCTCTCGCGCAAGGCGGCGCCGTGCGGACCCAACTCGGCCACGTTGTTGTGGACAAGGCCGATTCGGTTACGCTGCTCGTCGCCGCCGCGACCGATTTCCGCCATGCGGACCCCGCCTCCGCCTGCGCCCGGTACCTACGGGCCGCCGCTAAATCCTACGCGCAGCTCCGGTCCGCGCATGTTGCGGACCACCAGAAGCTCTTCCGCCGCGTCCGGCTCTCGCTCGGCGAGGACGACCTGAGCGCCACCCCCACCGATGAGCGCCTCAAGCGCATGCAGGCCGGAGCCGAAGATCCCCAACTCGTCGCCCTCTATTTCCAGTACGGCCGCTATCTCCTGATGGGCAGCAGCCGCCCGGGAAGCATGGCCGCCAACCTGCAAGGCATCTGGAACGACAGCCTGGACCCCTCCTGGGGCAGCAAGTACACCATCAACATCAACACCGAGATGAACTACTGGCCGGTGGAGACCTGCAACCTCTCCGAACTGCACCAGCCGCTGTTCGACCTCATCGATTCGGCCCGCGGTCCGGGCCGCCAGACCGCCAAGGCGTATTACGGCGCACGGGGTTTCGTCATTCACCACAACACCGACCTGTGGGGCGACGCCTCACCCATTGACGGCGTCCCCTATGGCATCTGGCCCATGGGCGGGGCCTGGCTCTCGCTCCACCTCTGGGACCACTACGATTTCACCCGCGACAAGAAATTCCTCGCCGGGCGCGGCTACCCCATCATGAAGGAAGCCGCGGAGTTCCTGCTCGATTACATGGTGGATGACGGCCGCGGCCACCTCGTCACCGGGCCTTCGATTTCCCCGGAGAACCGGTACCGTCTGCCCGGCGGCGGCCCCGCCTCCCTGTCCATGGGGCCGTTTATGGATATCGAGATCGCGCACGCGCTGTTCAGCCGCGTGATTGATGCGAGCACGATCCTGGGCACGGACGCCGAGTTCCGCCGGAAAATCGCCGCGGCCCGTGACCGGCTTCCCGGTTTGAAGATCGGCAAGTATGGCCAACTCCAGGAATGGCAGGAGGACTATGAAGAGGCCGAGCCCGGCCACCGTCACATCTCGCACCTGTTCGCGCTGCACCCGGGCAACCAGATCACCCCGCGCGGAACCCCGGAACTCGCCAGGGCCGCGCGCGTCACGCTCGAACGCCGCTTGAGCCACGGCGGCGGCCACACCGGGTGGAGCCGCGCCTGGATCATCAACTTCTGGGCGCGACTTGAGGACGGCGAGAAGACCTACGAGAACATCCTGTTATTGCTGCGGAAGTCCACCCTCACGAACCTGCTCGACACCCACCCGCCGTTCCAGATCGACGGGAACTTCGGCGGCGCCGCGGGGATCGCCGAGATGCTGTTGCAGGGCCACACCGGCGAGGTGCATTTTCTTCCCGCGCTGCCGGCCGCCCTGCCGAAAGGGTCGGTGCAGGGTCTGCGCGCACGCGGCGGCCTCGAAGTGGATCTCGAATGGGCGGGAGGAAAGGCGGTCTCGGCAACCTTGCGCACCGCAGTCGGAGGGAAGCACCGTCTGCGCGCCCCCAACGGGCAGCAGATCGCCTCGATTCAGAGCGGCGGTAAGGCCGTCCCGTTTGCCGGCGGCGAGTTCACCGCACGAGCCGGTCAGTCGTACGCGGTCAAGTTTCAGTAGGGCCCGGGAACCAAACGCACCGGAGGCCCGGGGCGAAACGCCTCGGAATGAACTACTGTCAGCTTGCCCGGCAGTTCGGCTGCCGCGTCGTCAACGGTCCGCTTCAGCAGATCCGGCGCGGCGACGGCGCGCAGGTTCAGCACCAGTTCGTGTCGCCGGGTAGCGGACGCGGTCAAATCCCCGTCCACGTCCGGTTCCGCGCCGTTGCGGCAGAGTGCCGCTTTGATGTACCCGGTTTCAGCTTGGTTGAACAGCTTCAGATGCGCGATCACCGCGCCCGCCTGCGTCAGGCCGGCGTCCAAGGTTTCCAGCAGCGGACCAACCACCGCGGCCGGGGTCGTGGCCTCACGCAGATCCAACCTCGCCTGCCAGTTGAGCCAGCCCAGCGCGGCCTCCGCTTGGGCGTACCGGCTGTAGTCGATCGAGAGCGCGTGCGCGCCTGCTTCCTGTTCCGCGGAAAGCACTTCGGCGAGCCACCCCTCCACACCGTCGCCCGTTCGCGCGCTGAGGCGGTGGTGGACGTCGATGCCGGGGGCCTCTCCATCCAGGTCGGCCTTCGTCGAACAGACAATGTCGGCTTCCGCAATCTGGTTTTGGAAAAGATAGGCGACGTCGGGGTCGGCCAACTCGCGCGCCCGCTCGGGGTCCACCAGCACCGTAAGCGGCGCGACGCGAAAACGCCCGCCGAGCAGCTTCCGCATCATCGACGCCAGGCCGATGCAGCTCCCCACCGGCTCGGCGAAGATCACGTCCGGCCCGAATTCCAGCAGCCGTTCGGCGGAGTGTAGGAATTCCGAGAACCGGCAGCAGAAGCAGCCGCCCGCGATTTCGGCTGCGCGCACGCCTTCGGCCGCGGCCATACGGGTATCGACGAGTTCAGCCCCCTGGTCATTCGTAATCATCGCGACGCGCAGGCCCCGCTGATGGAGCATGGCAGCGGCTTTGAGCAGCAGGGTGGTCTTCCCGGCGCCGAGAAACCCGCCCACCATTACAATTACCGGCGTCATGCACAGCCCTTCAGCACGGATTCCACCGTCGTGATGTCAACCAGCCCGCGACACCCGTAGATCACCGGCAGCAGCTTGCTCGCCGGGTACTGCCGCCGCCATTCCGCCACGCGCTCCGTGCCGGCGCGGTAGGCGGGCAGGTACATCCTCCCCAGCAGCGGATGCCGGCCCCACGGCCCCGAGAGCTTCTCCGCCCGCTCTTCGGAAACCAGGAAGTCGCGGCGCAGCACGGCCGCCACCTCGGGTTGCGGTCGTCCCTCGTGCCAGGTCAGGTACGAAGACTGGTTTTTCGCGTCATCCTGAAGCAGCGCCAGCAGCAGGCCGATCTGCAAATCCTCGTCGGGTAGCTGCTCGATTTCCGTCACGCCGTAAGCGATAAGGATCGCGTTGTTGGCGATTCCCTCGGAAAGCGTCGCCCCGCGCGTGTTCATGGTCAGCACGGTGGATTCGAAGCCCGCCAGCCCGCGGTGGTACAGGTTTTGCAGGTACGCGAACGTGGTCACGTGCCCTGGCACAACCTCGTGGCTCACTAGTTGCTCGAACTCCGGCACCGAAATCTCTAGCGAGGCATTAATCTCGTAACTCGCCTCGTATTCCGGCGAGCCATCCGCCTTCCGCGCCCGCCCGAGATAATTCATCGAACCCGAAAACCACGCGTCTTTGATCGGCAGGAACGCGATGTTCGCGCGCGGCACCGCGTGCAGTTCCGGCGGAAGGTGGGGCAGCAGGTTCGCCTCGCTGAGCCGGTCGTACTTCGCGATGAACGCGTCGCCCAACGCCCGGACGGATGCCATCGGCGCCCGCCGCGGTTTCCTCCACGCATCCACTGAAGCGTAACCCGCGCGCTCCAGCAACTCGGCCACCCTCTCCCGTTTCGCTTCCGGATGCGATGGCGAAGGCGACTGCCCGGTGGACGCCTGCACGCAACGCTCGTACGGAACCGGGTCGCCCTTGCCGAGCAGTTCCATCGCCAGGTCCCACATCACTTCGAAGCACTCAGCGAGCCCGCGCACGTAACTGTCTCGTGCGGAAGCCAGCCCCGCAATCGCTCCGCGCACGTCCACCGCGGCAAGATAGCGTTCGATCGCCTCTTTATCCGGCGACTTCGCCGAAACGCCACCGGATTCGCGCACGCGCGCCGCCGTGGGGTCGGTGTACGCCCGCGGCAAAGGCTCGTTCGAAAACCAGGAGTCTGCGATGAACCGGCCAGTGCCGGACGCGCACATCACATCGCCGCCCCACAAAGTATCGATACCCAGAACTGCGTTCCCAACGAGTTGGGCAAACGGTTCGCTCATGACGGCTCCTTCTGCTCGCGCAACGATCCGAACCACACGTAGAGGCAAAGCCCGATGAACAGCGCCGCCGAGACGAGTTGCGACACGGGCTCAAAATCGTAGAAAGGCGTCTTGATGAGGCTTTCGGAATAGCCGGGCACGAGCCGCAGTGCCGCGCCGAACACACCGCCGAGCGCGCCGCCCGCCATCAGCCCCGAAGCGATGATCACCCCGCGCTCGCGCATGGTCGCCCCGCGGCGGCCACCCTGCTTCTCCGCGCGCTTCCCGAGGAAGTGCGAGAGGCATCCCCCGACGAGCGCCGGTGTGTTCAACTCCAGCGGCAAATACATGCCGAGCGCGAAAACCAGCGCCGGCACTCCGAGCATTTCCAGCACGACCGCAATCATTCCGCCGGCCAGGAACAGGATGTAGGCAACCGGCTGGCGGCTCATGAAGCCCTCGACGAGCGCTTTCATGATCGAGGCCTGCGGCGCGGCCAGCACCGTGCGGGCGTCGCCGGGCGCCGCCTCCCCGAACTGAAACGCCTGCGCAAGTAGCACGATCGTGAGCCCGGAAGCGGCGGCGGCCGCGAGCACGCCGATGAACTTCACCTTCTCCTGAGCGGCGGGCGTTGAGCCCAGCCAGTAGCCGGCCTTGAGATCCGTTACCGTCTGCCCGGATACCGCCAGCGCCGTGCACACCATCCCAGCGATCGCCATCACGAAGAACATGCCGGCCGTCCCGGAAAGGCCGAAACGCAGCAGCACAACGGCCGAGATGATGATCGTCAGCATGGTCATGCCGGACACCGGGTTCCGCGCCGTGGTTGCGATCGCGTTCGCCGCCACGGAAGCGAAGAAGAACGAGAACAGTAGCGTCAGAAACACGCCCGCGGCCAGAACGGTGACCGAGGGCGAGAGTCGGCCCAGGAAAATGGCCACGCCCACCGCGCTCACCACGCATCCGGCCAGGATCGACATCATCGATATGTCGCGGTCCGTCCGTTCCAGGCCCGCACCCCCACCTTGCCGGAACGTGCGCGCGGCAATCGCGAACGAACCGGCCACGATGCGGAGCGACTTGATGATTCCGAAAATGCCCGCCGTAGCGATGGCTCCCACGCCGATGAACCGTACATAGCCGCGAAAAATCGCCGCCGCGTTCATCTGCGAAATCGGAGTGGTGGCGGGGTACACGGCTTCCGGAAGCTGGCTGCCAATCATCCAGATGAGCGGCACCAGCACGAAGTTCGACAGAATGCCGCCGGCGCAGAGGATCATGGAGGAGCGCAGCCCCATCACGTATCCCAAACCGAGGATGAACGCGATGGCGTCGAAGCTGAAGGCGATACGCGCGCGCTCGGCGAGCGTCCGCATCGCCGGGACGAACTGGAAATCGAGGTACTCCTTCCAGACCTGGAACGTCGTTACGAAGAAGTCGTAGACGCCGGAGATGGCCGTCGCCTGAAGCAGCAGCCTGGCCTGCGAGCCGCCTTTTTCGCCCGTCACCAGCACTTCCGCGATGGCCGTCGCTTCGGGATACGGCAACTGCCCGTGCATATCGCGCACGAAATAGCGCCGCAGCGGAATCAGGAAGAGCACGCCCAGGCAGCCGCCGGCGAGGCAAATAAAGATGGTCTGAACCGGATGCGGATCGAGCTTCAGGATGTAGAGCGCCGGCAGCGTGAAGATGGCCCCCGCGACAACCGAGCCCGCTACACCTCCGATCGCCGTGATGATCACGTTCTCGAGCAGGCTGGAACGCCGCCGGTAAACCCGAGCCAGACCGATCGCGAGGATCGAGATCGGAATTGCCGCCTCCATCACCTGCCCGACCTTCAGGCCGGAGTACGCGGAAGCCACGCTGAACACCACGCACAAGAACACGCCCCAGAGCACGGAGCGCCACGTAAGCTCCGGTAGCGATGCGCTCGCGGGAACCAGGGGCTGGTAGGCCTGCCCGGGCGCGAGCGGCTTGTATGCGTTCTCGGGAAGGGATTTGATTGCCTCGGCCGGTTGGGCCATAGTTGTCACTCCACCTTGGTCATAATACCGGAAAAGAACCGGGGGACACGCCTCGCTGGCGGCTTAGTAGTACACCTTCAGCCCCCGCGCTACTCGTCCATCCCCCCACCCGGTCACCGAGTCCTGAGCGTACCAGCCGCAAAGGGGCCTTTTGCCGGCCCCCCCTCTGGCATTAAGTGAATTTAATAGAGAATTGGCGGAATTTCCGATTGGTCGTAGCGCTATAATTCTCTGGTTTCCACAACGTTGATGCCTCAAAATGCGCTAGCCACTTCGGCCGGTACCGCTCCTGCCATCGCCGATCAGCCGGCCTACGAACCCGCTACGGTCCTCCGGCACATCGCTCACGAACTCCGCCAGCCGCTCAGCACCATCGAGTCGATCGCCTTTTATCTCGAGATGGTGCTCCCGCGCACGGATGCCAAAGCAAGAAAACAGCTCGGAAAGCTGCAGCAGGAAGTGCACCAGGTGAGTTGGATTCTCTCCGACGCGATCCACTTCCTCGGCGCCGCCCCGCTGCACCCGCAGTTGCTGGATCTCACCGAGGTGGTCTCAAGGTGCCTGTCCGATTGGACTTCCCGGCAGGTCACGAGCGTTTACCTACGGCTCGAAGATCAGCTTCCGCTGGTGCGGCTGGATCTCGAGCAGATCCAGCATCTGCTGCGCAACGTCATCGCATTCTTCAGCCGGATTTCGGCCCCCGAGAACCCGATCACGGTTCGCACGTACGCCCAGCCGGCCGAGGTGACTCTCGAGATCTCGTCGAACGCTCCCGATTGCACCGATAGCGACTTGCTGCCGTTCTTCGATCCCTTCGATTCCCGCCTGCCTGCCGGTTCCGGACTCGGGCTGGCCAGTGTGCGCCGCATCGCCGAAGCCCACGGCGCACGAATCGCGGTGGCCTCCCCCGTTGAGGGCAAGGTCACCCTTACCATCGAATTCCCGGCCGCTTAGCCGAAGGCGTGTGCGCCTGCCCGGATCGAACTACACTTGTACCCATGGATGTTGCACTGATCGGATTCGGGAATGTTGGACGCGCGTTCGCACGGCTGCTGGAGGCGAAGCGCGCGGCATTCCCTTTCCGCATCTGCGGCATTCACACCGCCCGGCACGGCACCGCGGTTGACCGCCGCGGCCTGCCCGCGAATCCATCCTTCGGACCCGCGTGCCCGTCCGTTGAAGAGTTTCTCGACGCCGCAAAGGCCGAAGTCGCCATCGAGATCACCCCGCTCAACCCGGCCACGGGCGAACCCGCAATCTCGCACATCCGCGCTGCCTTTGCCCGCGGCATGCACGTCATTACCGCGAACAAAGGGCCCATCGCCCATGCGTGGCACGTTCTCGACGCGGAAGCCCGTGCCGCGGGCGTCGCCTTCCGGTACGAATCCACGGTGATGGACGGCGCGCCGGTCTACAACATGGCCCGCAACTGCCTGCCGGGCTGCGAGATTCTCGGCTTCACGGGGGTGCTGAACTCTACTACGAAAATCGTGGTCGAGGCTATGAGCAAGGGCCTCTCGATGGAGGACGGCATCCGCGAGGCACAGCGGATGGGAATCGCCGAGGCCGACGCGTCATACGATATCGACGGGTGGGACTCCGCCGCGAAGGCCTGCGCGCTCGCCAACGTCTTCATGGACGCCCGCGTCACGCCGCTCTCCGTGGAGCCGCGCGGCATCGGCCGCCTCACCACCGGGCGCGTTCTGGAACTCGCCGCCAGTGGGAAAACGATCAGGGTGGTGAGCCGCGCCAAGCGGACGCCCCAGGGTGTCCGCCTCCGCGTTCGTTCCGAAGTGATAGAAAAGGCGGACCTGCTCGCCTCGGTTTCAGGCACTTCCAACCTGCTGCTGCTTCACACGGACCTGATGGGCACGGTGGGTACAGTATCGGTCAGCCCCGGTGTCGAGCAGACGGCATATGGCCTTTTCAGCGACCTCGTGGATATCGCACGGACCTGAGGGCGAGCTAATTCCCAACCCTGATCTCGTCTACCTGCAAGGCTGGGGTGTGTTCGCGAAAGGGCGAGTTGTTTGTGTTTACCGTCACTGTGAGTGAGCCGGAAGCGGAATAGAGCGATGAAATCGGGAAAGTGCCGTCGCACGAATTTTGCGCCCAGTTCGTGCGCCCGTTTACCTTCCGGCGGCAGCGGCTATCTCCGCTGAACGGATCCACAGCCGACGGATCCGCAATACACTCCCAGTCGTAATGTCCGGTCGCCGTGTCCACGACTTGCACTTTGAACTTGTGCTTCTTCGCGGGACCGTCCCAGAACACGTAGGCCGAATACACCTTCCTCGGGTCCCCCAAGTCGATGTCATCCGGCAGATTGATGCCCGCCGCACACTCTTGTACAACCGAACCGGGCGAGTTGTTGTCCGCGGCATGGCAGGAGAACGGCCCGCTGTTTTTGCAGTTGGCGTACCTTGAATAGTAAAAGCCGGCATAGGCAGGCGACGACCAGGAATAATCGCGCTGAAACCCATACTCTATGGTGCCCATATAGCAATAGTTATCGCTGTAGAAAACTCCGGCGAGCGCGCCCGGGGCGGAAATCTCGGGATGCCAGGATCCGCGAAACGCCAGCCCACGTATCCGGCTATTGCTGCCGGAGGGGCTCGTCGTAAAGATCGCGCCCACAGCAGGGCTTGTTATCTGACGAGGGCCGCTCATTTTGGCGCCGTTCTCGTACCAAAATGGGGGTGGAGTTCCGCCCAGCAGCTCCGGGGGCCGGTTGTTGTAGCACCCCAACTGGTCATTCATGCTCTCCCCGCGGGAAAACCTGCCCGGAAGGTACAAAGTATTCGAGTACTCTCCAAATACCTGTTTTGCGTCAGCTTGATACCCAAAGTGCCTGGGCATCGCGACGCGTGTCCACGCCGGCTCGCTTTGGCAGAGGGCCGCTTGTATGCCCGCGAGTAAGCATAGAGCGATGATGTGTAAGCTGCGATTTCCCATGAGAAACACTCACCCAGCGTGCGGTTGAATCTCGATCTCGACGGGCGGAAGCTGGTATCCATCGACTGATATGCTGACAGGCTGAGTTCCGGACATGCCCATCGGAACACTCACGTTGACCTGGTAGAAACGCGAGAGTGGTTCTACGCAAAACGCCGGCGAGTGCTCAGCAGGCCGTTCGCCAATGGCGATCTGTAAAGTGTCGATCTGGTGGCACTCCTCCAGACTGACCTGCATGATGCCGCAACTAATGATGCCTTTCGTTAAAATGTTACGTCCATCTGTAATTGCGACCACCCGAGGAGCCACCTGAGAGCGTTCTACAACATTCACCCGGACCGCATTCGAGATAGGTTGCCCGTTCCACTGCAATACAAGATCCTGCTCGCCAACCGGGGTATCCTCCGGCACCTGAATATTAATTTGCCGTGGCTGATCGCCGGTTGCCGGCCCCAGATAACATGACGGCGCAGGTCTGGATCCGATCAGCGCCGAAATCTCGGTCGCACTGCACGCCTCGTCCGAAATTCCGGTGGCGTAAAGTGTCGCAAACCCCAGAGGGCCCCCGGCGACGAGATCACGACCACCGCTCACATGGCCAACTGAAGCGATGCGGGCGGCCACGGGGCTCCGAGGTGAAGTAAGAGAGTCGGGTTTCCTCATCGTCAGCCAGAGATACGGTGAGCCGGCGCCTTCACGGCACAGAACTCGCCAGCCGCGCTCCCGCGCATACGCGTACAACTCCTCGCTTGTAACCCACTGCCCCACCCACGTGTCGCAACGAGCCTCAGACGGCGCAGTGCCATTGAAGTGGCCGACGAATATGCCACCAGGCCTGAGTACCCGAAATGTCTCATCGAGGTATCGGAAAATCAAGGCCCGGTCGGGAATGTGTTGGAAAACGGCATAGGAGTAAGCCAGATCAAAGCAAGAATCCGAGTAGGCGCCCAGGTCGCTGTTCTCGGCGACGCTAAGGTGGAGGTTGGGGATGCCGCTCAACTTTGCCTTGGCCGCTGCAATCATTTTTGGTGAAATATCGACCCCGTGTATTTCCCTGCAATCCGGGGCAAGTGAGAGCATTAATCTACCCAGGCCGCATCCAATTTCCAGGAATCTGCATTCTGACGCGTGCGCCCGCAGGAACACATAATCGCGGCGGACCCTGGCGACAATTTCCGGTGCTCCGCCATAGAATTCCGAGTCGCCCTGGTCGCATTTCTGGCAAGCGACGTAGTACTTCGCGTTCTCCGTCGCTCGCGCATCCCAATCGCGACGCATGCGCTCTATGGCATCATTCATGCTCCTGAGGTTAGCACGCCCGAATCGTTCGTACACCAAAATGGTAGCCGTTGTTATATGCTGATCGGCGGCCCGCAAAGGAGCGGTGCAAACATGACCAGACGCTTTCTCGTAGTTCTCGCGATCCTCGCGATCGCCACCCTGCCCCTGCTCGCGAAACCGAATTTCGCCGGCGACTGGAAACTGAACGTGTCCAAGAGCGACTTCGGCCAGATGCCCGCGCCGGACAGCATGACGCAGAAGATCACACATGAGGATCCCAACCTGAAGGTCGCGGTGAAGCAGGTGGGCGAACGCGGCGAATTCGAGTGGGAAGCCAAATACACCACCGACGGCAAAGAGTGCTCGAACCAGTTCGGCCCAGGTACCTTCAAGAGTACGCTGAAATACGAAGGCGAAACGCTTGTGATCACCTCCAAGGGCGAGTTCAACGACAACGAGTTCACCATGACCGCCAAGTGGACGATCTCCGCGGACGGCAAAGTGCTGACAATCCTGCAGCACTTCTCGAGCGCTATGGGAGAAGGCGATCAGAAGCTGGTTCTGGAGAAGCAATAACAGGCCGCGGGCTGATATTCTGAGAGTTGGCGCTGCTTCTAAACGCACAAGGCCTCGCGAAGTCTTACGGGGCCTTTCCACTATTTCAGAACATCTCCCTCACCATTTCAGAGGGCGACCGGCTCGGGCTCATCGGCCCGAACGGCTCGGGGAAAACCACGCTCCTGGAGGTGCTCGCCGGGCTCCGCGAACCGGATGCCGGCGAAGTCGCCGTGCGCAAGGGCACGCGGCTTGCCGCTGTCGCCCAACGCTCATCGCCCCCTCCCGGCGCTACCGTTCGCTCCCTCATTCGCCGTGCGCTCGAACGTGCGGACGTCCCCGCTGCCGAGCGTGATTCGCGCGAAGCGGAAATCCTCGGCCGCGCCGGATTCACGGACTTCGACGTCGAAGCCGCCAGCCTCTCCGGTGGCTGGCAGAAGCGACTTGCCATTGTGGAAGCGCTGGTTCAGGACCCCGCGATTCTGCTTCTCGACGAGCCTACGAACCACCTCGACCTCGCCGGGATCGAGTGGCTCGAAAAACTGCTCGCCGGTTCCGCATTCGCGTGCGTCGTTGTCAGTCACGACCGCTACTTCCTAGAAAACGTCGCGACGGAAATGGCCGAACTCAACCGCGCCTATCCTGACGGCCTGCTCCGCGTCCACGGCAATTACTCCACCTTCCTCGAAAAGAAGGAAGAGTATCTGCACGCTCAGGCCAAGCGGCAGGAGGCGCTCGAAAACCGCGTTCGCACGGAAATCGAGTGGTTGCGCCGCGGCCCGAAGGCGCGTTCCACCAAGGCCAAAGCCCGCATCGGCCGCGCGCAGGAGATGATCGGCGAGCTGGCGGACCTCAAGGCCCGCAGCCGCACCTATGCCGCCGATATCGATTTCACGGCCACGGACCGCAAGACAAAGCGGCTGATCGAACTCGAAGGCGTCACGTATGGCTTCGACGGACGCGCGCTCTATGACGGCCTCGATTTCACGCTGACTGCCGGGATGCGCGTCGGCCTCGTGGGCGCGAACGGCAGCGGGAAAACGACTCTGCTCCGCCTCCTACGCGGCGAAATCGCGCCCCAGTGCGGCGAGATGCGCCGCGCCGAAGCGCTCCGTATCGTCTACTTCGACCAGACCCGCACGCTCGACCCCGACATCACGCTTCGGCGCGCGCTCGCCCCGGACAGCGACTCGGTCGTTTATCGCGGGCGCGTGATCCACGTCGCGTCCTGGGCCGCGCGATTCCTGTTCTCGAACGAGCAGTTGAACCAGCCCGTCGGGCGCCTCTCCGGCGGCGAACGGGCCCGCGTCCTCATCGCGAGGCTTATGCTCGAACCGGCCGACGTGCTTCTGCTCGATGAACCGACGAACGACCTCGATATCCCCACTCTCGAAATCCTCGAGGAAAGCCTGCTCGAATTCACCGGCGCGCTCGTCATGGTCACGCACGACCGCTACATGCTCGACCGCGTCTCGACCGTCGTCCTCGGGTTCGATGGGCGCGGCGGCGCGGGCGTGTTCGCCGACTACTCCCAGTGGGAATCCTGGCAGGCCGAAACGAAGCAGCCCAAGCCTGTGAAATCCGCCCCGGCGCCCGCCGCGCGGCCCGCGCCCGCTGCGAAGAAGCTTTCCTACATCGAGGCCCGCGAGTACGAAGGGATCGAAGCGCGCATCGCCGAAGCTGAGAGCGCCCTTGCCGCGAGGCGCGCCGCCCTCGAAGATCCAGCCGTGCTGCGGGACGGCCGCCGCCTCCAGGAACTCAGTCTCGAAATCGAGGACGCCCAGAACGCCGTAGACGCCCTATACGCGCGATGGGCGGAACTCGAAGCGAAACTGTAGCGCGCGCGAACGCGATATACTCGGGCGCATGCGGGCAGCTTTGTTCCTGATCCTCGCCTCTTTCCTCGCCGCGCCGCCGATCGAAGGTCCCTGGCAGGGCACGCTCACGGTTCCTGGGGGTTCGCTCCGAATCGTATTTCACCTCTCCAGCACTTCCGGAAAGCTCTCCGCGAAAATGGACAGTCCGGACCAGGGCGCGTTCGGCATCCCGGTCGATGAAGTCGCACTCGAAGGTACGACGGTCCGTATCGCCATTGCCCGTCTCGGGTTCACCTATTCCGGCACCCTGAACGAGGCCGGAAATGAAATCTCCGGAACGATGAAGCAGAACGGGGCTGAACTGTCGCTGAATCTGCGCAAACTCGACAAGGAACCCGAGCCGCCGAAGCGCCCGCAGGAGCCTCACCCGCCGCTTGCGTACCGCGAGGAGGAAGTCACGTTCCGCAACGCGAAGGCGAACATCGAGCTTGCCGGCACACTCACTATTCCGAAGACCTCCGGCCCCCACGCCGCCGCAATCCTCATCACCGGCTCGGGCCCGCAGGACCGCGATGAGGCGCTCGCCGGGCACAAGCCGTTCCTCGTCCTTGCCGATCACCTCACGCGCAACGGCATCGCCGTCCTGCGCTACGACGACCGCGGCTTTGCCAAGTCGAAAGGCGATTTCAACACCGCCACCACGGAAGATTTCGCGGCCGATGCCGCCGCGGCTTTCGATTTTCTCAAAACGCGCAAGGAAATCGACCCGAAGCGAATAGGGCTGATCGGGCACAGCGAAGGCGGCGTGGTCGCGCCGATGGTGGCTAACCGCGAGCCGGGCGTTGCTTTTGTCGTGCTGATGGCGGGCACTGCGGTCCCCGGAGACCAGGTAATCTTCGCCCAGACGCGCGCAATTACGAAGGCGATGGGCGCGCCCGCGGGCGCCGTCGAGCAACAGATCAAGACCCAGCAGGAAACCTATGCCGCGATCCGTGAAGAGAAGAATCCCCAGGCCCCCGCCAAGCGCCTGGAAGCGGTCGAGAGCCTGCCGCCCGTAGCGGTGAAGCAGGCGCTCTCGCCGTGGTTCCGCTACTTCATCTCATACGACCCGGCAACGGCGCTCGAGAAACTCAAAGTGCCCGTCCTCGCGCTGAACGGGGATCTCGATCTCCAGGTCCTCCCCGATCAGAACTTGCCCGTGATGGAAGCGGCGCTGAAGAAATCAGGTAACCGGGACGTGACGATACACCGCATGCCCGGCCTCAATCACCTGTTCCAGACCGCAAAGACCGGCTCGCCTACAGAGTACGTGCAGATCGAGGAAACCATAGCGCCCGCGGCCCTCGAAGCGATTTCCGACTGGATTCGCAAGCACACCGAATAGCCGCTCACCACGAAGGCGCCGGCTGCTCGCCCGCCCACAGGATGAAATCCGTGGTGGGCGGAGTCACGCCGAGCGCACGCAGACGCGACGCGCACTGTCCCCGGTGGTGCTGGCTGTGCATCGCCACTTGCAGGAGACAGTCGCCGGTGGAGCGCCGGGCATTGAGATGCGTAAGTTCGTGCTCGCGCGAAAGCTCGTTTTCCCCGAGTCCTTGCACGAACGCGACCGCCTCTGCCTGAGTCTCCTGAAACCGTGCGGCAAGCTCATCGAGCGATACCGGCGGCCGCAATTCACTTTCGATATCAAAGGCGCGCCCCAGAAACAGCGACAGATAGAACCGCTGCGCGACGAGCGTGTGATGCAGAGTGTTGCGGATGTACTCGTCCGCCGCGGCCCCGGCGTGCGCCCGCGCCGCACTCAGAATCGCCGCATCGGCCCACGCCTGATGGCAGAACAGTTTTCGGATGATTGGGAGCATGGATATATCCTACGTGAAGACGCTGGTGCTGCTTTTGATTGCGAGTGGGGCAGCCCTTCTTCAACGGCGCGGTTTCGGCCGTACACGGGAGAACATACATTTTCAACGAAGCCTGACTGTTTAGGCCTCTCTTTATGTCGCGCCACTTTGATAATGTCCCCTTTGGACCTCGATAGAAATGTCCCCTAACCTGAAGACCTCGAATGGAGGTCGGGGTAGGAAGGACAGCGATGAGCAGCAAAGAGCTGCGCCGGGTGGAAGTCCTTGCCCGCGTGAAGAGCAAAGAACTGAAGTTGGTGAATG
>JAEZIJ010000021.1 GCA_023436715.1 Acidobacteriota bacterium
CGCCCGCGCGCCCCCCCCCACCCCCCCCCCCCCGCCACCGCAAAGGGTTAGGTGAGCCGTAACCCGAGTTCTTCCCGCGCGTAGGCCAGGCACTGCGCTACGTTATCCGCCTCGAGCTTGACCTTGCCGGCCTGGTCCATGGAGTCCAGCATCGGGAAAGGTTTGGCGGGTTTGTTGCTCCGCACCATCCGAAGCGTACGGGCAAGGAAAATGCCGTTACGCTCGGGGAATGTCACCCAATACCTGCCGGTAAGACAAGCAATTTTCAGCGGGTTCCGGGTGTACATGTCGAGGGAGAACTTCACCTTTGGCCGGACGTTCCGAAGCACGCCGACAATGCGCTTCAGGTTCAGCACTCCCTGCCCCAACGGGACTTCGGCGAGCAGGAACCCATCCTCGAATTCCTGAACACCCATGTCCTTGATGTGCGTGTTGATCACGAACGGCGCCAGGCGGTCCACAGTCTCTTCGGGGTCGTCGAGCAGCGACATATTGTTCCCGAAGTCAAGGCAGACCCCCAGGTACTCGTTGCCGAATTGCTTCAGCAGCGGCACCATTTCGTCAACGGTCCAATCCTTGTGGTTCTCGACGCCGATAGGGAAGCGCTGCCTCTCGGCGACACGGGCGGCACGCTCGATCCTGGCGCGGAAGTCGGTATTGAAGGCCTTCCACTGGTCCAGAGTCTCGAACGTCTCATAGCGGCGGCCCATGAGGCAGGCAGTACGGACACATTCCGCGCCGGCTTCGCGGGCGGCCTTCACCGTGGCCTCAAAGCGCGGCAGATCCTCCTCTTTCGGCGGATCGGCGAGCACTTCGAGATACATGCCGAGTTCTTCGGTGCGCCGTCGGACCTTCCTCAGGTAATCGGGTTCGAACGAAGCCAACGATGCCTGCACACCGCCGCCACCCGCTTTGTAAGCGTAATCGAGAAACTCGATAGCCGTTCTGGCCGGGCGACTGACGGGGAAGGAGTCAGGTGTAAAGCCCACTTGGCAGCGGGCCACCGGAGCCGCCGCGACGGGCGCGGCGGCTATAGCGGCGAGAAACTCCCTACGGTTCACAGTTTGAAGCCCCTCAGAACGTCGTCCCAAGGTTTGCTGTACGGGCGCACAAGGTGAGCGGACGCCTCGCGGTCGCCGATGAAGTCTTCCTTCTGCGCATCCCAGCGCAGCTTCCGGCCAACGCGCATGGATATGTTCGCGAGGTGGCAGGCGATCGACACATAGTGCCCTTCCTCGACGTCCGCCACCGGCAGCTTTCGCGACTTAATGCAGTCGACAAAGTTGCGGGCGTGCGGAAGCATGGGCTCGGAGGGCTCGCCTCGGCCCTTCTTCGCCTCGGTCCACGGCGTGGACTGAAAGCCGGCCGGAGGCTGCGGGTGGCCGGGCGGCGTCGACCATGTCGGGATCTGGCGTTCCGCCGGGACC
Source organism: Acidobacteriota bacterium (assembly GCA_023436715.1). Taxonomy (GTDB): domain Bacteria; phylum Acidobacteriota; class Terriglobia; order Bryobacterales; family Bryobacteraceae; genus Fen-330. The sequence continues at coordinate 1,428 of JAEZIJ010000021.1, forward strand.
TTCGTATCCGGGTAGACCTCGAATCCGCCCCGGCTGATGCTCATGCTTCCCTTGGTTCCGAACAGCTCGGTTCCACCGCCGCTGCGGCGGCCGCCGCTGGCTTCGCGGATCGAGATAGTCATGTTGAAGCCCGGGTATTCGAGGATGGCGTCCTGGCAGTCCGGGGTCTCGCCGTTATCCTGGAGCGCGTAGCGACCGCCGGTGCAGGTAACCGCCGTGGGGTGTTTCACGCCAAGCGCGTAGTGCGCCAGGTCGATATCGTGCGCGCCCAGGTTGGTCATCTGGCCGCCGGAGTAATCCCAGAACCAGCGGAAATTATAGATGGCGCGGTTCGGGTTGTACGGGCGCCGGGGCGCCGGGCCCAGCCAGAGCTCGTAATCGAGGTTGGGCGGCGGCGTGCCGTCTTTCGGGTTACCGAACCCGGGCATCACATTTCGATGCGACGAGAGGCGAACGCTGTGAATCTTTCCGATGTAGTTGTTCCTGACGAGTTCGAGCACCTCGGGCATGTGCGTCCCGCTGCGGCCCTGTGTGCCCGCCTGCACGATCCGCTTGTAACGCCGCGCGGCGGTCGTCATCCAACGGCCCTCTTTGATAAACAGCGTCATCGGCTTCTCGACGTAGACGTCCTTGCCGGCGGCGCAGGCCATGATGGTCTGCAGGGCGTGCCAGTGGTCCGGCGTCGAAACGATGACGGCATCGATGCCCTTGTCGTCGAGCATCTTGCGGAAGTCGCGGTAGCCTTTGGGGTTACTGCCGCACTTCTCCTGGGCGTAGCCCACGCGCGGCTCGAAAACGTCGCAGACCGCGGCGAGTTCGACATCGGGCAATTGCTTGAAATCCGCTATGTGCCGCAAGCCGATGAGCCCGCATCCGATGACGCCGACCCGTACGCGGTCGTTAGCGCCAAGTACGCGCTGATAAGAGGCCGCAGAAATTGCCGCGCCTAAAAATGCCCGGCGAGATGAAGACATATTTTCGTTACTCATCCACATCGCTCCTAATTTTTAGAACAGGCCGCTCTAAAACCGCGGCTCGGAAGCATTATAGCCGAGCTGCGGCTCAGATGTAGCAGTTGGCTGATGCGGAAGGTTAAAAAATGTACTTCAATGCAAGCTGCAACTGGCGCATGGTGCCGGTGCTGGTGATCTTTCCGAAAGTGGGACCGGGCATAGCCCCGCGGCTGCCCCAGACGATATTTGGATCGCCGAGATTCGGATGATTCGGGAAGTTGAACGCCTCGAAGCGGAACTGGAGGTCGTGTCCCTCCCGGATCGGGAAGTTCTTCAGCGTGGAGAAATCCCAACTAATCGTGCTTGGGCCCGTGAGGCGGTTGCGGGTGATATTGCCGAAGGTGCCCGCGACGGGAAGGACGAACCCGGCCGGGTTGAACCACTGTGCGGCAGATTGGTTCGCCGCGTAGGGGTTCTGGCCCGTTGCGCTCAGCCGGACCTCTCCATAGTTGTACGTACCGGAAATGTCGAAGCCGGACTGCATGTTCAGCGGGCGGCCGGATTGCGCGGTGATGATGGAGCCGATCTGCCATCCGCCGATGAGCTGGTTGACCACTCCGCCCATGTTGGCCAGGCGTTTACCTTTGCCGACCGGCAGCTCGTAGAGGATCGACGTCACCAGCCGGTGCGGCGTATTGAATGCGGAGTAGCCCCGGTCACAGGAGAGGCAATAGCTATCCTGCGGGAAGATATCCACGTTGGTGCCGCGGATAGCGCTGGCATCGTCCAGCGACTTCGACCAGGTATAGCTGAGCAGATATGTGAGGCCCGAAGTCATGCGGCGCGTAAGCTTCACGCCGAGCCCGTTGTAGCTGCCATTGCCCTCGGAGTGCACGGTCTGGACAAGGCCGAATTCCGGGAACGGCCGGCGCGCGGTCTGGGAACCGACGGTTCCGGGTAGCGGCGCGTTCGTATCCTGAAGGCCCTGCAAGTGGCGGCTCTGAGAGCCGTTGTAGCCGACCTCGAGGATCGTGGAAGCACTGAGCTCACGCTGAAGGTTGAACAGGTACATCATGGAGTACGTGTTGCTGATGCCGTACTTCACGCTCCACAGGAATGGCGAAGGCGGCAGCACCCAGGGGGAGGTCGCGGCGGTCAGGAAGTTGTCGAACTTGATATCGGGCACGTTCAGATCTGCATTCCTCGACACGCGGCCGGCGAAGCCGCGGTTCAAGTCGAACCGGGAATTGCCGGACTCCACCGAATAGAAGACCCCGAACCCGGTACGGAACGTCCACTTTGAGCTGGGGCTGTATGCGATACCGAGCCGGGGCGCCCAGTTGGTTTTATCCGTTTTGAGCAGCCGATCGCCGAGCCTGCCGTCGCGAGCTACGGGAACGCCGGGGTAAACGAACCCTTTGCCCTCGTAGAACTCGCCCTTGCCGGAGCGCACCAGCGTGGGGTGCAGACTCATATCCTGCACGTTCGACGCCCGAATAATGTGCGGTACGTCCACACTCACCATGTTCTGCGAACGGTCCCACCACGGAGGCGTCAACTCGTACCGCAGGCCCATGTTGATGGTCAGTTTCGGCACCACGCGGAACGTGTCGTCGAAGTAGAAGTAGGCGCTGGTGGCGCGGAACTGTGCGAAGGCGAGCCACATGGCCGCTTCGGCCCGGTTCAGGCTACCCATCAGCAGGTCGGCCGTGGAGTTGCCGCCGGCGTTCGTGGCGGGGTTCTTCGTGTATTGCCCGTTAAACTCGAACGACCCCCGGGCGAACTCGTTGCCCTTCTGGTTATAGCGGTCGCGCCGCGCTTCGCCGCCGAACCGGAACGAATGGCGGCCCTTCATCCAGGAGAAATTGTCGGTCCACTGGAAGATGGCGTCGTTGATCGCGAAGGGGCCGCTGGAATCATTACCGAATCCGCTCACGCCGACGAGGTTCGTGATGCGCGGGATCCCCCAGGTGATGGGGTCCGGCGTACTCAAGCCGGGAATGCCCAGTTCCTTTACCACGTCGCGCTTGCCGCTGAGCTCGAGGCCTACCAGGTTGTAGAAATCGTTCACACCGAAACGAAACTCGTTTACCTTAGTAGCGGAGAGCACGCGGGTGTTGGAGATCATGTACTGGCGCGCCGTCGTGTAAAGCGTGGTGCCGCTCAACTTCAGGCCGGAGCTCCAGGTGGTCTCATCTTGCCAGCTATAGCGGCCGAACCACTGGGAATTGGCGCTCTCGTAAAAGTCCGGGCGGATGGTGAACTGGTCCTTGTCTGTGGTCGCGGGCTGCGCCTGCTGGTAGTTGTTGCTCAGCGCGGCGGTCGTTATGTTCGGCTCCGGCCAGAATTCGAGGAGCTTCACCGAGACTGGATCGAAACGGTTCTTGGGGATCTGGTTGTTATTGAAAGGTTGCGCGGTCCAGGATGTCTTTCCGGTCGCCGAATCGGTTACCTGCACCTTAGTCCCGGGATCGTACAACTGGCCGTTTGGCAGCGCGAGCGCGTAGGAGAAATCCCCATTTCGCATGGCCACGGTAGGCGTGGTGTACAGCGATTGCGATTTCTGGCGCTGCCTGAAGCCTTCATAGTTGGCCATGAAGAACAGCTTGTTCTTGCCATTAAAGACCTTGGGAATCCGGACGGGGCCGCCGAGCGAGAACCCGTACTGGTTGTACTTGAACGGGGTCTTGGCCGGATTGGTTCCGACGAAGTCATACTGCCGCGCGTCCATCTTGTTGTTTCGCATGAATTCGAACAGCGCGCCGTGGAACTCGTTGCCGCCCGGCTTTGTCGAGACGTTGATCTGACTCGCCGCGCGCCCGAACTCGGCCGGGTAGATGCCGCTTTGCACCTTGAACTCCTGCAGGGCGTCGATGGATGGCAGCACTACGTACAAGTTGAAATTTACATCGGTGTTCTCGACGCCATCCAGCGTGTAGCGGTTCCAGGTGCCGCGCATGCCCATGAGGGAGATATTCTGGCTCGCACGTGAACCGCCCTGGCGCCCCCCAGCCTGGCCGGGCGTAGCAAACCCGTAGGACACGTTCGGCGACAAGGACACGAGTTGCAGGAAGTTGCGGCCGTTCAGCGGCAGTTCCACGATCCGGCGGTTCTCAATCACGGTGCCAACCGTGGCGTTTTCGGTCGCCATCATCTGAGCACTGCCGGCCACTTCGACGGTCTCGGTGATCTGGCCGACCTCCATCGAAACATCGACGCGGGCGGTCTGCTGGACCTGCAACTCAAGATTGCCGCGGCTGCTTGTTTTGAACCCATTGGCCTCTACCTTCAGGCGATAGGGCCCGGGGACAAGGGCAGGAAAAGTATACAGGCCGGCCCCATTGGTCGTAACCGATCGTGAGGTATTTGTGGCCGTGTTAGTAACTGTGACAGTCGCGCCCGGTATAACGGCCCCGGACGAATCTTTCACCTCGCCAACGATCTCACCCAGCGTTTGGCCATAGAACGGCACGGCAATCAGCAACGCAAGGCAGAACACAGAGCACAGAACCCGCATTACAACCCCCTTTAGGAATGATGCCGGGTACTCTGGTCCTCTAATCTATAAGATCTGTTTTACCCTCTATGATTGCGCAGTGGGCTTAGTATATGACAGGTCGCCTGTGGGATCAATACAAATGTACGCCCCGTGGATCGCGAGGCCGGCGGAGCACCAAATCCAATCGCATAATGCGCGGAAAACTGCAGGGGCCGAGCATGCCCGGCCCACGGGGTCGCCCCTAGATACCCAGGCGCGCGCGGCGAGCTAACTCGCCGGGTGTCTGCTTCGTTTCGGGCTGATACCCTTTGAGGGGCACGATCTTCTCGTGGATCGCGTCCAGGAACCACGCGGTCTGCGGGAAGAACATCGATTCCAACTCGGCGGCGGGTGTGATCCAATTGCGCGAGCCGATCACCACCGGCGGGGCGTCGAGGTAGTCGAAGCAAAGCTGTGTAAGTTCGGCCGCAACCGTCTGCATAACCGAGCCGCGCTCCACCGCGTCGCAGGCCAGCAGCACCTTGCCCGTCTTGCGCACGGAGTCGACCAGCGGGTCGTAGTTGATCGGATTGGCCGCGCGAAGGTCGATAAGTTCGGCCGCAATTCCGAAGCGGGACTGGAGTTCGTCCGCGACCTCGATTGCCTTATACAGCGTGGGACCGAACGTCACAATTGTCAGGTCCTTGCCCTGGCGCTTCACGTCGGGTTGCCCGATAGGCACTTCGTAGTAGCCCTCCGGCACGCCGCCTTCCGCGAACATCTCGCCGATGTCATAGATCTTTTGGCTCTCGAAGAAGATGACGGGATCGGTGCCGGCGAGCGCGGCGTTCATCATTCCCTTGGCGTCATAGGGCGTAACAGGGTACGCCACCTTGAGGCCGGGGATGTGCTGAACCAGTGCGGCCCAGTCCTGTGAGTGCTGTGCGCCGTACTTGGCGCCGACGGAGATGCGCAGCACCACTGCCATCCGGAGCGTGCCGGCGGACATCGCCTGCCATTTCGAAAGCTGGTTGAAGATTTCGTCGCCGGCGCGTCCCATGAAGTCCGCGTACATGAGCTCGGCCACCACGCGGCCGCCTTCGAGGCCGTACCCGACCGCCGCGCCGGCAATGGCGGCCTCGGAGATGGGCGAATTGAACAGGCGGTGGTAGGGAAGCGCTTCGGTCAGTCCGCGGTAAACGGCAAACGCGCCGCCCCAGTCGCGATTCTCCTCGCCGAAAGCCACCATGGTCGGGTCGATCGAGAACCGGTGCAGCATGGCCTCGAAGACGCCGTCGCGGATGTTGTAGGCCTTCATCTTCGGCACGGGCTTGCCGCCGTCCATGCCTTTGCGGATCTTGCCGCGGATCTGCTGAACGCGCGGATTGGCTGCGATGTCGCCGAGAAATTCGGGCTGGCGATCATCCATTTTCTCCAGGCGTTTGTTGCTGAACATAGCCTCGCCGATCATCTCCGAGTCCAGCGAGATGCGCGGTGACGCTTCAAGATTCACCGCGAGCTTGAACATATCGAACACGCCGGATTCGGCGCGGCATTTGGCTTCAGCGAGTTCGTCTTCGGTCAGGACGCCGCCCGCCAGCAACTTACTGTGGAACGCGGCAATCGAGTCTTCCTTCTGCCAGGCTTCGACCTCTTCCTTCGACCGATAGCTGGATGCGTCCGACGGCGAGTGACCGCTGACACGGTAGGTTACCGTATCGAGCAGCGCCGGTCCCCTGCCCTGCGCCAGCAATTCCTTCTTGCGGCGGAACGCCTCGATTACCGGCAGCGGATCGTACCCGTTGACGCGCTCGGCGTGCATCTGTTCGGGATTGACGCCCGCGCCGAGCCTCGCGATGAACTGGCACCCCATGGTCTCGCCCGCAGGCTGGCCGCCCATGCCGTAGTGGTTGTTCATGCAGTTGAAGATGATGGGCAGCCCGCCGCCGAGTTCCGGATCCCACAGCGTCCTGTACTGGTCCATGGAGGCGAAGGTGATGCCTTCCCAAACCGGACCGCAGGCGAACGAGGCGTCGCCGATGTTGCACACCACAATACCGGGCTTGCGGTTGACGCGCTTGTACAGCGCCGCACCGGGAGCTATGGAGCCCGAACCGCCGACGATGGCATTGTTCGGATAGACGCCGAAAGGCGTGAAGAAGGCGTGCATCGAGCCGCCGAGGCCGCGGTTCAGCCCGGTCTCGCGCGCGAACATCTCGCTGTATGCGCCGTAAACGATGAACTTGAAGGCAAGCTCGCGGGCGCCGCCGTGATGATTCCGTTCGACCGGCGAAAGCACGGCGCCGTCGCGGTAGGAGGTCATGAGCTCCATCAGCCGCTCATCGCTCATCTTCCGGATTGCCGAAAAGCTCTTCGCAAGGATTTCGCCGTGGCTGCGGTGCGAACCGTAAATGTGGTCCTCAGGCCCGAGCAGGAAGGCCATGCCGACGGCGGACGCTTCCTGGCCGATCGAAAGATGCGCGGGACCGAGGTGGTTGTACGCAACGCCCTTGTAGGCCCCCTTCGTCTTGATCTCGTTGAGAATCGTCTCGAACTCCCGGATCGCGCACATGTCGGTCCAGATGTGGAGAAAATCCTCGCGAGAGTAAACGGCCGCCTCGTCCTGGATCGTCCGCTGATAGGCGTTGATCTCGATATCCGTGAAGTGAATCCTGCCGCGGGCAAAGACCTTCCCGGGGACGACGGGGATTGATTTCGGCATTATCCTTAGGACTCCTGCTGGGCTAATTCGTCGAGCGCCTGCTTCAGCGCTTCGGAAACGGAGGGGTGCGGGAAGACGATCCCGCCGGCATCGGAGGCTCGCATCTCCAGTTCAACCAGGGCGGCGGCGGCAACAATGAACTCGCTCGAAAGATCGCCGAGCGCGTGTACGCCCAGGAGCTCGCCGTACTGCGCCCCGGCCAGGACCTTCAGCATGCCCGAGCCGCCTTCGTTTTCCACGATAAACCGTCCGGCCACTCCCATTGGAACGGCGGCCTTGCGGTACGCAATGCCTTGCTTCTTCAGTTCGTCTTCGGTGGCTCCGACCGAGGCCACTTCCGGATGCGTGTAGATGACCGAGGGGATGGAATCGTAGCACAGCCGCTCCGGCTTGCCAAACATATTGTTTACGGCGACAATACCTTCACGTGTGGCGGCGTGCGCGAGCAGGCGCCGGCCGGTGACGTCGCCGCACGCCCAGATGCCGGGCACGTTGGTCGTGCCGCGGCCGGACGTTTTGATTCCCTTCCGGTCGAAATCGACGCCGGCGGCTTCGAGGCCGAGATCCTGAACTGCCGGGGCGCGCCCCGTCGCGTTCAGAACGTAATCCGCGCACACGCTCCCGCCGTCGAAGTGGACGGTATTGCCGTCGATGGATTCGACCGCGCAGCCGGTCTTGATATCGACGCCCGTTTTCTTCAGCGCCTGGGCGAGGCGGTTCGCGATGTCGGTATCCATGGTCATCGCGATGCGCGGCAGCGCTTCGAGTACGGTGACTTCGGTCCCGATGGCGGAGAAGAAACCGGCAAATTCCAGCCCGATGTAGCCGCCGCCGATGATTACAAGCTTGCCCGGAACTTCCGTCAGTTTCAGAACGGAGGTGGAATCGAGCACCGTGGGCGAATCGATGCCGGGGATGGGCGGCACGGCGGGCCGCGAACCGGTGGCGATGAGGATATTGCGCGCGCTGTACGTTTCCAGACCCACTTGCACGGCTCCGCGCCCCGCGAGCTTCGCGCACCCGCGGAGCACTTCGACGCCGCTGCGCTTCAGCATTCCTTCCACGCCGCGGGTCAGCGTTCCGACCACGCGGTTCTTCCGTTCGACGACGGCGGGCATATTGAAACGCGGAGGCCCCACTTCGACGCCGTAAGCCGCGGCGTGCTGGCAGTCATGGAACACGCGCGACGACTTGAGGAACGTCTTGGTGGGAATGCAGCCGGCATTCAGGCACGTCCCGCCGATCCACTGCTTCTCCACCAGGGCGACCTTCTTGCCCATTCTGCCGGCGTAGCCCGCGGCTTCGTAGCCGCCGGGTCCCGCTCCGATCACGATCAGGTCGTACATCTAGAACTCCAGGTCCACCACGGATTCGATTTTTTCGATCACACCGGCAAGCACCCGCAGGAAGCGCGCACCGGGTGCGCCATCGATCACCTGGTGGTCGCAGGTGATCGAGAAGCCGATGTAGTCCAGGTACTTGACGCGCTTGCCGTTGCGGACAGGCTTGAGTTGGATGGCGTTCACGCCCAGTATCGCCACCTGAGGCGCGTTCAGGATCGGCGTAAACGACTCGATGCCGAGGCTGCCGAGATTGCTGATGGTGAATGTAGCGCCGGAAAGATCGTCCGGAGAGATTGTGCCGTCCACCGCCTGCTGTGTGAGGGTCTTGATCCGCTGCGCGAGTGCCGGCAGGGTCAGATCCTGGCAATCGCGAACCACAGGGACGAGCAGCCCCTTCGCGGTATCGCACGCGAAACCGATGTGTACGCGCGAGTGCTGGTAGATCCGTCCGTCGATCAGTTCCGCGTTGAGCTGCGGCATTTCGGCCAGCGCCTTCACGCAGGCGAACACTACCAACTCATTGATGTTGATGTCTGGCAGCCCGCCGTCCTTCGCGGCCTTGATCTTCCTGCGCAGGGCGAGCAGGCCGGTTGCGTCAGCCGAACCGGTCAGCGTGTATTGCGCGGTGGACGTCAGGGATTCCTTCATCCGTCGGGCGATCTTGTCGCGTATGCCGGACATGCGCGCGCCGGGCTCGGAGAGGTCGCGGGAAAGCACTGCGCCGTTGATGCCCGAGCCTTCGCCGCGAAGCTCGCGCCCGCTCTCCACTTGCTTTCGGGCAAGCGGAGAGATGCGCGGCGAGGAGAAGTAGAGCGCTTTGACGTCCTGCTCGAGGACCCGGCCGCCGGGGCCGGAGCCGGATGCGAGGCGGGGATCGATGCCACGCTCGGCGGCGAACCTGCGCGCGCGCGGGCTGACGTGAATCTCGCCGTCTCGCTGAGTGGGACAGGCCTCCTGGCCTGTCGGCCTTTCGACTGGAACCTCGGCCGGACAGGCCGGGAGGCCTGTCCCACCGGGACCTTCAGCCTTGCGCGGCCGGAACGCTTCCGCGTCCTCGCCAGGCTTGCCGATGACGCAGACGTTCGCGAAAACCGGAACCAGCTCGCCCTCGCTGAAAAATGTCGCGAGGACGGTCCCATCCACCGGCGCTACCAGTTCGAAGGTAGCTTTGTCGGTCTCGATTTCGGCAAGAAGTTCGCCGCTCGACACACCGTCGCCTGCCCGCTTAGTCCAATGACCAAGCAGGCATTGCTCGACCGTGTTGCCGAGTTTCGGCATTTCAACTGGTGTGGCCATCTTGCTCCCAACAGGTCAGCTCTACATGCTCTCCAGCGGTTTCCAGCCGACCTCGGAGAATTGGGAGAGCGTCCGCTGTGTGGCTCCGTAGGTGACGAACTCCTCGGGGCTCATTCCGTCGGGCTCATAGGCGCGCACGAATTCCGGCATGCGGCTCAGTTGCTGGATCGCATGGGCCGGAATCTCGCGGTCGATTGTCTCTTCGCGCGGGTGATCCTTGTCGATGAAGGGAGGCTGAAATCCGGGATGAATCGACATGACCAGATCCGCGCCCGCCAGTTCGGTAAAGTGATACTCGCCCCTCAGCGCAGCCACCAACAGGACGGCTTCGTAGCCACGCTCCTTGTAGATCCGGTAGGCACGCTTGGTGGCGGCCAGGCCTGCCTGGCGAATGGATGCCTCATCCACGCCGGGGTAGCTGTCGCGCGCCACTTCGCGGAGATAATCGTCCAGCCGTCCGATCATGATTACGGAGAAACATTTACCGGGCTCGATACCGGCGGCCTTGGCGCGCGCGATGCCTTTGCGGTGGCGTTCGGCGATGGCGACGACCTGGGGGACGGTGAAGCTCACGGTGACGGTGACGGTGATGCCGGCTGCAATGCAATCTTCCAGAACGTCGATGCCGGCGGCGGTAGCGGGCAGCTTCACCGCAATGTTCGGGGCCCATGCGTGGAAACGCTTCGCCATGGGCAGCATGCACTCCCGCTCTCCGGCACGCAGTGGGTTCACCTGCGCGCAGACGTAACCGTTCTCTCCGCCGCTCCGCTCGTACTCCGGCATGAGCTTCGCCGCCGCTTGCGTCACAACGCCCCGCATCAGGGCTTCGGCTTTTGCTTCCGGCGGCAGCTTCTGCGCGAGCACGGCGTCAATGTGCTCCTTCCACGCAGCCTTGTTCTTCGCCAGAGTCGCGTTCGTGAGAAACGGATTTGTGGTGACGCCGACCGCGCCGCGTTCGAGCCCGAGGTCCAGTTCGGCGGGGTCTGCCGAATCGTGCCACCATTTCGTTTTCGTGTTCGAGATGACCCAGTTGAGATAAGTGCCGTTCTGCATGCGTCTCCTTAGGATTGAGCCAAAGTATTATGGTACTGCATGGCGCGCGGGCTGACGCGCCGGTTTTCGCCTGTGGCATGGAACTTGTATCGCAGTGGATCGCAAACTATGGGTATATCGGTATCTTCACCGCGCTCATGCTCGGCATCGTCGGGCTGCCGGTACCGGATGAGACTCTGCTGACCTTCGCCGGCTACCTGGTTCATAGCGGCCATTTGCAGCTCGTTCCCACGTTGGCTTCGGCGCTGCTCGGCACGATGTGCGGCATTACGATCAGTTATTTACTGGGGCGCCTGACCGGGTATGTGCTGATCGAGAAATACGGCGGCAAGCTGCATATCAGCATGGAACGGGTTCACCAGGTACACGACTGGTTCCATCGCCTGGGCCGCCCCGCGCTGACATTCGGCTACTTCATACCGGGCGTGCGGCACCTGACGGCGTACGTCGCCGGAGCGTCGGAACTGGAGGCGCCGGCCTTCGCGGCATTCGCTTACCCGGGCGCTCTGCTTTGGTCCCACAGCTTTGTTTTCCTGGGCTACTTCCTCGGCGAGCAATGGCAGCGCGTTGCTGGACTGGTACACCGGTACGTGTTCATCGCGCTTGCCGCGATAGCCGCCGCCGCGCTGGTCTACTGGTTGTGGCGCCGGCGGCGGGCCAACTAGGCTGTTCCTACCAAAGCCCGATCACCTTCCACCAGAGGAAACCGGCCGAGCACCAGATCGCGAGGTTCAACACCGATACGGTCGCGCCCACCTTCCACCAGCGGCCGAGCGTCACGTAATCCTGCGCGAAAAACATCGGCGCCGGCGTGGTGCCGTAGTTCGTAAGCCCGGCGCCAAGGCTCGTAAAGCACGCGAATGCGAACACGACGAACCCGACCGGGGCGCCCTTTGCGATCAGCACGCCCGCAAATGGCATGAACATCGCAAGCAGATGCGCCGTGATGCTCGCGAACCCGTAATGCGCGTAAAAGTAAAGCAACAACGCGACGGCGAACAGCGCGGGCCAGCCCAGGTATCCGAACTTCGCCGCGACAGCCTGGGCGAACTCGCGCGTGATGCCGGCGTCGTTCAACGCCTTGCCCAGCATCAGCAGCCCTCCGTACCAAATGAAGACATCCCAGGCGGACTTCTCGTTTTTCACGTCCTCCCAGGTGAGTACGGTGGTGACGAGCAGCGCCGCAACGCCGAGCAGCGCGGTGATCGTGATATCGATTCCGTGCAGCGGAGTGGTGATCCAGCCGGCGCAGATCGAGATGAACACCGCGAGCACGATCTTTTCGGGCCGCTTCATCGGACCCATCACTCTCAGTTCCTTCAGCGCGAATGCCGCGGCCTCGGGCGTGCGGCGTATCTCCGGCGGGTTCAGGCGAAAGACGACCAGCGGCACAAGAAGTAACGAAAGGAGCCCGGGGACGCTGCCTGCGATGAACCAACTCGTCCACGTGATGGGGTAGTTGAAGGAATGCTCGGCAATTTGCGCGACCAGCGGATTGCTCGCCTGCCCGGTGAGGAAGATGGCCGAATTGATGCAGACGTTCTGGTAGATAGCCATTATCAGAAACGATCCGAGCAGGCCCGCCGTCTTCCCCGGAGTCGAACCGTAGATCTCGCAAAGCGAGCGCAGGATGGGCAATGTGACTCCGCCCGACCGCGCGGCATTCGACGGAATCACGGACGACAGGCACACGTCCGAAAACGTGAGCGCATAACAAATGCCGAGCGATGTGCCGCCCACCGTGCGCACGAAGAACAGCGCGATGCGCCGCGCGAGGCCGGTCTTGATCAGCGCGCGTGCAATGAAGAACGCCACCATCACAAGCCAGGACGTGGGATCGCCGTACCCGCTCAGCGTCTGCGCCGGAGTCAGCCCGCCGAAGACTCCGGCCAGCGTGACCGCCATGAGCACCACAGCGCCGCCGGGTATGGGCTGCATGATGAGGCCCGCGACCGCACCCACAAAGATCCCGAGCAGGCGCCAGCCTTCAGGTTTAATCACCTCAGGGCGCGGCGCGACGAATATGATGCCGGCGGCCAGAAGAATCGGGACGGCGGCACTCCACAAGCGGCGATGCATCCCTGAAATCTTAGCAGGCCGGGGTATAGTTTCCGGACTCAAGCCGGACTATGATATCTGCTATGCGTCTTTGTGCATTGCTGCTTGCCTCCGCTTTACTTGTGCCCGCGGCCGACGTAAAAACAGGTATCGCGGCGAAAAGTATTATCACGCTGAAAGTTCAGAGTGAGTCTCTTGGTCAGGAGCGCGCGGTGAACGTACTGCTGCCGCTCGATTATGAGACGTCCACCAGCCGCTATCCCACGCTCTACCTGCTCCACGGGCTGGGCGACGATCACACTGCGTGGTCCTTCATGACGAACCTTTCAGGCTATGCAGCCCGGCACAAGATGATCGTCGTGATGCCGGACGCCGGGCGAAGCTGGTACGTCAACAACGCCGCCAATCCGAAGGAGCGCTTCGAGGACTTCATCATCAAGGATCTCGTCCCATTCGTCGACAGCCATTACCGCACCATCCCGCTGCGCCGCGCGCGTGCTGTCGCGGGTCTCTCGATGGGCGGTTATGGAGCGTCGTTCCTCGGATTGAAGCACTACCGGCTCTTCGGCGCGATCGGAGCGTTCAGCGGGGCGGTGGGAATCGCTCACGAGCCGCCCGACTCAGCCGATCTGAACCAGCGTATGCAGCAGGAGATCCAGCCGCACTTCGGCCCGGCGAACTCGGCGGCGCGGCGCGAGCGCGATCCATTCGCCCTGCTCGAGAAAGTACCCGCGCCGGAAATCCCGGTTCTCTACATCACCTGCGGAGGCCAGGATTTCCTGCTGAAGCAGAACCGCGATTTCGTTCAGTTGCTATCGGAAAAGAAAATTCCATATGAGTACCGCGAAATTTCGCCGCGAGTCCACTCGTGGGACTTCTGGGACGAGCAGATTCGCGTGTTCCTGGACCTGTTCGGCCGTGTGAGCCGTTGAGCGGAGGAAAAAGGTGAATCCCACCCGCGAACGCGTCGAGCAGCCGGCCACGAGGATCGTGGTCCGCGCCCTGATCGCCGGCGGAATACTCGTGTGGCTTGTGTACATCACGGTATTGATGGCCATGACCCTCAGGCTCCCGCGCCCGTCGGAGATGCTGGCGGGCGCGATGATAGCCTGTGTAGTCGTTCTGGCTGCCGCCGCCGGATGGCGCCGCATCTCGCGCAGTTCGTAGCCGGTCGAGCAGCAGCGGGTGGGGCAGGTCTCCAGGAGGTACTTGCAAAATTCGGCAGCCGCACTGCCGATCGCGAAAAACGGTGGCTGGCTCCTCTGTCCCAAGCGTTTTTTGCGCGTGGACAGAGGTGCCTGTCACCGCTTTTCGCGCACACGCATCTTCGTGGCCGAATTTTGCAAGTCCCTCCTCCAGACCTGCGCCGGGCGTCCACGCCCGGCTTTGGCCGGCCTGGAGGCCGACCGCAGACGTGGACGTCTGCCCCACTCGCTATACGGTTCTTCACGCCGCCGCGAATGCGATGACCACCAGGGCGCCAACCATCATGGTCAGGCCGCCGGCCAGATTGCGGAACACACGCTTGTCCGCATTCTTCCACTCGCCCGTCAGCAGGCCCCAGAGGTTCGCAATCACCACCATGGTGGTCATGAAAATCGCCCACCCCACCGAGGAGCCGAGTTCGCCGAGTCCCGTTGCACCAAGCCCGTAAAGGAAGAACCCGAAGAGCCACAGGAATCCCATGGCGAGGGTACACGCGAGGTTTCGCGGCCGGTCCGCAGGTAGCCCTTTGTTCCACGTCTTGTTGCGCGCGAGAAGGTAGACGCAGTACCCCGCGTTGATCAGGAAGCCGGCTGAGATCGCGATGGCGAAGATGGAAATCGACGCGTTATTGGGGTCGGCGCCGAGACGCTTGGCCTCGTTTGAGATCGGAGTGCCGAAGGCGTAGCCGAAGCTCAGCATGGGGGACATCACGCCCGAGGCGACACAGATGATCAGTCCGCGCGTGAAACTTCCGCCCCCGGACGCCGCGCCGCCATCCTTGAGGGCTCCGGCGCGCGAGCACAGCGCGACACCTCCGATCACCACGAACAGCCCCGCGATAACAAGCGCGCCGCGGTAGGACATGAGTTGCTCGGGATGCAGCACAGCCATCGGCACCAGCGTCCCCATCGCGGCCGTCAGCGAGATGATGATTGCAAACCCGAGCGCGAGACCGACAGCGGCCAGCCCAAGTCCGAACAGCACGGAACCGATACCCCAGCCGGCGCCGAAAAGAGCCGTCGAAAACAAGACCGTTCCGCCGACGTTCGAGTAAACCTCGACGGCTCGCGGAATCACAAGAGCGACCAGCAGCCACGGGAACAAAATCATCCCGGATATGGAATAGAACAGCCAGCTCTTCTCCCACGGCCAGCCGCGGACGAACTTCTGGGGCAGCGCGAAGCTGCCCTGCATGGCTGCCCCGGCCACCACGGCCAGCATGCCGATCCAAAACGAATTCATGAGCGATCTCCCGATACGCCCTACTGAACCAGTTCGTTGATCTCCCGCACGACTTTTGCGTCGAACTTCAGCTTGCGGTCATAAGTCATCAACCCGTTTACTTCCTGCTCCACATCGGTCAACTGCGTATAGCACAGCCCGGCAAACGGCAGCTTCGCGATGGCCGCGTACAGCCCGCGAAGCCGCTCGAGCGCGGCCTCCTGTGTCTTCTCCACGCCGGAATATCCCCATGATTCCTGAGGCGCCTGATGCCCGGCCGGGATAAAGGCGATGCCGCCGAACTCCGTGAGCGCCAGCGGCGTTCCATTGTATGTGAAGCCCGGAGCCAGCGCCGCGCGCCCGTTGTCGGGGATCCGCGAGCCAGTCTTGCCCGCGTCCTTATACTTCGCCAGCAGCATTTCTCCGGTTCGCGCGTAATCGTGGACAGCGAAGATATCGGTCGCGTCGGTGTGCTCCCAACCGTCGTTGTCGATAACCGGCCGGGTGCTGTCGAGGCTCTTCGTAAGCGTGTAAAGCGCCTTGAGATGGTTCTGCTGGCGCGGGTCGTGCAGGTCCGGCGTGCCCCAGCTTTCGTTGATCGGCACCCACATGACGACAGACGGATGGCTGTAGTCCCGCGCCATGGCCGCCATCCATTCCTTCGTGAAACGCTCGACGTAGGCGTCGCTGTAATCGTAGGCGTTGGCCATCTCGCTGGAGACGAGCAGGCCGAGGCGGTCCGCCCAGTAGAGATACCGCGGATCCTCGAGCTTCTGGTGCTTGCGCGCGCCGTTGAAGCCCATCTGCTTGGTCATTTTGATATCGAACTGGATGGCTTCGTCCGAAGGCGGCGTGAGGATGCTCTCCGGCCAGTACCCCTGATCGAGAACCATCTTCACGTAGATCGGACGCCCGTTCAGCATGATGCGTCCATTTTCAATTCCGGTCGAGCGGAACCCGAGATACGAGTTCACGCGGTCGATCACCTCGGCGCCGCGCCGCAGTTCGAGCGTGACGTCGTACAGGTTCGGCGAGTTCGGCGACCACAGGCGCGGTTCGGCCACCGCCATCACCACGGCGGCCCGGTCAGCCTTCACGCGCGTCATGCCGGAAGCGACCGCTTCCTTCTCCGCGCGAATCGTCGCATGCAGTTCGAGCGCGGGGCCGGGCTGCTCGACCACCGCTTCAAACCGCGCGATTCCGTCCGCGCCGGCGGTGATGCGCACGTTATCGAGGTGCGTCCGCGGAACGGGTTCGAGCCAGACCGTCTGCCAGATCCCGCTCGTGCGCGTGTAGAAGATGCTGCGCGATTTCGGCTCCCAATACTGCTTCCCGCGCGGAATCGTGCGGTCCTGCGGCGGGAACTCCGAACGCACGGTGACAGTGTTCGCGCCCGCCCCGAGCAGCTTGGTAACGTCGAACGAAAACGGCGTGCTTCCGCCTTCATGCCGCCCGGCGAGTTTCCCGTTCACCCACACCGTGGCCCAGTAGTTCACCGCGCCGAAGTGAAGGAGCACGCGTTGCCCCTTCCATTCCGGCGGGACCGTGAACGTGCGGCGGTACCAGACCCAGGGATGGAACGAAGTATCCGCGATGCCGCTGCTCGCGCTCTCGAAACAGAACGGGACCAGGATGCTCCTCCCGAACTTTTTGGCGTTGGACGCCCAGTTCTCGTCCAACCCCGCGTTGGCGTCGTCAAACTCGAATTCCCACTGCCCGTTCAGGTTGAGCCACTGCTCGCGCTGGAATTGGGGACGCGGGTATTCCGCCCGCGGAATCGGACCTGCCGCGAAGCAGCAGGAAGCGAACAACAACATCAGGACAGCTTTCCTCATAAGCGGAAAGCATATCAGAGGTGTGCAGGCTTCGGCTTGGACCGCTTCCTTGAAAATCAACGGGCGCGCCCCCGCGAATCCGAGCCGCGACCGCGAGGGAGCGGTATACTGAGAGAAACGTAAGTCTCTGGGTTAAGGGGTTTTGGGATGCGATTCCTCGTGTGCGCTTTCTTCGTGTTTGCCACCGCGGCGGAGGCCGCGATTTCCGGCGTCTCGGTTTCGGGCTCCACCAACGTACAGAGTCTTCTGACCTATCAGGCCCCCGACAACAACGCCTGCACCGTTCAAGTCTCAGAGAGTCCCGATTTCAAGCCGCTCGTCAACGACGTGAATCCCGACCTGTTCCCGGGCGCGGATTCCGACTCGCGCCAGGAAAGCATCAGCGACGGCGCCCGGCGAGTGTTCGCAATCGGCAGACGCGCGGTGGAACAAGGGGCGGACGGCAAGTGGTATTCCCGCGCGCTTCAGACGAACACCATGCATTACTACCGCGTACGCTGCGGATCGGACACCGCCACCGGTTCGTTCCGGACAGCGAACATTCCTGTCGGCGTGACCTATCCGTGGCCTATTCCGCAGGACCCAAAAACCGGCAATTACCGCTGGCCCACCGTGACGGGAAACGACCGCCGGCAAGCGATCGTCGACCCCAACTACGGCACTCTCATCAAACGTGTGTCGGTTCCGGGGGACGGACAAATCCCGCTCGATAGCCTGAACAAGCCGTTCGCGAGCGCGCGAGGGCCGAACTGGACGAATCCGAACGGAGCGCTCACCGACGATGGCAGCGCCGCGACATACTCCGGCAGCGGCCAGGAATGGCTGGTGCTGACGAACTCGGCGCAGAGCAGCCTGGGCGAGTTTTACGCCTTCGCCGCGGGCATCGATTCGATCACCGTGCGCATCAAAGGCTCGGCAACGGGCGATTCGGCGGACCAGCGCACGATCGACGTCTGCCTCACGCTTGACGGCGCCAACTGCTCGGGCGATATCCGCAAGGTCGTGCTCGACAGCGAGCAAACCACCAAGACCGCCGGCGGCGGGCCTCCGCTCGACACCTGGGGAATCGACAGCCTGCGCACGACCGACCTCGTGCGAAACCAGAACTTCGGCGTGATGATCCGCGGCAGCAGCTCCGACCCTGCGAACCTCTCGATCCAGTATGTAGAAACCGGCGTCGCCTACAGCGAGATGATGCAGATGCCCGAGGGCGGCTTCGTCCAGGTGTGCAGCGGCACAAAATCGAACGGCGGTTTTCACTGCGCATTTCAGAGCACGTTCGGCACGAACCACCTGTTCTGGATACAGCCGGATACGGGTGAGGTGCGCTGGCTGGGCAGGCTCGTCGCGACCGGCTGGGGCGGGAACGATACCCTTTGCGGATCGGGTTTCGCAATGTTCGATGCTAAAGATCCGAACACGTACTACTGCCAGTCTGACATCGGCGGCAAAATCGTCCTGCTGAAGGGAGCCTATACCGGCAACGACGTCGCGCAGCAAGCAGGCACCACCGCCCCGTTCAACTGGGCCAACCTCACCCCGCCGGGTAATACCATCCCGGAACTGATTCAGCGGTTCGACCCGGCCTTCGACACTTCGGTTTATCCGCCGACCCTCGCCTATATCACGGATCACTACGCCTTCTACCGCGCGTGGAGACAGGGGCAGGATTCGATCGCGCGCTTCGCCGTCTTCGACCTCGACACCCGCAAAATCATCGCCACCGCCGCGCCGTTTTCAGCGCCGAACACGCGCTGGTGCGGCACGCATGCTGTAGAGTTCGTCGGGAACACGAACTGGATCGGATGGGACGCGAACACGCTGCTCAGCGGAGGCACTGTGGCTACCGGGCCTTATCAGGTCACACTGAACACCGCGTTGCCGGCCCAGGCCGGGACCTTCACCGTCCAGGTGAGCGGGGAACCATCCCCATACCTGATGGATACAGCGGTAGGGGACGTATTTGAAATCCAGGGCGGCTCGGGATTCGACTTCCTGCGCATCGTCCAGAAGAACAGCGCGACGCAGTGGGTGGTGGAAAGAACGGTCACGGCCGCCACGCCCGCCGCCCGCGACGCCGGGGCCAAGCTCTGGGCTTTCTGCAACGCGCGCCAGCTCAGCATCCCTCGGCAAGGCGCGTACGTCTACTGGAACTTCACTGCCGATCCGAAGGCGACGGATTCCACCGGCGTCAACTGGGTAGTCGAGAAGACTCTCACGGGCGGCCACATCGTGCAGCGCGGGAATTACCGCATCATGGAGGCCTCTGACGGCTACTCCGTCATCACGCCCGGCCTGCCGCAGACCTTCAACCACACCCGGAATTACCAGGTGGTGGGCAACCCGCAATGGTCCGGAGCGCAGGCTTCGAACATGGGCGACGGACTCGGGCTGGCCTACATGCAGCACGAGAGCTATGAGACCTACAACGCCGGGCCTGGCCGCAGTAACTGGTATGTGGACATGATTCCATTCGTCGGCGGCTTCAACCTGACGCCCTCGATCTCCAAAGTGAGCGGCTCCTCACAGGTCTACAAGGCAAATACGTGGGGCCTGCACCGCGACGCCCTGCCCACCTTCGCCTACTGCGGCGGCCGGCAGTTGAAAGACGTTTCCCCGGGTCCGATCGGTGACGGCAATGCCTTCTCCTACTGCTATGGGAAGAACTGCGCCTCGGGCGCGTCCGACACGGATGTATTTCTGAACTGCCCGCCGCCGGTGAGCGCGTCCAGTGCGTGTAATCAGAATGCGGCCGGCGATCCCGCCGGAGTTTGCGTGGCGGACATGTCTCCCTATGGCCAGACGATCACGCAGTTCTTCCTCGACTCTTCGGGCCGGAGAAATCGCGCGCTCAGCAACGCGCTCTACGCTTGGCACTCGCCGCGGACGCAGGGATATTTCGATACGGCCTTCGCCCTGCCCGACGCAAGCTGGATTCTGTTCGCCTCCTGGGGCAACAACGGCCGCAAGGACGTCTACATGCTCAAGGTGCCGCCTGCGCCGGACCTCGGCGGGGACCCGCTGGCGGGCAGCGCGCCGGCCCTCGAAGCAGTCTCCGTGTCGCCGCCCGCCGGCGCTTCGCAGGCTCAGGTGACCTTCGGCGCCTCGCTGAGCGGCGCCGCGGCAACCCAAAGCTGTTCCGGCAATTGCACCATCACCGTCCCCGTGCGGCCGATGGAACTGCTGTTCACAAAGGCGACTTTTCAGGACGGCAATGGAAACGCCGTGGGCCAGGCGCGGTTCGATGCGCAGGTTGTCTCGGGCACCTCGGGAGACGGCGTCGGTAAGCCTCAGGTGGGATCGCAGGCGCCGGTGGTGAACGCGTTCAGCTTCGAACCGAAAGTTGCGCCCGGCACGATAGTCAGCATCTTCGGCCAGGGCCTCGCGGATTGCGAAGCCGGCGCCCCCGCTTTCCCGCTGCCGTCCTCGCTGTGCAACGCTTCGGTCAGCTTCAACGGGCAGCCCGCCCCGTTGTTTTACGCCGGCCCCACGCAGATCAATGCGCTGCTGCCGTCTTCGATCGCACCGCAGCAGGACACCAACATTGTGGTGAGCCGCGCCAGTCAGAATTCGGATTCGATCCGGGTTCCGGGCACGGCGGTCGGCGAGGTCGCTCCCGCGCTTCCGTCGTTCACGCTCGACGGCCAGACCTTCCGCGCCGCCGTACAGAATTCCGACGGATCGATAGCGGGGCCGAATCAGCCCGACGTCAAAATGCGCCCGCTCCGCCTCGGAGAGAACGGGATCGTCTGGGCGAACGGCCTTGGCACAACCACGCCCCAGGTACAGGACGGCCAACCCGCGCCTTCCGACAAGCTCGCCGTGACGGATAACACAGTGGAAGTGTATGTGAACGACGTGCGGCAACAGGTATCGTTCTCCGGCCTGGCGCCGGGCTTCAGCGGTCTCTACCAGGTGAACTTCACCCTGGACAACTCAACGCCAGTCAAACCTGCCGATGGCAACCAGGTGTGGCTCCGGGTAAAGGACGTCGAGAGCCCCCGCCTGACAATCAGCATCGCGGCAAACTGACCACGCGGATGTCGCGCCACTTTGATAATGTCCCCTTTGGACCTCGATAGAAATGTCCCCTAACCTGAAGACCTCGAATGGAGGTCGGGGTGGGAAGGACAGCGATGAGCAGCAAAGAGCTGCGCCGGGTGGAAGTCCTTGCCCGCGTGAAGAGCAAAGAACTGAAGTTGGTGAATGCGGCCG
>JAEZIJ010000034.1 GCA_023436715.1 Acidobacteriota bacterium
CATCGGTGTTGATCGGCGGCTAGAATGAATTGAATTGGCCGCCGATGAACACCGATGAACGCCGATTCCGGGGAGCTGACTAGACTCAATGCGCCAACCAACACCCACAGGATTCTTGTAGGGCTGCGCACGCTTCGCCCGTGGCCGGTCGACCGTGATTTTCGGGAGAGCGGTCAATCCTTGCGGCGCGCCACGTACTAGATCGTTTTGCCGATCGGGCCGGGGCCGAAATCGAACAACGCTTCTTTGATACTCAGGCCGGCGACCTCGATGCGCTTGAGGTCCGTGGTGCCGATGCCAACCGCTTCGGCGAGCCTCAGCGTATTGTCCCCGTGGAGGAAGGGCTTGGCGCCGCGCTCGGCGCGCGGATCATAGCCCATGACCGCGGAGCAGACCGCATCCACGCACACCGGATTCTTTCCGGCCAGCAGCAATCCCGGGCGAAGTATCTGCACGCCGGGGTTCCACGCGCCCTCTCCGCCGCGTATGGTGTCGATGCCTTCCACTATCGACAGATCGATCGGCCGTGCACCCACAAGGTCAACTACGATTCTTGGCACGCGGTAACCGGATTCGCGAGGCGAATCGGGATGCAACTCCTGCGGAACACCCTTGGGAGGGGTCCTGGTGCCGTTGTGGCAGACCGGGCCGCGCTCCTGGCGCGGATCCTCGTTGCCGTCCGGACCGCAGTCGCCACCGTAGAGCGAGCACGGCGTGTTGCCGAAATTGTTCTTGAGCGACATCGTGACGCCGGCGATCCAGTGATTCTTCAGCTTGGAAAGCGACGCGTAGACATCGCAATCCACGAACGAGTGGTTCAGATCGAAAGCGGGGAAGATGTAGCCGCCCGTGGGCACCTTGACGCGCGAGTACTGCTTCGCGAGCCCGCGGTTCTGGACGTTTTCAAACTCCACCTTGCATCCAATGTTGTTGAATGCGTTCACGTCCAGGCCATAGCGAGCCCACAACTCGGGACCCTGGCGCGCAGGGAAGAAACTTTCGATAATGCGGATGCGCTTCGCCCCATTCCGGGCGAGCAGGTGCGCAACGGCCAGTACCGTTGTGGGGTGGCTCCGGTAGGGCAGATCGGGACGTTCCGGAAACCTCGCCGGATTTCCCGTCAGGTTCGGCTTCAGGGCGACTGTCTTGCCCTTGACGAGCGAACCGATTCCACCGATTCTGTCCAACAAGCCTTTGAGCGAGGACTCGAGTTCGGCGCCATAGGTACGGCAGCGGCCGATTGCCACCGGGGCGGCAGGCGCTTCGGCGGCGAACGCGCTCCTTCCGGCAAGCACGGCGCCTCCGAGGCTGCCGAGCGCTGCGCGGCGGGAAATCCTTACATTGTCCATTCCGGCCTCCTTCCTACTCGAAGTCTGTTCAAAATTGTACAACAAGGCCAGAGGTTTACCCATGTAGATTTCCGGCGCTGGCTGTTGTATTCTTAACGGCAGACGCGCCGCGTTGCGTGGAGTTCCAGGGGCGGAGCAGTTGGCGGCGCCGGTCGGAGCTGGGGCATATGAGTTTTTCTTTCTCTCCGCGCAAGGACTATTCAGACAAATCCCTCCTATCATCTCAGGAGCAGGCTACGGAGCGTGCGCAGTTGCTGGAAGCCGCCCTCGATGCGCTCTCTGATGCGGTGATCGTGGCGGATACGCAGGGCAGGGTTCTCGCCGCCAATTCAGCGGCGAAGCGAATACTTGATATTCATGGAGCAGACCTGCCTCGCGAGTGGGTGACGCCCGGTTCGCCCATGGCGCGCTCTCACCCGGTGATCGCCGGCGGCTCCCGCTACCAGGTTTCGGCAACCCCCGTTCGGCTGCCCGGCCTGAGCGGCAAAGAGGGCGTGATGGCTATCCGCCTGTCCCGGGAGAATGGCGAACTGGACGAGAAGCTTCGCCGCGAGCGCGATTGGTCATGGTCCATCATTGAGACTACCGGCAGCCTGGTTGTGGTCCTGGACAGAGAGGCCAGGATCGTCCGCCACAACGCCGCATGCCGGGCCGCCACAGGCTACACCGTGGAAGACATGCAAGACAAGCGGATATGGGACTTGCTGCCTCCAGAGGAGGCCGAGGCGGTCCGCACCGTGTTCCATGACCTCAGCGCGGGCCAGTTCCCCAACTCGCACGAAAACCACTGGGTAGCGCAAGACGGCACCCGCCGCCTGCTGTCGTGGTCGAACAGTGCGTTGCTGGATGCGAACGGCGAGGTGGAATATGTCATCGGGACGGGCGTAGACATCACCCAGCGGCGTCATGACGAGGATGAACTGCGGCAATCCAAAGAGACGCTCGCCGCGGTGATCGAAACCAGCCCGCTCGCGATCGTATCGATGGACCTGGCGGGCAAGGTGGTGAGCTGGAACCGGGCGGCCCAGCAGATGTTCGGCTGGCGCGAAGATGAAGTGCTCAATCGGGTGTTCCCTGCCGTGCCGGAAGACGACATGGAGTTCTTCCATGAAAACCTCGCGAGACTGCGGCGGGGCGAGACGCTGGCGGGCGTGGAGCGCCAGAGACGCAGGAAAGATGGCGCGCTCCTGGACGTCGCGCTGTGGAACGCGCCGAGGCGAAGCGCGTGCGGCGAGGTGATTGGAGCGATTTCGGTCATCGCCGACGTCACGGACAAAAAGCGGCTGGAGGATCAGTTCCGGCAATCGCAGAAGATGGAGGCTGTCGGACGGCTCGCGGGCGGCGTCGCGCACGATTTCAACAACCTGCTGACGGTGATCACGGGCTACAGCCAGATGGTCGTGGACATGCTGTCGCCCGAGGACGTGTTGCGCGGCCACGTTGAGGAGGTATTGCGGGCCGCGGAGAGCGCTGCCGCGCTCACGAACCAGTTGCTGGCTTTCAGCCGCCGCCAGGTGGTGCAACCCCAGGTGCTTAGCCTGAACACGCTGGTTTCGAACATGGACAAGATGCTTCACCGGCTGATCGGCGAGGATGTGGAACTCGTGGCCTCGCTGAGCCCCGGCCTGCCGAAGGTGAAGGTCGATCCCGGACAGTTCCAGCATGTGCTCATGAACCTCGTCGTGAACGCGCGCGACGCTATGCCGGAGGGCGGGCGAATCACAATCGCGACGGCCGCGGCCGCCACGAAGCCGCTCGAAGCTCCGCCCGGTCTGGCGCCGGGCCCGTACGTCACGCTGTCCGTGATCGACACGGGCAAGGGTATGGACGAGGAAACGCGGCGCCGGATCTTCGAGCCTTTCTTTACCACCAAGGCGCGCGGCAAGGGAACCGGCCTGGGGCTGAGCACGGCATATGGGATCGTCAAACAGTCCGGAGGAGATATCTGGGTGACGACGGAACCGGGCAAAGGGTCGCAGTTCCGAATCTATCTTCCCGCCGCTGAGGAAGCGGCAGCAGCCGGAGTGCAGGGCGGCCCGGCGCCTATGGCGCAGAAAGGGACCGAGACGGTTCTGCTCGTCGAAGATGAGATCGGACTCCGCAAACTGGTGCGCGAAGTGCTGCACGCGCGCGGGTACATCGTGCTGCAGGCGAGCGATGTGCAGGAGGCGTTGCGCATTTGCGAGTTGCACCTCGGAGCGATCCACCTGTTCCTGACCGACGTCGTCATGCCCCATATGAGCGGCCACGAACTGGCGAATCGCGCCGTGGAGTTGCGCCCGGCGATGAAGGTTCTCTACATGTCGGGATACACCGACGTGATCGCGCAGGAGGCGCTGGATTCAACCACGGACTTTTTACAGAAGCCGTTTACGCCTGAGGCGCTGCTGACCAAGGTGAGAGCGGTGCTGGATGTGGGGTGAGAGGTTCAGGGGCTAAAGCCCTGTGATGGTGGCACCGTACGGCACGGCTGAAGCCGTGCCCTGATACGAAGCCCGGTCAGGCCAGCAAACGGCCCTACACGCCTTCCAGCAGGTGCCCCAACTTTTCTTTCTTGGTGCGGAGATAAGACTCGGACGTAAGGACCGGCTCCACGAGGCAGGGGACGCGCTCGGCGACCTCGACGCCGGCGCTCTCGACGGCCCGGATCTTGTCGGGATTGTTCGAGAGCAGGCGCACGCGGCGCAGCCCGAAATACTTGATGATTTCGGCCGGCAGAATGTAGTCCCGGTGGTCCGCCTTGAATCCCAGGCGTTCGTTTGCCTCGACAGTATCCGCGCCGCCGTCCTGCAGTTCGTAGGCGCGCAGCTTATTGAGCAGGCCGATTCCGCGTCCCTCCTGGTGCTCATAGACCAGAAGCCCGCGGCCTTCCTCGGCGATGGCGGCCAGCGACAATTCCAGTTGTGCCCGGCAATCGCAGCGTAGACTGTGGAAAACGTCGCCGGTCAGGCACTCCGAGTGAATCCGGACGAGCGGCGGTTCCGGACCGGACAGGTCGCCCATCTCAAGCACGACCGCTTCTTCGGGCTCCGCGGAGCAACGCTGAAATCCATAGATCCGGAAATGACCGAAGCGCGTTGGAAAGTCGGCTTCGGCGACTTTTCGAATCCCAGGCTTGCTGCCGTTGTGTGACATGGGTTCAAAGTGCGTTAGTTCCTTCATTATAATGGACAACGGAACCCGATGGCGGACGAGCACCTCGTATTATTGATGACCTTGATGATCCGCCTCGGGGTGGTTGCGTCCCTGGCGAGTATCCTGGTCCGCTCCAACCGCTTCAAACGGATGCTGTTGCGGGAAGAGCGTACGCTCAACCAGCGGCTCCTGCTCGCGCTCAGTTTCTCCAGCATTTTCGGCGCCGGCGTGGCGGTCAGGGTGATTCAGCACAATTACAAGGCGGTGGACCTCGGGCTGGAGGGCAGCCTGGTTGCCGGCCTGCTCGGGGGCTACGTAACAGGCGCGCTCTCGGGCGCCCTGATTTCGCTGCCCGCTATGTTCCACCACGAGTACCTGACCATGCCTCTGCTGGTGGGGGTGGGCGCGATGGGAGGCCTGCTGCGGGACGGCGCTCCGGATACGGAGGAAGTCTGGCGGTTTTCGCCGTTTTTCGATCTGAGTCTTTACCGGGTGTTCGCGCCCCGTTATGACCACGCCCGGGCCGCTTTTCAGCTTGTGTTTCTTT
Organism: Acidobacteriota bacterium; assembly: GCA_023436715.1. Classification (GTDB taxonomy): domain Bacteria; phylum Acidobacteriota; class Terriglobia; order Bryobacterales; family Bryobacteraceae; genus Fen-330. The sequence goes on from JAEZIJ010000034.1 coordinate 5,032, forward strand.
GCGCCATCCTGTTTGCGGAGTTCCTCCGGCTCACGCTGGGCCAGTGGCCCAACCGGATGTTCTCGATTTACCCGGACTGGCCCAACCCTCACCCACTGAATTACGTGGCCGTATACGTTTCGACGCTGTTTGCGGTCACGCTGCCGCTCAAGATCTGGAATAACACCCGGAACGAAACGAAGCTCGAGGAGCAGCAACGGCTCTTGCTACAGGCGCGCATGGACGCCCTCAGCCGGCAGATCAATCCGCACTTTCTTTTCAACACGCTGAATTCGGTGTCGTCGCTGATCCGGACCAACCCCCAGCAGGCGCGTGCCGTGGTATACAAGCTGTCGAACATACTCCGGCGTCTCCTGCGCAAGCACGACAACCTGAACCCCTTGAGCGAGGAACTCGACTTCATCAACGACTATCTGTCGATCGAGATGATCCGCTTCGGCGATAAGCTGCGATTCGAAAAGCAGGTCGATCCCCGCACGATGGACCGCCTGGTCCCGAGCATGCTCCTCCAGCCCTTGATCGAAAACTGCGTCAAGCACGGCTTGAGCAGTAAGGTGGATGGCGGAGTTGTTCGCTTTCGCAGTAGTCTAAAGGAAGGAAGGCTGCACCTGCTCGTCGAGGACGACGGAGTTGGGATTCCGGAAGTAAAACTTGCGAACTTGCGTGAGCAGGGTATCGGCGTCAGCAACGTAGACGAACGCCTCAAGGTCCTGTTCGGCGCCGATTATAGGATGTGGATCGACAGCAAACCGGGGCACGGCACCCGGATTGAAATCGAAATCCCCGAATTGCAGTCCAGCCTGGCTCCGGCAACATGAACGGCCTCGCCCGGCTCCGGGACTATGCACGCAAAGGTGAAATTTGGCTGACTCTGAATCTGTAGTGCTGGCTCTGGGTTCCAACGGGCTGCATAAGACAATTGCCGACCGGACGCGGCGCATCTACGACCGGGTCGCGTTCATATACCCGCTTTCGACATATTTTTTCCACGCACGGGCGCACGAGTGCGCTCTGGAGTTCGCGGGCGTGCGGAACGGCATGCGAGTTCTGGAGGTGGCGACCGGTTCGGGCGAGATGTTCCGCCGGGTCGTGCGCGCCAACCCCGACGGGGCCTCGATCGGGGTCGATCTTTCCCCGAACATGGCGCTTCGCACCCAGAACCGCATCCGGCGTGAGTTTCCCGCATCGACGACTCTCTGCCAGGCCGTGGACGCGCGCTTCATGCCCTTCCGCGACGAGAGCTTCGACATCGTGTTCTGCTGCTACCTTCTCGAATTGCTCGGCGCCGAGGACATCTACAAAGCGCTGGGCGAAATTCGCAGGGTGCTGCGCCCGAGAGGGCGGCTTGCGCTTGTCTGCATCGGTCAGAATACCCGGATGTTCAACCGCATGTACAAGATCGCGGGCGGTATCGCACCGGCGTTCTGGGGACGGCAGGTTGAGCACCACGTCCCCTCGCTGATCGAGGCATCCAAGTTCCGCATTGTCGGTGACCGCGCGCTGCGGCAGGGCTTCTATCCCTCCCGCGTGCTGGTAGCGTCCAAGTAAGCCGGCGGCGCTCCGCGGGCTCGGCTTCAATGATAGAGTAGATCCCGGAAGGAGCTACTCTGTGGACGCAAACCGACGTAGTTTTCTGAAGAGTTCATTCACCGCGGCCGCATCGGCCGCACCTCTATTTGTGCCGCGGACGGCTTGGGGCGCCAATGACCGGATCGCGTATGGCCTGATCGGCGCGGGCGGGCGCGGCCGTTATGTCAGCACGGTGTTCCAGAAACTCGGAGCCCAGTGCGTCGCCATCAGCGAGGTCTACGCGCCGAACATGGACAAGGCGATGACCGAAGCACCCGGCGCCAAGTCATACGTGGATTACAACGACCTGCTCGGGCACCAGGGAATCGACGCGGTCCTGATTGGTACTCCCGATCACCAGCACTGTCCGAACCTGCTGGCGGCACTCAAGGCGGGCAAGGACGTTTACCTCGAGAAGCCCATGTCGCACTCCATCGCAGAGAGCCGGAAGATGGTGGAGGCGGTGCGGAAGACGAAGCAGGTCGTGCAGATCGGCATGCAGCGCCGCAGCGCGGAGATGGTGCACAGGGCGAAGCGGCAGGTGGATTCGGGCGTGCTCGGCCGGATTTCGCTCGTGAAACCTGTGTGGAACTGGAACATCGCCCGCCCGCTGAACAACGAGCCGCTGCCGGGCAAGATCGACTGGGACCGGTTCTGCGGACCGAACAAGCGCGAGTTCCAGCCCATGTGCTTCCGCAACTGGCGCCTGTTCTGGGAGTTCTCCGGCGGCAACATGACGGACCAGGGTACGCACCTCATGGACGTCACGCAGTGGTTCACCGGCACCACGGAGGGCCCGGTATCGGCCGTCTGCTACGGGCAGACCCAAAAGACCATCGGGTCGGAAGTTCCGGATGTGTTCAGCGCCGTCTTCGAGTACCCGAAGCACATGGTCACCTGGACGCTCGACTACTGCAATTCCTATGCGAACGGGTGGTCGATTCTGTTCCAGGGTGACAAGGGAACGATGCTTATGGACGAGTCCGGCTGCCGCATCTGGGCCGAGCCTTCCACGAAACCGGAAAACCGCGAGCCGCTGTACAAGGACGAGACGGGCATCCCGGTGGAAACGCACGTTCAGAATTTCTTCGATTGCTGCAAGTCCCGCAAGGAGCCGAACGCGCCGGTGGAAGTGGGCGCGAGCGCGGTTTGCGGCCCTCATCTGGCCAACCTCGCTTTCAAACAGAAGCGTCAGGTCAGGATGAGCGAGGCATAGGACAATAAAAGGGAGCGGTTTAGCTCGTTAGCGAAAGGAGCGCTTAGTGAAAGTTGCATTCATAGGTTTGGGCATCATGGGAAAGCCCATGTCCCTGAACCTGCTCAAGGCAGGTCACGAACTGTTTGTTTATGACGTCGTCCCGGGCCCCGTGGAAGAGGTCACCAAGGCCGGCGCCACCGCGTGCAAGTCGGCCGCGGAGGCGGCGAGCCGCGCGGAAGTGACCGTCACGACGCTGCCGGACGGGCCGGAAGTCGAAGCCGCCGTGCTCGGCGCCGCGGGCGTTCTGGAAGGCGCCGTGAAGGGCTCGATCATCGTGGACATGAGTTCGATCAGCCCGATCGTATCCCAGAAGATCGGGAAGGCCTGCGCGGAGCGCGGAGTTCGGTTTCTCGACGCCCCGGTGAGCGGCGGTGAGCCGAAGGCGATCGACGGCACGCTGGCCATCATGGTTGGCGGAGACCAGAAGGTCTTCGATGCCGTTCTGCCGCTGTTCCAGAAGATGGGATCGAGCGCGACCCTGACCGGGCCGGTGGGCGCGGGCAATGTCACCAAGCTCGCAAACCAGATCATGGTGGCGTGCAACATCGCGGCGATGGGAGAGGCTCTGGTTCTGGCAACCAAGGCGGGCCTCGATCCCGACGTGGTGTTCCAGGCCGTGAAAGGCGGGCTGGCGGGCAGCACGGTGCTGAACGCAAAGGCGCCCATGGTGATCGGGCGCAACTTCAAGCCGGGATTCCGAATCCGGCTTCACCAGAAGGACCTGCGGAACGCGCTGCTTGCGGCGGAGTCGTTGAAGGTTTCGCTGCCGTTTACCAGCCTCGCTCAGCAGATGCTGATCTCCCTCATGAACAACGGCCGGGGTGAACTGGATCACTCGGCCATAGTCACCGCGCTCGAAGATATGGCGCAGGTGGAAGTGCAGAAGCCCGCGGGGGCAGCCGTCTAGACCGCAAGGGAACTGTACCCGGCCAAACCGCTCGCTTACGCTCGGGGCTCAGCAGTGAGCTTCAGAGCTGCGACCGTGAGGGAGCGGTTTGGCCTGTGTGCTCAGTAAAGAGGTCTCGCTTTTGGGTCCGGGCCGGACTTGCCCAGCGATTGCAGTAACGGCCGTGCGCCGGCGGCCGCCAGCGCCAGTTCGCTGGGCCCCTGAATGAACTGGAATCCGTCCTTCACAAACCGCGCAATCTGTTCGGGAGTAGACGCGGGCCGCCCGAGCGGGACCTTGTGACGCTGCGCGGCCGCCACGATCTTTCCGATCGCCTCCTGCACCTTGGGCTCATCCTGCCGGCCTCGAAAGCCATAGCAAAACGAGAGGTCGTTCGTTCCGATGAACATCGCGTCGATACCCGGCGTGGATGCGATCTCCTCGATCTGCTCGACCGCGCGTGCCTCCTCGATGATCACGATGACCATGGCGTTGCGGTCGGAGAAATCGTAGTAGCCCTCGGGCGCGGGCCATCGGAAAGTGGCAAGTCCCGGCCCGGCCCCGCGGCGGCCGACGGGCGGATACTTGCACGCGGCCACCGCCTGGCGCGCTAGTTCCGGCGTGGAAGTGAACGGGAAGATCACGCCGAGGGCGCCGGCGTCAAGCGCGCGCTTGGCGGTCCAGAATTCGTTGACCGGAACACGAATGAACGGAATTGCTTTCAGGCCGCGCGTCGCCAGAATCATGTTGCGCGCCGTCTCCAGCGTGATCGGGCTGTGCTCCATCTCAATCCAGAGGAAATCAAAGCCGAGATTGGCCGCCTGGGCCGCGGCGTCAGCGCTTGCGACCGTTATGGTTGCACCGATCACCGGCTTTCCGTCGCGCAGTAATTTTCTGACCGGGTTCTGCCATTGGGTTTGTTCCTGGGCAAAGGCGGGCAAAAGTGCGGCGAGCAGGACAAGGGGAATTCGCAGGTTCATGGCGCGCTCCTTCCGAAGTAGTATATGGCTTCGGAGGGCGGGATTGCTGGGGGCGCACCAAAAAAAGGGCGCCCCGGGGGGCGCTACTACTTCTTCTTCGCGGGCGCCTTAGCGGGCTTCGGCTTAGACGCGGGCTTGGTCTTGCAGGCCATTGATTTCCTCCTTTTGGAATCTTCGATAGGCCGCCGCTTCCGAGCGGCTCCTCCGGTGTTTAAATGAAGATAACTCAGTCCGAAACTGCAAGCAAGGTGTGGTCAAATGTCGGGCACCTGCGACTGTGCGATAGTGGAGTCGGGCACCGCCGCCATGGGGATCGGTGAGGAAGTCAGAGTCCTGGCAATCTGCCCGGCAAAGACCGATTGCGTCGCGCTCGGCAACGTCTTCAGCCACTCGAAGTGGAGATTGGACTGTGTCCCGACCTCCGAGGTGGGCATTCGCTTCCTGAGAGAAAACTGCGTTCCCGTCGTCATCTGTTCGTCCCGTCTACCGGAAAGCGACTGGAAGGTCATCCTCTCGGAGGCAGTGCGGCAAGCAGTTCCGCCGCGAGTGATCGTGGCCTTTCCGGCCGGGGGAGACGAACTGTGGTCCGAAGTGTTGGATCTCGGCGGTTACGATGTGCTCGCGCAACCCTTCCATGCAGCCGAGGTGGTACGCGTCGTCAGCCTCGCGTGGCGCCAATGGAAGCACGACTGGGAGAAGCGGCAGAAGCGCCAGACCGCAGGCAGCCCGACTGATTAATATTAATTAACTTGATCGCGCGCGCAGCTCTGGTACAGTAAGGGCCAAAGCCGGAGCGGGTGATGAAACACAGCGTGAGAGCTTTGCTCGTCATGTGCCGGGAGCGGCGTCTCTCCTTTCTGGAACAACTCGATGACAGCCGGGCGGAGGTTCTGCTCGCCTGCGATTGGGACGAAGCGCAGCGCGTATTGTCCAGGGCGTGCGTCGATGTGATCGTTACGGACACGGACGCGGATTGGCGCAGGGTGCTCGATGGGGTAAGGCCAGGCGAGGGAGGGCCGCAGGTCGTGGTCTGCGCGAGGCGCGTCGACGAGCGCCTTTGCGCGGAGTTGTTCCGCTCGGGAGCTTACGACGTCCTCGTTGAACCGTACTCGGGAGAGGACTTGCTGCGCATCATGGCAGCGGCCGCGGCGAAGACCTACATGAATTCGTTGCGGCGCCCGAGGCCGGCTGCGCGCGCCGCCGGGCTCTAACAAGAGTACTAGGAGTTTTTTTCCGGCAATTTGTACACAGAGTACCGGAATCTTCCCATCTTCCGTTTCGCCTTCAGACGCAAACCTCCGGAAATCCGCTGGCCCGCAGTCTGGAATCTGAATTGCTAACAGGGTTGCGGCTGTTCTGGAGAGATGCATGTACAAGCTAACTTACTGTTGCGCTGCTTTCGTGTTGTGCGTTTCTGGGATCGCCGCCGCCGATGAGAACAAGGGGCTGGGCGAAAGGCTTTTCACAGCGGAACTGGTGCGCGTTTCCGAACTGACCGGCGGACCTGTCGGCCCGGCGGGCACGGACCCGTTGTCGCGCGGGAGCGTCAATGTGCGTTTGAGGCGCGAGATTGATACGGCGGTTTTTGGCGCTGCTCAAACAGCGACGTATAGCGTTGTGTTCTGCCGCGCGACCGCGGTATCACAGCCGCTCTGCGTCACTCTCGGCAACCTGACGACGGACGCAAAAGGCGATGGGGCAGCGCGGCTGCCGTTCGCCGCTGCTGGGGAGGCGTGGACAGGAGCGTTCGTCCTTACGCGGGACGGCTCCAACCAGTTCGTCAGCGGATTTCGGTTCCCCCCGCTGGAAGAGAGCCAACCCGGAGCGGTGGAGGTGGAGTTCAAAGGCCCGGTTGGCTCTCTTAATCCAGCCAACCAGTCCCTGAAATTGACCGGACTGACCCTGGATATCTTCGTGACCACATCGACGAAGCTCAAAGGTGTCAGCGGCTTCGCAGGCTTGAAGATCGGAGAGGTCGTCAAGGTCTCTGGAACGGTGCGCACGGATGGCGCGATTCAGGCGCTCCGCATCGAGGTCGAAGACGTTGACGTCGAGCACGGGAACTCGAAAAAGGAGAAAGACAAAGACTAAGAACGAGTACACTGACTGCGCTCCGCCCATCCCGCAGTCGGTAGAGTCGCTGTGCCTAAGGCTCCTCCCTTGAAGCGCAGCGCCTGAGCCCGGCACGAGGCGGTGAGTCGCCCGGTTTTCGCGGGTCCGATACTGGGCGACCCCGCCTTATGCCGGGCGCCGTTTTTTCTTGGCGCCCGGCTGGTCTTTACGCCTTCGGCATGTCGGGATCGTGGATGTACCAGTTGCCAAAAATGGGCGGGTACTCCTCCTCCAACCCCTCTTTCAACTCCACGCCCAGGCCCGATTGTCGGGAATCGGGTGCAGCCGCCGATACCCGTGACACCCGCGGCGACGCATGCGTCGCCCGTGGCCGGCCCCCGGGTAACGGTGATTTTCGACGGAGCGGTTTCTTACTCCTCGAATTCCCAAGGCCGGAACACGTGCTGGTGATCTTCCATCAAAACGCGCGCACCACGGAACTTCACGCCTTCCATTTCGAGGCGGACCCGCTGGTCGTAGCCCATGTCGCGCTGTAGCCGGATGCGGCCCCCGGCTCCGACAACGCGCTGCCACGGCAACGAATCACCGGCCTTGCGCAGCACCTGGACCACCTGCCGGTGGTAAAGCGGATAGCCCGCCGCGGCGGCAACCTGGGCGTAGGTCGCCACCTTGCCTCGGGGAATCTGCCTGATGGTTTTGCGGATGGCGGCATCGCGCTGCTCGGAGGCGGGTGCGCGCAACAACCTCCGCGCCACGTCCCGAGCGCCGCCGCGACGCACTACCGCCTCCTGATGTGACGTTTCTTCGGCACGGGCGCGCGCTTGAACCCGGAGGTCTTCTTCGCGCGGGTCACCTTCTCCGGCGCAGCGAGAGTTTTCTTCACCGGTTCCGCGGACAGCGCGCCCGAGGTGTACAGCTTGCGGTAGATCTGCGCGTTGCGCAGCACCGCAAATACGTAATTGCGCGTCTCGCTGAACGGAATGGTCTCGATGAATTCGGCGGGTTCCCGGTACTCGCTCCACGTGATCCAGTTTCGCACCCGCGATCCGCCGGCATTGTAAGCGGCGAGCGCCTGCTCCCACTTTGCCGAATTCTGATCGTAAACGGTCCTGAGATACGTGGTTCCAAGCCGCAGGTTGACTTCGGGCTGAAACAGAACGGCCGGGTGAAATCTGCCCCGGCTGAGCTTGAGCAACTGCCGCCCCGTCGCTGGCATGATTTGCGTGAGGCCATAAGCCTTAGCCGGCGACAGCGCCTGCGGGTTGAATTCCGACTCCTGCCGGATCAGGCCGGCAACCAGGTACGGATCGAGGTCCTTCGCTTTCGAGTACCGCTCCAGCAGGCTGCGATAAGGCAGCGGGAACAGCAGGCGCCAGAAGGCCGCGGGCGCGCTGTCGAGCGGCATGGAAATATAGCCGGGCACCAGGCCCTTGATCATGCGAAGGGCGGCCGAAGGCGAGTCGTATCGGGAAGCGGCCTTCGCCAGTTGAATGGCGAGAACATGCGGCTGTCCGTCAGTCCTCGCGCCGAACCGCAACTCCCGTTCGCAAAGCTGCTCCAGACTGGCGGTTTCGAGCAACCGCGCTCGCTCGATGCGCAATCTGGTCGCCCGAGTGGGATCGAAGTTTTCCGGATAGCGCCGGACTGGCCAGACCACCCGGTCGAGGAACTCACGCACGACCGGGGACTCGGGCGCCTTGAAAACAGCCGGGTCGGCGAGGCGCCCGTCCGCGAGGTCCGAATAATAGTGATTCGGGAAGCGCTGGAGCGCCTCCGCGTAATACGCTTTCGCCTCATCGGGCTTTTTTGCCGCTTCCGCGAGCCGCCCGAGGAAATAAAGCGCGGCACTCGCTCTTTCCGAACCTGGGAACTTGAGCAGGTGGTTGCGCAGCAGTTCGGCCGCGCCCGGGCGGCGCCGGACATACTCGTTCCACGCGACCTTCCAGTGACAGTAGTCGGCCTGCGCGTCGTTGGGGAAATCCTCGGCGCACGCGCGATAGATCGGCTCGTACAAATCCGGCCGGTTGTCCACGAGGTAGCGGTTGCCTGCGGTGACGAGCGCTTTCAACCGCCACGGCGAGAGCTTATGGCGCTCGGCGAGCCGGTCGAGATTCTTCTTGATGCGATCGTCGCTATCGGAGCGGCGCGCGCACTCCACCATGTAGTAGAGCCGCTCGGCATCCACATCGGGAGCCGAGACATCGAGCGCCTCCAGGTTGCCGTATGCCGCATTGTGCTCATAGCGGAAGTAGTCGATTTCGGCAATGCGCAGGCGTGCCCGTTCGCGGTCCTCACCGCCGGTCCGCGCCACGATGGATTCGAATTCCGACCGCGCGCGCCCATATTCGCGTGCTCGCATCCATTTGTCCGCGCGTTCGAACATGGCCTGAGTGGCCGGCGGCGGGTAGAGTTCGCCCAGACCGGTCTTGAGTTGAGGAAGCGCCGTGCCCGCCTGCTCGGCTTCCAGTGTCGCCGGGTATTGATAGTAGACGCGCTGATAGTAAACCGCCGAAGACGTGAGGTCGTTGGCGGCACGGTAATTCACGGCGAGCAGCAGATCGCCCGCGGGCTGCGGCAGTTGCAAGTAGTTGGCGCGGAGCACGCGGACGGCGTCCGCGGGCTTTCCGGCCTCCTTGTAGGCGCGGCCCGCCACCATGGCGGCATCGCCGGCCACGGGCGATGCGGGGCTGTTTGAGAAGACCGTTTCGGCCTGCTGCGCGGCAGCGGAGAAATCCTTCTGGTTAAAGGCGGCAGCCGCCTGGTAGTACCCAAGGTAGTCCGACAGCACGGCCAGCCGTCCGCCCACTTCACGCAGCCGCTCTAGCGCGTCCGCCGAACGGCTGTTTTCCTGATCGGAGATAGCAATCGCAAGCAGCGCCAGAGCGCCGTCCCGATCCTTCGGGTGTGCGGCGGCAAACCGCAGCAACGCGGAGCGGTTGGCCGGTGTGGGTTTCTCGCGGAAGGTCCGCGCCAGGGTTTCAAGCGTTGCCGCGCCACTCGAACCAGCGGCCAACAGCAGCGCGAAAACGGTGCAGAGGGTCCGGCTAGAAAAGCGGGCCGGGATAATCGTCGCCCAGGACAGCAACATCATCATTCGCCAGTGTTCGTATTAATTCCACGTGCAAATAGTCGGGCATGGCCGGTGAGGTCGCGGTGAAATCGCGCTGAAAGACCTCGCGCGCGGCGTCAATCTCAGGCTTCAGTGCGAAGTACAGGTTTTTCTGATTGCGCCCCGAACGGACGGCATGCGCCTTGAACAACCGCATCTCGGCAACCCGCACCCTGGCAAACCGCTGTGCCCGCAGGTGCAGTTCCTGCTCGTCGCGGGAAAGCTGGGTCCAGTCGGCCAGGGATGCCGCGGATCTGCCCGCAGCCACTGGAAGAGTTGCCCCGGCAAGCGTGGCCAGAGCTTCCAACCCGTTCATATCGACATCGTCGCCTTCGGCATACACCACAGCGGCGACGCGCCCGTGCCCGACGAGCGGAAACAGATAGCACTTGTCCGCCGCCCCCGGCTCCGGCAGGGCGGAGAATACCTCGGCCAGTTCCTCGGAGGTCCTCAAAGCCGTCACCGGCTCGCGAGAAGAAATGGCGTTTTGAAAGGCGGGCGGCGCATCGAGTTCCAGACTGGCCACGTCCCCAACGCCCCGGCCGCGGATTCCTTTGATACTCTTGCCGTCCACGGTAAATACAGCCGCACGGGACGCGAAGAGCGCGGTCGCCTGGAGCAGCGCTTCCACCCATTCGTTGGGGGTCTCGGGCCTCGAGATGCACCGGACCGCGCGGTTCAGTTCCTCGGACGCGCGGCGGCGCGCCTGGTCGAGCTCTGCCGTGAAGTCCGCTTCGAGCCGCGCAGCCAGTTCGGCGAAGCGCTCCTCGAACACGCGTTCGAGCTGTTCTTTCCATCCCGCATGGAGCAGATCCTCGACACGGGAAATCTGAAGCTGCCAGGCGGCGGACAATTGCTCGCGAACCGCCTCGCGCTGTTCTGAGAGTGCCGAAACGACGCGGCTGTGTTGGGGAGCGGGCAGTGAAGACATCGTCCGGAAACCCCATTCTAGCGTACCCAGAGTAGGACGAGACCGTTGGACTGCTTCTTATTGGGAAGTGGGGCAGCCCCTCGGGCTTTGCCGGCCTCTCAGGCCGGCCGCGCAGGCGGGCTGGGATCCCGCCGCAGGGCGAGGCCCTGCCCCACTGGGCGGCCCTGCTCGGTGTGCATTTTCATCACCTTTGGTGGGCCGAAGGGCCATGCGGCACTCCGTTGAAAATCACCGGTGGGGCTGGTGGCCGGCCTGGAGGCCGGCCGCAGACGTGGACGTCTGCCCCACTCGCTATGGCAAGGCGTTGCGCACAAACGGCGCGACGATCGCCACGCGCAACTGCTTCTGTCCATCTGTCAGGTCGAAGTGGATCCGCCCGTCCGCGCCGGTGGCGCCTTTGCCCGTCAAAGGCTCGTCCCCTATCGTCGCCGCCAGATCCGTGAGATGAAAGCGCGGCAGATCGTCGTCCGCCACTGCGAACCGGCAGGTTCCCGAAAACGACTTGAATTCGACGTCCGGCGCCAGTTCAACCGACCGGCCCTCGAACGAACCTTCCACTCTGAGGTTGCGCAGCAGTTCTTCGCCGGTTCCCGAGGTTTGCAGCGAACCGTGCCCTGTCCACCGACCCCCCATCCAGTTCACCGACCGGAACCGGGCATTCAGCCGGTAACTCGGCACCGCGTGCCGCAGGTTGGCCGTGAGATGGCCCGTGACTATCCCTTCGCCGGACCGCGCCGAGAACTCGGGGACGTCGAGCGTGGTCGCATCCCACCGCAGATGCGCCCGCAAACGGGAAAGCTGCACGTGCCCCACCGAGACAGTCCCGGCTTCGAGGATGCCGTCGGCGCGCATCGCCGTCAGCCATTGCGGAACGCGGGAACGGCCCAGGCGTAGAGCGCGGGTTAAAAAGCTCTCGTCCCGCCGCAGTGCCGGCATCAGCAGGTCCTCCAGATCCGCCCCGCCCAGTTCGTCTACTGAAATGCGGAACTGGTGCGGCCGGGCAGCCGCCGGACGGTAATGATACTCGCCGGAAAGCTCGGCCGTCCCGAGCCGGCCGATGAAGCGGTCGAGGGTCGCGTCTTCGTCCCTGATGACGATACGTGCCCTGTCGATCCCGACCGGGGATGCGAAGCCCGCCAGCGGGACCCTGGCGCCCTCAACGAACACCGTCCCCGTCCATTTGCCCGGGAGGTCGCCCTGGCGGCGGTAGCTGAGCTGGCCCCGCCATGCGCCTTCACGCAGGTTCTGAACCAGCGGCACCTCACCGAGCAAGCGAGCCCACGAACTGCCCGGTTCCGGAATGCTCATGGCCTTGGTTGCGATATTGGCTTCGAGAGTCTGATCTTTCCAGGTGTAGGAGGCGGCCAGCGTCGCCTTGTCCCGTCCGGCAGCAGCAGGCGAAGGCTCGTGAGACGGAAGACGGAGCGTTGTCGAGGAGACCAGCACCCGAGACCCGTCAAACGTAAGTTGCGCATCTTCGAGCCGGATGACCGGCGAATCCGCCATTCTTACTTCCGCCCCCTGGGAGACGAGCCTCCCCTGGAAGCCGGTGGCGGACGAATAGCCCAACACGCCGGTCAGGTCGCCTTCAAGAGCCAGCGGCTGCGGCAGCGGTTGCCCCATATGACGCGCGATTTCCGGAACCGGCGCCAGCGGCAGGTTGTTCGCGGTCGCGAGCACGCCCCAAGCCGGCCGGTTCAGGTAACCCGAAGCCCGCAACCGGAGCGATACGGGTTGAGGCGCGCCCCCTGCCGGCGGCACAGTCTCCAATTCGAGGGTTTGTGAGGCGAGGTCGATCCGGCCGCCGTAGTCGATCGCCCACCCGTCCGCGTATGGCGGCAACTGGTCCCATCTGTGAATGTCGCTCACCTGCATGCGGCCGGTAATCCGGACGCCATCGCCCGGCCCGGTCAGGTGCGCGTTTGAAGTCACCTGGCCATGTACACCGATATCGTGACCGTGTACCAGCCGCACGAGTTCCGCGAGGGAACTCTTCTCCAGCGTCAGGTACAGGTCCACCTTGCCACCGGCGCGGGCGGAGGGATGCAACGTGCCGCGGGCGGTAAAAGTGCCGAAGCCGAGCGCCGCCCGGTCGGTCCGCGCAGGCTGCCCCTCGAACCGGAGCCGCCATTCCCCGCCCGGCGACGAGGGCGGTGTGGCGTCCATCGACGCCTCCGTCAGATAGAAAATGGATTTCGTGTCGCCGGATTTGAAGTTGATCCGCCCGCCGCGGACCTGAATGACGGGGAGCCGGACACCGGCAGGAGCCGCTTCGGCCGTCCGCGTGAGCAGGTTCTCCACGTTCCAGCCGCCCGCGCCGAGGCGAGCCAGATTCACCCGGGGATTGACGAGCCTGAGCTTGGAGAACTCCAGCCGCCCGGCCCACAGGCTGGTAAAATTCACGCGCGCCTCGACCGATTCGACATAAGCGAACGGCTCCAGCCCGATCCGCGGATCTTCGTGGATCACGACGCTCGCGGCAGTAAACCCGGGTCCGTTGAACAGGTCGAGACGGACCTTACCCACGTCCACCTGCCTGCCCAGGGCTTCCTGAAGACCGGCCCGCACGCGGCTGCTGAAACTCGTGGCATCGATGAACGGAAGGATCAGCCCCGTCACCAGAATCAGCGCCGCTGCGGCACCGGCGAGCCACCAAACGGTCTTTTTCCGCAGTTTCATCGCGGTTCGGCCACCCGAATCAGGCTATCGTACGCCTCCGGGTCGTCTACGTCCAGCAGCACTCCAGGGTCCTCCACATCGATGTAAGCGGCTGCGGCGGCGTGGCGGCGCACGACGTCCCGCGCCTGCGCTCCCGGCGGCAAGCTCAAAAACTCAGGGATCAACTCGCGCGAGCAGCAGACGGGGTGTCCCCGGCGCTCCCCATGACGAGGGATCACCAGCGGCGCGCCGCCCTTCTCGAACCGGGAAACAATCGCGGCGACTGTTACTGCGGTAACCGCGGGGAAATCGACGGGGGTGAACAGCACTCCGCCGGCAGCCTCCGGCACGGCGCGCAAGCCACACTGCATGGAGCTCAACTGGCCTTCCCGCCAGTTTTCGTTCAGCACGATTTCCGCCTGGGCCGCCCGCGTCAGCCCCGCCCGGATCACCGCGGCATCGGAGCCGAGCACCACCACCACGGGCGCGCAGCACGTCCCAAGAACGCCGATCAGCCGGTCGAGAAAGGTTTCTCCCTGGTAGGGCAGCAGTGCTTTCGGCCGGCCCATCCGCGTGGACGCGCCGGCGGCCAGAATCAGGCCCGCGACGCTCACTTCAGCAGCGCCTTGAGGCGTTCATTCGCGAAGACGGATTTCGAAAGCTCGCGCCAGTTCGAGTTCGCGTTCCTGCGGACCGCCACCATCTCGGCGACCACCGAAACGGCGATCTCCTCCGGCGTCACCGCGCCGATTTCGAGCCCCATGGGGGCGTGAATGCGCTCAAAGGACTCCCGCGACATCCCTTCGCTTTCCAACTGCTTAACCACGGAGATTACCTTGCGCTTGCTGCCGATCATGGCGATGTACCGCGCCGGGGTGCCGACCGCCCACCGCAGAACCCGCATGTCGTCCCGGTGCCCGCGGGTAACGATAATCAGGTAACTCGATTCGTTGATCCCCAGCCGGGGGAAGACCTGTTCGTACTCGCCGGAGATCACCTCGCCGGCATCGGGAAAGCGCTGCCGGTTGGCGAAGGTCTCCCGGTCGTCGACGACCGCCGTCGCGAAGCCCGCCAGTTCTGCTATCTGCGCGAGGCTCCTGGAGATATGCCCGGCGCCGAAGATGTATGCGCGGGGTTGGGGGATGATGGGTTCCACAAAGATTTCCAACTGGCCGCCGCAGATCAGGCCATTGTCGTAGGCCGCGTCCTGGCCGAGGTTGAAGCTCAACTGCCGCGGGCGCTCCGTCTCCATTACCTCGCGCGCCACGTTCCAGACTTCCGCCTCCACGCAACCGCCGCCGACGGTGCCAACGATCGATCCGTCCTGCCGGATAAGAAGCTTGGCCGCCTCGTAGCTGGGAATCGACCCGCTCGCCTCGACGATGGTCGCCAGGGCGCACTTCTGCCCTACCCGGCGAAGCCGGACGAGTTCCTCATAGACGTCCATCCGGTCGAATTATATCATCGTGAGCTGGCCAACCCCGTTGAAAATCACCGGGCGCGCCCCCGCGAATCCGCCAAACCGCTACAGGAGGCCTATGATACTGAGCCGCGCACGTGGTACCCCCACGGTCATAAATCTCTGTTTGCAATTCGTAAATCTATGTTATGATTCCCTTTCTGACTCATACGGGACTTGTGTCTGGACTGGGCATTGTGTTCGATCTGGACGGTGTGATCGTCGATTCGAACCCGGTCCACACAGTAAGCTGGCGGGAATACTTGCGCCGTCAAGGTATGGAACCGCCCGAAGGTTTTGAACAGCGGATGTACGGGCGGCATAACGACGACATTGTCCGGGACCTTTTCGGTCCGGGCATCGATGCGGACGAAACTGCCCGCCACGGCGCGCAAAAGGAAGCGTTGTACCGCGAGATGATGCGGCCGGTGCTCAGAGAGCATCTGGTGCCCGGCGTGGTTTCATTTCTCGAGCGGCACAAGAATGTGCCGATGGCCATCGCTACCAACGGCGAGCGCGCCAACGCCGACCTCGTCCTCGAAGGGGGCGCGGTGCGGCAATACTTTCGCGCCGTCGTGGACGGCGGGATGGTGTCCCGGCCCAAGCCGGACCCGGAGATCTACCTGCGGACGGCGCGGCTATTGGGGCTGCCGCCGGCCGATTGCATTGTGTTTGAGGACTCCCTGGCCGGAGCCGAAGCTGCGCGGGCGGCCGGAACCCGCGTAGTGGGATTGAGCACAACGCACACATCGATTCCGTGCGCACGATTGACCATCCAGGACTTCCTGGATGCGGAGTTGGAACCTTGGCTTTCGAGCCAAAAGGCGGCCGGATAGCGCGGTCAGCGGCCCGGATGGCGCTGGCGGCGCTATTCGTGTGCTCGCACGCTGCGGCGCAGACGCCGGTGCCGCTCGATCAAGTTAGCGCCAGGCGCCCTACCGATTTCGCACCCGCCATGGAGGGCGCGGCCGTCACCGTGCAAGGCACGGTCTCCACTCCGGCGATCCACTTCGCCTTCTTCACTCACGTTGCGATCCAGGATGCGAACGGGAAGGGCCTTGTCCTCGAAGGCGCCCCCGCGCAATTCAGCCGGCTGCAGCCGGGGGATCAGTTGGAAGCCCGCGGAACCGTTTCGCGCAGGACCGGCCTGCCGGTCCTCCTGGTGACGAACCTCCGGGTGATTTCGCATGGGAGCGCCCCGGCCGCGAGGCGGGTCACACTGACCGCCTTGCGATCGTTCGAGCACATGGGTGCTCTGGTGACGGTCGAGGGGCGGGTCGCCGAAAGAGGCGAGAACACCGGAGGCGAGTACCTGCTCATCGGCGACCCCAAGAAGCCGCTCCGGGTGCTGCTGCCGATCGCCGTCACGCGCCGCGGGCCGTTCAACCTGGCGCGTTTCGATATCGGGGACAAGGTTCTGGTCACGGGCATTGCCGCGCAGTATTGCTCGTTCCCGCCTTTCAACCGCCTGTTCCAGGTGGTCATACCGGACGCGGACAACATCGTGCTCCTCGGGAAGCGATGGCTGATCTCTCCCGAGCTGTTCGCCGTCTGCCTGGCCGCGCTGATCTTCGCGCTCGGCGTGTGGTGGGTGCGCGAACGGCGAATGTCCGCACAGCGGCACATGATGCGCACGTTCTACGCCCTGGGCGAGGAAATGACGGGCGCGGGGTCTTCCGCGGAGATTCTGAGGAAGCTGGGCGCGGTCCTGCCCGGCGTTCTCAAGATCTCGGGAGTGCACCTGTACCTGTTCAACCGTGTCGCCAAGACGCTTGACCGCGTGTCTCAGGGCAAGGATAGCGACGCATTCTCGCAGCCGGTCTATCCCGAGGAAGGTTCGCTCCCGTTGGGTGCCGCGGCGTGCTTCCGGAATCAGGCCCTACTCACGATTCTCGATTCGCATCGGAGTCCCTTCTTCCCGGACGGCCGCCATGGCGAACAGCCGCGTTCGGTGATGTTCGTGCCAATGTTCGCCGAGACGGAACTGGTCGGGGTGCTGGAGCTCTTCGATGCCAAGCCGCTCCACGACTTCAGCCCGGACGAGAAGGTCCAGACTCAGCACCTGGCCAACCAGATCGCCATCGCTTTGCGGCTGATCGAGGAGAAGTCCATCCGCGAACAACTCTCGCGCAGTGAAAAGCTGGCCGCGATCGGGCAACTCATGTCGGGCGTCGCTTCCCAGTTGCGGTCACCGCTCGAAAACATCGAGAAACTTGCTAAGCCGGTGAAGCCCGGCGGCAGCATGTGGGCCGATATGGGCGAGATCTCCGAGGAAGCGCGGAAGGCTTCGGACATCGTGGCACGCCTGGTCTCGTTCATGCAGCCGGACCGTGTGGAAGCCAAGCGCATCGAGCTCAACGGCCTGCTTCGCAGCCTGATCGAGTTCCGCAAGCCGGAGTGGGAGGCGCGCGGTTTCGAGGTGCGCGATCTGCTTTGCCCCACCCCGGTCTACATCCTCGGTTCACAGGGCCAGCTCGAGCGCGTTTTCCTCGACCTGCTGATCCAGGCCGAGCAGTCGCTCGCCGAAGCGCCGGATAAGAGGCTGAGCATCGGTGTGAGCGTGATGGCCCGGCGTGTGCTCGTGGAGATCGGCTTTGGCGTGAACCCGCTGAAGGGCGTCAGGGAGACCGCACCGCTGCATGAGTCCGTAGTCGGCGTGCCGGGAGAGGGTGTGTCCCGCGGCATCGTACGGAGCCACGGAGGGGAGATGCGGCTGGTGCGCGTTGGCGAGGATGAGTGCAGGTTGGAACTGGAACTGCCGCTTGCGCCTGCCAAGCTGGCCGAGGAAACCACGGGCGCCCGGCCCTTCACGTGCCTCATCGTCGAGCCCGATTCCCAGGCCCGCGAAGACCTGGTCTGCCTCCTGACGAATCGCGGATGCCGCGTGATCCCGGCTTCGGGAGCCGAAGAAGGAATCGAAGTAGTGCAGCGGCTGCGCTTCGATCTGGTCTTCTGCGCGATCCGCTTGCCCGGCCTGAATTGGGTGGAATTCTCCGAACAGGTCCGGCCGCATACCGGCGCTTTCGTGCTCCTCAGCGAGGGATATGATTACGAGCTGTCACGCGGCTTGCTGAGTGCCGATACCCATGTCCTGACAAAGCCGTTCGCCGACGCGGATCTCGACCAGTTGCTCGGGATGGTCGAGGCTCGCATCGCTGCGGCACGCGGACCGCAGATTGTGCGGCCCGAGAAGCGGGCCATCAGCTTCTAGCCGGGTACAATGAGTACCATATGAGACCGAGCGCATTCCTGATTGCCGCGATGCTTCTGATTCCGGTTCTGGGATCGGCGCAGGACGATTACAAGGGGCCACGGCCGGCCAAACCCGACGTCCCTTTCCTGATGCACGCGGATAACCTGGTTGAGACGGAAGTGAGCGACGCCCGCGAGGAGAAGCGGAAGAACGACTTCACCTACACGATCCTGGGCGCGTCGTCCACGGCGCGCACTCCGCTGGCCGAACCCATTTTCCTGTTTCTATCCGAGAAGATCTCTCCGGATTCGCTCGAGCTGTACCGCCTGGAAGTGAAGAACGGCGCCCGCCAGATCACGCTTTCCCAGAAGCCGAAGAAAGATTTTCGCCCAATGCGGCTTTCGGTGAGCCGCCTGGCTGAAAAGCTATACCGTGTAGAGGTGAATGAGGGCCTGGGCCTCGAAAACGGCGAGTATTCGATCACTCCGAACGGCTCGAACAAGGTGTTTTGCTTCAAGGTGTATTAGGGCGAGTGGGGCAGACGCGGACGCCCGGCGCAGGTCTGGAGACTGTCGCGCCACTTTGATAATGTCCCCTTTGGACCTCGATAGAAATGTCCCCTAACCTGAAGACCTCGAATGGAGGTCGGGGTGGGAAGGACAGCGATGAGCAGCAAAGAGCTGCGCCGGGTGGAAG
>JAEZIJ010000039.1 GCA_023436715.1 Acidobacteriota bacterium
ATAACGCCACTTCTACCAGCCGATAACTTCTCCCTCGCGCGGCAAGATTTCGGTGCGTGCCAAGGCGAGTTCGGCATTCTTCGCGCTGCTGAGGTTCGCGCCGTAGAGGTTCGCGCCGTAGAGGTCCGCGCCGCCGAGGTCCGCGCCGCCGAGGTCCGCGCCGCCGAGTTTCGCGCCGCCGAGGTCCGCGCCGCCGAGGTTCGCGCCGTAGAGGTTCGCTTCCAGCACTGCTTCCAGAATGGTTTGCGCAGTTTCGGATTTGAATATCTGCGCGCGTGTCCACCTATTTAGAATTTCGATCATTTCGTCTCCGTGAATTCGTGATTAATTTCCGACGAGTCCCCGCAACGCGTAGCCCGCCGCGGCTCCTACAGCCAGCGCGCCAAGCACCATGGCTAATGCTCGTTAAAGCACCCAGGCTGCAGGCAGACGAATCCGTGTTCGCCGATGCCGGGGCCCGCGTAGCGTGCCATCTTGCAGCCGCAATCAGGGCAGGAGGGCTCCATATCGTCGTCGCGATCTCCGCTCTGCGCACGCTGAATCGCTGCGCCAAGCTCTTCTGCCTCGGTGTCGGTGAAGCTCCAGGGCGGCTGGCCGTCGCTGAGGTGAACCGTCAGGCTCTTGCCCTCTTGTCGCATCCTGGTGATGGAGCAGAGGTCAACTGTGCGGCTGCCGATCGTGACGAGACGGATCACGCGCTCCTCCTGACGGCCCCCACGACGGCGTGTGCCATCTCTCCCACGTGCCGGAGTGTTAGGCACGCCCTCACGGCCTGGCGCGCCCGCGGCAAAGCCCCGGCAGCGACCCGCAAGACCGGCCGCAGCCGGGCCAGCCGCGAAACGGCCGCCGCCCCGCCGCCAAGAATCCCGAACTCCAGCCACTCGTGGACGTCCGGGTGCAGGATCGCCGCGAAGGCGAACAGCCCCACCGCCGCGTACGCCACTTCCTTGCGGCAGACAGCCCGCGCGGCCCTGCGAAACAGCGACCTCGATCGGACCTCCTCGCAGTCGTGCCAGATCGAACGTTCGAGATCCAGCGCTTCTTCTGTGTATTCAGCCAGCAGCCGCTGAGGGATGAGGCTTTCCGCCAGCCGCATGCGCCGCTCGTAGACGATTCCCTGTGCCATCAGCAGCCAGGACAGTTGGGCCTCTTGGGTGCCGGGCTGGTGCTTTGCCAGTAGGCGCGTCATGCTCTGACCGTCGAAGCCGGCGGCCAGGATCTCGCTTGCGTGCTGCCAGTGGTGAGTGATCGTGGCGCGGGTGTACGGCTTGCCGCCCACGATAACGAGTTTGTCTACAGTCGGTTGCGCGCGGTTCGTCCGAAAGATTGCAGCCTGGGGATTAGGATTCGATTGTGCGGAGGTCATTTGGATTCCTAACTGGCTTTACGGGCCTGGATATCCTGCTCGAGGCGCATGACCTTGCGCTCGGCTTCCAGCGCAGCGGAAACGCGCTGGGACACGGCCTTGCCGCGCTTCACCGCCGAGACGAGAGACTCGCTCTTGCCGAGTTTCCGGGCAACGCGGCGCACAAGGCCGTGCTCGGAAAACTCAGGTTCGGGTTGCTTTTTGCTCTGTTGATGTGTCATAAAGTTGCAGTTGCAATTTCGAATTGGAACCGTTCAATGGCACTCGTAACTGAAAACGTTTGTTCGTGGGCGGGCTTCTGCCCGGATATCCGGTGGCGGGGAGGGCAAGCAAACTGAATGATGCATTGTCCAAGAAGAAACCCAAGCAGCACGGATATGGGCGTAATCGACTGCGAACGTAGCTGCTTAAGGAGCCACGGCCAGAATGGAGGTACGGCCTCGGTGGCCGGACTCTGGTTTTTGAGAGCGGACCGCCGGTATTTGACTTCCAGCTCAGCGAGCCGGACCTGAGTCTCTGGGTCGTCGTGTGTTATATGTTGCAGTTGCATGTTGCAGCTAGAAGTGTGCTACCAGTAGCTGCATCGGCCGGTGTATATGACTGAAAGCGCAGAAAAAAGAGTTTCGGTTAAGATCTATTTACGAACCCGTGACGAGCTGGAAGATCAAAAGATCTCGATTAAGCGCAAGACTGGCAAAGAACCCGACTACGCCGAGCTGATAGCAAAATGGATCGAAACTGGGAAAGCTGCGCTTATAGGGAAGCCGCCTGCGAGTGCACCGGAAAAGGCCGCTGTCACATCGCCATGGGGCGCTGTGACGCCCGAGGAAACGGAACTGATGGAGGCGCTTCTGATGCTTCTCCGCGACGAAAAGGACCCTTCCCGAAGCACCATCAAGGGTGTGATCCGATCAGCGTTGTCGATCCAACTCGACCGGATCAAAGCGGCCCGCGCGCGCAAGGCGCCTAAGGCCAGTTGACAGGGCCGAGCGGAGCGCGGATTGACTTTCGCCTTATGTTCGCCATATGATCGACATTTTATGACCGATCATAACCGCTTGAATGACAACGTTTTAATGATGGCTAAGCGCAAGCAACCGGACATAGTCACCCAGGCGGAGCTGAACCGGCTGTGTGCGATGGGATACGCGGTCCATTATGAGCGAGTCCGGATCCGGGAGCGCTTGGAGGCTGGTGCGAGAATCGAGTCCGGGCCGCTGACGTTCAGCGAGGAGAATCGCGCAGTGCAGCGGACTGCGTAGTGGAGTCTGGGCTGGGTAGTCCACACAGCTTCCGGGTATTAGAACATATACCAGATGATTTGTTTGATTGTCTCCGGGTACAAGGGACTTTTGGAGCGGGGGACGATAAGGCATTTTTGTGGGAGTGAAATTTTTTCTGGAATGGAGAGTTAGACTTCATGGCTGACGCATTGTTCGGGCTATCGGCGGTGCCGTGCTTCCTGCTAGCAGCCATCGGATTTCTTAAACCGTCAATTGTCCTTCCATCGCGGCTCAAGCCATCCCGGCTCAAGGCTGGGGCCATCTACTTCGCGCTCGGGCTTGTTCTCATAGGAGTCTCGGCGAGCGAAGAGCAGCGCAAGATGAGAGACCCGGCGTACATCGCAAAACAAAAAGCGGACGCTGCGACGGCACAGAAGGATGCTGAGCGCCAAGATGCTGAGCGCCAAGCCGCGTACATATCGATTTCCGCCAGTGGACTATACAATGGGTTTCAACAGAACGCTTTGGCGATGAAGAAGCGTTATGGACAAAAACTGCTTTTGATCGGCTGTAGGGTCGATTCTGTAGGCGAGGAGATCACTGGAAAGCCGTACGTAGCCTGCCGCACCGAAAACGAGTTTATGCCAGTTCACCTCGTGTTCGGTAACGACCAGAACGATGCGTTAGCTGAATTGCGATCGGGCCAGTGGGCGCGGGCAGAGTGCTCTGGTGCCGACATGATCGCGGGTTTTGTGACCGCGGAGTGCACCGGACTTCGAGAGGCGCCAAAAGCGCCGGCCTCGAATTGAACGAGCCGGAGTGGCTGCGCATGGTCCGTCCGGGGCCGTGGTGGCGCGAATCGTCTCCTCGCGGTTCAGAGACCAGCGAAGACATCAAGGAGCTACGATGAGCAGCATCTCTCACAATCCCGATCCCGAAATCCCGCGAGGCGTGAAAGCACGCAGCCAAGTTGAGAACTGAGATCTCATGCCTGAATGTCCACAATGCTCTCTGATAAACCCGCCTGGCGCCGAAGTGTGCGACTGCGGATATCGCTTTTCTGGCCGGCCAACTTCCATCGCTCGGACCAGCGCTGGTCCTAGCGCTGAGGTTAAGACGTTCAGCTACGCGAAATACAACAAGCAGTTTATGCTCGAAGGCGTGTGGTCTCCCAAGGCCATGGATGACCACGTGGCGGAGATGTTGCGGGAGGGCTGGCAACTGCTGAATTCCTCCGGAGATTCCGGTCACGTTAATGTCGGCAGGACGGTCATCGCTGCGGCTGCTACCGGAGGTCTCTCCCTGCTCCTTGGGGCCAGTCGCAGCAGGGAACGTATCACCTTGACCTTCACGCGAATCCGTGGCTGAGTAGCTCCGCTCCTGCCAGCTCCTGGGCGTGTACCCGCCCCGGTGAAACGAGCAAGGTGGTTAAGGCAACCTCGTGAAAGTACGCGATGCAATCAAATTGGTAGAGTCTGACGGATGGCGTATGGTGAACCAGGAAGGCAGCCACCGCCAGTACAAGCACCACGCGAAAAAGGGCCGGGTCACCATAGCCGGCCATCCCTCAATGGATCTGGACCCGAAAACGCAAAGTAGTATCCTGAAGCAAGCGGGGTTGAAATGAAATACGCGGTGCTATTCGAGAAGACCCAGACCGGCTACAGCGCGCATGTGCCGGACCTGCCGGGCTGCGTCGCGGCCGCCGCCACACTTGAGGAGACCGCCGATCTCATGCGCCAGGCGATCCGAATGCATCTTGCCGGAATGCGCGAAGACGGCGAACCGATTCCCGAACCAAAGACCATCGCCGAATACATCGTCGCCGCATAGCCGCTCCAGCGATCCGCTTCCGCTTTGACCCAGCGCGAGAAGAAGAAGTAGCCGGCGCGTGCAACTCACGCATCCACAAAATCGCCTGCGCCGGAATAGTCATGTCCCCGCAGCCCTGTTCCGGCGCCGCGCCGTTCTGGCCGCCTTCGATGAGGTGCGGTATCACAACCTTGCAGTCTTTCCCGTCGTGCGCAAGCCAACCAACCGATCGGCAAATGAGCGGCTTTGGGGCCGGAAGCTCATCAAGCGGAGTCCATGAGTTCGGGTTCCTGTGGGAGTCCGCCCACTCGATCAGTACGAGACGCATCCCACTCCAACTCTACAACGGAGTGTCAAGCCCCACTCCGATGAGCACTTGCGAGTTGCATATTCATGTTATAGTTGCAACTGGGAACGCATGGTACGGAAACTCATCTGCGCGGGCAATCGCGCCCTTCGTCTATGGGTGGGCGCCGGAAGCGTTCTCTGCCTGTTTCCGCCGTCGAAATTCGAACCTCGCACACAAGTCCAAAGAGTAGGCGTTTCCGAAGCGTTGGCAAAAGACTGGGCCAAAATCGGAGCGGACTTCCGCGTCTCGATGACTTGGGCCAGCCATGAAATTCAAGCCCTCAAAGCCACTCAGCACTAAGGTTCCCGCAAAAGCTAACGGTCACGATGAGCCTGGGAATCAGGTTGTGGTACAGGAGCGACACTTTTCGGGACCGTTGCCGCATCCAGAAATCCTTCGCCAATATGATGAACTAGCCCCCGGTCTGTCCGAACGCATCGTTCGCATGGCGGAGCAGGAAGGTGAGCATCGCCGGGAACTTGAAAACGAAGCGGTCGAAATTGAACGCGTGAAAGTGGAATACGCTTGGCGCGAGGTCGTTGTAGGGCAGGTGTTCGCCCTCGTGATTGCGCTGTCTGGGATCATCGCTGGCGGTATCGTCGCAGTCAAAGGCCAGCCGGCGGCCGGCGGATTGATCGGAGGGCTCGGAATAGGCGGGATTGTGAGCGCGTTCATACTTGGCCGCGGTCGGGTGGAGCGCGAGAAACAGGAAAAGGCATCGTAAGGCCGGGCTGACAGGTTCACGGCTGCCAGCTCCTGGGCATGTACCCGCCCCAGTGAATTCCATCGGCGGTCGCGCGTAAAAAATCCAAGCTCTACCTCTTGACGTTGTACGTACAACGTACTACACTGAAATAGTGATCCGGTCATTCAAGTCGAGCGAAGCGAAAGCGATTTTCGAAGGGCGCCGCAGCAAGAGTCTCGACAGGATCGCGGCTGTCGCTGAACGGAAACTGAACCAGATTCACGCCGCAGACCGCTTGTCTGATCTGGCACTCTTCCCTGGCAACCGCCTGGAGTCGCTCAAGGGAGACAGGAAGGGGCAGTACAGTATCCGGATCAACGATCAATACCGGGTCTGCTTCGAATGGCGCGACGGGGACGCCTTCGAGGTTGAGATAGTGGATTACCACTAGGAGAGCACAATGGCGAAAAAAACTGAGTATCGCGCTCCGGTTCATCCCGGCGAAGTGCTGCGCGAGGACTTGCTGAAGCCGCTCGGCATGAGCATCAATCGACTCGCGAAGTCGCTGCGCGTTCCTGCAAACAGGCTGAATCAGATCGTCAACGGCAAGCGTGGAATCACGCCGGACACATCGCTCCGCATGTCCCGGTACTTTGGCTTCTCGCCGGAATACTGGTGGAACCTCCAAACCCATTACGACCTGGAGTTGGCGCGGAGATCGTCAATGGAGAAGATCGAGCAGGAAATTGAGCCGAGGCCACAGCGGGCGGCGTAGGGCCGGGATCACCGGCCCCCGCTCACTCCCTCGGAACCGGCGCCGCGGCCGCGGGCTTGTTCGTGAAGTATCCCAGCAGCGCGATCACCACGCCGACAGCGATGTCCGCGACCTGGCCGGAACACGCCTGCAACACGCCAGCGATCGTGCCGAGTGCAGTGGTCGAGCCGTCGTGATTCTCCCTGGTGGCCAGCAGGCTAATCCCGGCCAGCAGCAGTCCTGAGACCAGGTGCGCGATCTGCATCGGGTCGCCGGCGATAGTTTTCGCCACGTCCAGTCCCGGGATCGTGATGATGGCGGCCGCGATCAGGCCGGTTATGCTGGTCTGGGTGTCCTTGTTCGTGGCGAGCGATTTCAACAGCGACATGATCGCCGCCGCCGCAATTTTGCGTTTCAGTCCGTCTAGCATTATTGCCCCCATCCCCTGTAGCGGAACAGCACACCGAGGATCACTTGGTAGCCAGAGTTGTCGTTTACCGAGCTTTTAAGGAATCGAATGTGCGGCTGAACGCCCCACGACCCCTTAATGGGAATGTCGGCCAGACCTCCAGCGTTCCATTGCCAGCCGACGTTCTTGCCGGTCCAGCTCACGCCGGCCGAGGTCGGGACGAAGATCTCCACCTTGTGCCCGGCAAGGTCGAAACCCACGACTCGCTGCGCGATACCAGCTCCGATGTTGGTTGTGACCGTCATCGGCTGGTAGCTGGTCGGAACGGCGTCGAGAACAGTGAAGGCGTAGGTACCCGACGAGTCGCTCACTGGCTTTGCGAGGAGAGCCGTTCCGGCGAAGCGCTGTTCGGCTCCGGGCGCGAACGACACGCCGCCCGCGTAGATGGTTTGCGCCGGAGCGGCCACGACGGCCAGTACGGCGAACAGAATGAGTAGAGGTAAAGCTTTGGTGATGGATTTCATGGTGTCCTCTTATTGCAATTCGCACACTTCTGTGCGAACATGGAAACATGAACGGCAGCGAGTTCCTTAGGCGGGTGAAGAAGCTGGCAGGGCAGAAAAATATCCAGTTCGCTTTTGTGGCCCGCCGTGGGAAAGGAAGTCACGGAACGGTGTACTTCGGCTCGCGGTTCACGATCGTGAAAGATCGCAAAAAGGAGATCGGCTCCGGCTTGCTGCGCGACATGTGCGCCAGCCTCGGAATCGATCCCCGTGAACTCTGAAGGAGGTCGGCATGTTTTCTTTTTCGTATCCGGCAACGTTTCGCCCCGATGAGGACGGGCGCCCAGTCGTGAGCTTCCCGGATTTCCCGCACGCCCATACCGACGGGAAGGATCTCCAGGAAGCAATGGAGGAAGCGATCGACTGCCTCGGCACCGAAATTGCCCGCCGAATCGCCGACAAAGAAGAAATTCCCGCTGCGTCTCCCGTGAAACGCGGGCAGCGCCCGGTTCCTGTTCCGCTGTGGATCGCCGGCAAGATGGCGCTCGTGCTCGCCATGCGAGAGCAGGGTGTCAACAACAGCGAATTGGCCCGCCGGTTGGGAGTCCGGGAAACGGTTGTGCGCCGCATGGTCGATCCGAATCATGAAACGAAGTCGGAAAAGCTCCAGGCTGCACTCGGCGCGCTCGGGAAACAGCTCATCATTTCTGTTGCGGACGCGGCCTGATTCCGGCCACTACGCCGCCGCCGAACGGAACCACTCCGCGGTCTCGCGGTTGCGGCCCTCGGAGATTCCCCGGCGGTGGCACTCAGCCGCGGCCCGCTCCCAGTCGCGCGTTTCCAGCGCAGCTCGGAGGTTCTGGTATTTGTTGAATCCCGCCAGCCCGAGGTTGAAGGCCATATTGAACGTCGCGCGCTGCGCTGGATGGGGCAGGGCATCGAAGACTGGCAGGTTCTTGCGAAAGCCAGCGAGAAACCGCCGGACATCCGCGTCGAGCAGAGCGTCAATGTCGGGATCCGACATGCGCGCCGTGGTGATGCGCGCGTAGTAGGAGGCGAGCATTCCGGGCGTTGCCGCGCGCACGGCTTGGTAGTCCGCGGCTACGGCCTCGGCCGGCAGGAGCCGCAGGGCCAGCGCCTCATCGAGACTATCGAGCCTGTGTCCGACCCCGACCGTAACGCAGCCCGCGCTGCACAGGTATAGGTGGTGTACGCGGCCTTCGTCGCGCTCGGTGTCGGCGCGCAGCGTTTGCAGATCGACCATGATAGTCCTCGGTGAAATCGGTTTCCGGCGGCCGGCTACAACGTGGTCTGGGCTTCAACCTCGGTGACGTAGCCGTCGCCGGAGATCCGGTGCTCCGTCTTTGTTGCGCTCCAGGTTCCGTCCACGCCGGAACGGAAGCCGGATAGGACAAGCCGCACCTGGGCACCGAGCCGGGGATCGCCGACCAATGTCAGGGACAGCGTACGCGATCCGCGCCCGAGTTGCCCGAGCTTCGATTGCGCTGCGAGCGTGGCCTCTTCCTCTGTCGGGTAGCTGTGCGGGAGTTCTGTACTGTCCTCGGCACCGTACTCGCCCGCCGATACTTCATCGGCCGTGGCTGTGTCGAAATTGTGAGAGGTGGCCTTCACCGATTTATGCGCGGCCCGCCCTGAAATCCGCATGCGCCAGGAGATTGCGGCGTCAACCTTGATTGGTACCGTGGGCATCGCCTTTCCGCTGGGGGTAGCGGCCGCGGTTGGCTTTGTCACCACGATCTTCCCGCCGCCGATCTTGCACACGGCGTTTATGTCGAGCGCCAGGTTGTATAGGAACTGGCTGTCTGACTCGGCCGGCTGTTCCTTGTGCTGCATCTGAATGGCCGCAAGATCCGGATCCACCGATGACGTGTATCCGTGTTCTCCAGCGATCTTCGCAATAATCGCGCCCACGGTGGTGTTATCCCAGCTCCGCGACTTCGCACCCTTCAGACGGGGGAAGTCGGTCGAGGAAGCTGTATCGGCGGCCTTGGCCCTGATGCTGATCCTCCGCTCCGGGCCCTCCAGTTCGTACTCGTCCACACGGAATGTGCCCATTTTGACGAGGCCGGACTCCACGTAGCCCATCGAAACAGTAAGTGCCGCTCCCAGAGGCGGAATGCGGATCGCCGCGTCCCGGTCGTCCAACTCGAGGCTGCACGCGTCGGACGCGGTCCCGATCTCATCGGTGACCGTCAGCGACAGCAGGCGCGCAGCGACGGCCTTGGTGATGTCCTGGTCGTCGGCGATCACTTGAAAAGCTGGCGTCATCTCAATCCCAGAGCTTCACGGTCTCCTGCGCCGGCGCTTGATCCGGGAACTCAGGCAACGTGATCACTACACCGGCCGGGAGGACTGGCCCGAGCTGCGCGAGCCCAGGGTTTTCGGCGAGCACGGCCTCAACGTAGGGGTGACCGGCTCCATACTGCCGCCAGCAGATGGCGTCGAGCATGTCGCCGGCCTTCGTGGTGTACTGCATCACACTGTCCTCCGAGCGGCTTCGGCGATGCGTTGCGACAGGCTCATCGCGACGCCGAGCTTTGCCATTTCGCCGGCAAGGTCCACGCCAAACAGCCCGGTGAGCACCGCTTGACGCTCGGCCCCCAGTCCCCCGGCACACTGAAGCAGACGGCCCATCGTCCCCACCGGATCGTGCAGCAGACCGGTCTGCAGGTCCTGCACGTTGTACTTCAGCTTGTCCACCAGCAGTTTCTGGGCGTCCGTTCGTTCCTTGATGAGTTGCAGACGCTGCACCCCTTTGGTCAGCGTGGAGGCCGCCTGCTGCTGTGAGATGCCGGCCGCCTTGAGGCTTTCGGTATACGGCGCGATCTTCGTGACCGTAATGGGTGTCGTGGGCAAACTCGCGGGGAGCGCGGGCGGAGCCGGAATCGTGGCGACCGTCCGGAGGAGCGATGTCTGCGAATGCGGCGCGACGAAAGCCATCGCCCCGGGTGCGTCCTGGTCAGGCCCGTAATTGCGCAGCACGAGCGAGAATTCGATCCGCAGCGGCGCGCCCTTTGTGGCGAAAATCGATTGGTCCTCGTCGACGGCAACGATGGCCCATTGGCCGAGGTTCTGCCCGGTTCCGGTCACCAGCGACAGGGGTTTTCCCGCGGCGGCCTGCTCGCGCATCGCATCCACTTGGCGCAAGCCACCCTTGTAGTGCGGGTAGATCACGCCCAGGACCTCGATTTCCTCGGTCCCGATGCCGACGAACTGTTGGGAGGGCCGGTGCGCAATCCGCTGCTGTTCGGCCCAGCGGTACTCCGTCGAGCGCCGAAGGGATTCGTAGGCTGCGGTGTTCACCGAGAACCGGAAGTCCCCGAGCGCCATCATAATGTCTGCCATGTATTACCTCAGTCGTGGAGAGCGGCCCGTCGCCGGGCTTCAGCCTCGCGCACTACCCGCTCGATCTCGCGCCGGCACAGAAGAGCGATTTTCTTCTCGTCCATGCCAGGCGCCGCGTGGATGGTGATGGGCGAGGTGATCTGGAGAGGAACTGCATCTGCTTGGGTCAGCCCCACTGCCATCTGCGTACCTGCAGCGCCGTCCTGATGCCGGCCGGCGTCGGTGTGCTTGCCCGGCGCAGAGGATCCGAAGCGCTGTACGGCTTGCGTCACCGCTGGCGAATAGTCGGGATTCTTGAATATGTTCGCGACGCTCTCAGTCATGGACGCGCCATAGCCGGTCATCGTGCCCCAGAATGACTTCGCATCACTCGCGATTGCCTTGAAGTTGCCGGACGCGAGATTGCCGCTGTCGCGCCACTTTGATAATGTCCCCTTTGGACCTCGATAGAAATGTCCCCTAACCTGAAGACCTCGAATGGAGGTCGGGGTGGGAAGGACAGCGATGAGCAGCAAAGAGCTGCGCCGGGTGGAAG
>JAEZIJ010000042.1 GCA_023436715.1 Acidobacteriota bacterium
CCGAAAAAACCAGCTTAGACAAGGGAAAGGGGGCAGTTGCAAAGGCAA
Organism: Acidobacteriota bacterium; assembly: GCA_023436715.1. Lineage (GTDB taxonomy): Bacteria > Acidobacteriota > Terriglobia > Bryobacterales > Bryobacteraceae > Fen-330. Next base: position 49 of record JAEZIJ010000042.1, read on the forward strand.
CCCCCGAATCCCGGGCGATCACAAAAAGGGGACATTTCTATCGAGGAGCTACGGGGGACATTTCTATCGAGGTTTGACAAAATTTTCATCCGGGGTTGCATTCACTACCCCTTTTGAGGGAAGCTGAAAGGCTTTGCCATGCGCGTCAGAATCCTGTACCACGACCATTGCTTCGACGGAGCCGCCGCGGCTGCCTTTTTCAGCCGCTTCATCCAGGACAAGTTCCACCCGGACGCGGAGTTTGCGTTCACGGGGCTGGCGCACAAGGCCTCCAATCTGTTCGATAACGGCATGTTCGACGGAGACGTAAACGCCGTAGTCGATTTCAAGTACTCCCCGGACCCGCGCCTGACCTGGTGGTTCGATCACCACCAGAGCGCCTTTCTCAGTCCTGAAGACGCGGAGCACTTCCAGCGCGAACACAGCGAACGGAAGATGTACGACCCGACTTTCCGCTCCTGCACGAACTTCATCGCCACCGTCGCGCGCGAAAAATTCGGCTATGAAGCGCCGGACCTCGCGGATCTCGTCTCCTGGGCGGAAATTATCGACGGAGCGCAGTACGAGGACGCCAAATCCGCCGTCGAGCTCGCCGCTCCGGCCATGAAGATCACGCTAGTCGTGGAAGGCGTGAAAGGGTCGGAGATGGTACAGAAGATCATCCGGCTGATGAGGCACTGCAAGCTCGCCGACATCATCGAGCACCCGGAAGTCCAGGGTGAGTACAAGCCTCTCTACGACCGCCACCTCAAGGCCATCGACGTGATCGGCAGAAAGGCCGAGTGCGACGACGGAGTGGTGTTCTTCGACCTGATCGGCCTCGACCTGGAAGGCTACAACAAGTTCATCCCGTATTACCTGTTCCCGCACTCGATCTACACGGTTTCCGTCAGCACGTCGAGCTTCCGCACGAAGGTCTCCGTGGGGTCGAACCCCTGGGCGCCGGACCCCATCGAGCACAACCTGGCATCAATCTGCGAGCGCTACGGCGGAGGCGGGCATCCCAGAGTGGGCGCCATCAGCTTTGGCACAAGCGACGTGGAAGGAGCCCGTAAGGTAGCTCACGAGATCCGCCGCGAACTGAGCAGGTGATCACGTTTTCCGGGATGGCGTCAGCCCAGGGCTGACGCCGGGCATGCCCGGCCGCGCCGCGGCTCAGTAACCCATCGCCCGAAGCTTCTCAATGCTCAAGTCCGAACCCCGGGTCGCAAGCCCGCCGATCAGCTTCTCGACATATTTGGCCAGGATGTCGCATTCCAGGTTCACCCGATCCCCGCGCCGGCGAGTGCGAAACGCCGTCTGCTCGTACGTGAGCGGAATCATCGCGGTCGCGACTACATTCCCCTCGATGGAAGCAACCGTCAAGCTCACGCCGTCGATCGCGATAGACCCTTTCTCCACCACGTAGCGCTCAAGTTCCGCGGGCACGCGGACCGTAAGCCACCAGTTCCCGTTGCCCAGCGGTTCGAGTCCGAGAAACTCGCCCGTCCCGTCGATATGCCCCTGCACGAGGTGTCCGCCGAGCCGGCCGGAAGGCGACAGCGCCCGCTCCAGGTTCACCAGCGCGCCCGTCCGCAGTTCTCCCAGATTGCTGCGATCCAGGGTCTCAGGCGAAACGTCAGCCGAAAACCCGGACGCGTCAAAGCACACCGCCGTCAGGCAAACCCCGTTCACGGATATGCTGGCGCCCTGGCGAAGATCGCTCAGCACCTCGCGGCACCGCACGCGGATTCGCGCTCCCGCCGGCAGAGTCTCGAACCGGTCCACCGTCCCGAGTTCCTCAATGATTCCTGTGAACATGTCAGCTCTTCACCAGCCACGCCTCGACCGCGAATTCCTCGGCCGTGATGTTGTGTAGCTTCACGCCGTGCAGACGGATGGCGTCGGTGCGGCTCCGCCGGCCCGTTCCGCCCACCACCGGAAGGGATTGCAAGCCGCCCAGGATTTTCGGCGCGTAATAAAAGAAGATCTTGTCCGCCACGCCGGACCCCAGCGCCGCCCAGTTCACCTTGCTGCCCGCCTCGATCATCAGGGAGAGATAGCACTCCTGCGCGAGCCGCTCCACCACGCCGCGCAGGCTCACTCGCCCGCTTTGCCCGTCCAGCGTCCAGATGGCCGCGCCCGCCGCCTCCAGCACCTTGCGGCGCTCCGCCGAAGCAGCCGACGTCGTCGCAAGCACCAGGTCTCCCCGCGCGCTCCTCACCATCCGCGATTGCGGCGGCATCCGCAACTGCGAATCGAGCACGATGCGAAGCAGAGGCCGGCTCCGCTCCTCGCCGCTACGGTCGTTCAGCATGCAGTCGTCGCCCAGCACCGTCCCGATTCCCGTTAGGATCGCGTCCGAGTTGTGGCGGAGTTTCTGCACGTGCGTGCGTGCTTCCTCGCTCGTAATCCAGCCGCTGTTATCGTCGGGCGCCGCGATCTTCCCGTCCAGCGTCACCGCGGCTTTCACGAACACCAGCGGCCTGCCTGTGCGCATGAAGTGGATGAACGGCTCGTTCAGCGCTTCCGCTTCTTCGGAGTATTCCGGCGCGAGTTCCACCTCGATGCCTGCGGCCCGCAGCCGCGCGAAGCCCTGCCCGGCGACGCGCGGGTTCGGGTCCTCGATCGCCGCAACCACGCGCTTAATGCCGGCCGCGATCACTCGATCCGCGCACGGCCCCGTGCGTCCCTCGTGGCAGCACGGCTCCAGGTTGATGTAGAGCGTGGCCCCGCGTGCCGCCTCGCCCGCTTCTTCGATCGCCAGAATCTCGGCGTGCTTCTTTCCCGCATAGGTGTGGAAACCGCGGCCCACCACCGCGCCCTCGCGCACCAATACCGCGCCCACCGCCGGGTTCGGGCTCGTTCTTCCGGCGCTTTGCCGTGCCAGGTCCAACGCCTGGCGCATGTAATCCGGGTTCATCCTTCAAACAGGGAGGCGACAAACTTCTCGGGCTCGAAGGGCAGCAGGTCCTCGGGCTTCTCGCCGACGCCCACATAGCGTATGGGCAGGTTGAGCTCGCGGGCGATCGGAACTACCACTCCGCCCTTCGCCGTTCCGTCGAGCTTCGTCAATACGATTCCGGTGACGCCGGACGTTTCGGTGAACCGCCGGGCCTGCTCCAGCCCGTTCTGCCCCGTCGTCGCGTCCATCACCAGCAGCACTTCATGCGGAGCGTCCGGGATCAGCCGCGCCGCGGTCCGCCGCATCTTCTCCAACTCGGCCATCAGGTTCGACTTTGTGTGGAGCCGCCCCGCCGTGTCCGCAATCACGTAATCGATCTTGCGCGACTGCCCGGCCTGTATCGCGTCGTAAAGCACCGCGCTCGGGTCCGAGCCCGGCTTCTGGCGGATCACTTCGGTCGAGGTCCGGTCTCCCCACACCTCGAGTTGCTCGATCGCCGCCGCCCGGAACGTGTCGGCCGCGCACAGCAGCACGCCCCGGCCCTCCTCGCGGTAGAGCCGGGTCAACTTTCCTATCGTGGTCGTCTTGCCCGTGCCGTTCACGCCGACGACCATCACCACAGCCGGGGGCTTAGTCACGCGGGGCAGGGGACGCTCGGTCGCCTGCAACACCTCCACAAGATGGTTCTGAATCAGTTGCCGGAGTTCCTGGGCATCGCCGGCCATCTTACGGTCCACTCGCTGCCGGATTACCTCGAGGATCTCCGCCGTCGTCTTCACGCCGATATCCGCGCTGATCAGCGTGTATTCCAGTTCTTCCAGAAGTTCGGCATCGATCTCTTTCCGCCCCGCCAGCGCCGTCTCCAGATGCGACACCAATCCCTGCCGTGTCTTCTGGACGCCGCTCTTCAATTTGTCGAGCAGCGAGGGTTGCGTGGGCATCGAGCCGAATAAGGTTTGAATCATTGCTGACCTTAATTGTAACGTGGGCCAGGCCGCCTGGCCTGTCGGCTGCGTGCCGGTCCGCTCACCTCCTTTTCCCGGCCCGCTCACGGCGCCCAAGTGCCCGCTCACGGGAATTGACTGGGCGCGGCCCGTCTCGCGCCCGACAATTGAGGTATGCGAACCCTCCGCACGATTGTCCTGGGTGTTGCTGTATGCGCGTTCACCGTCTTCGCATCCCAATCCATGGGCGGTGGAGCCGCCGTCGAAGGCATCGTCGTCGATCAGACCGGAGCCGTCATCCCTACCGCGAGCGCCACAATGGTGAACAAACTCGCGGGCTACCAGCGCTCCGCGTCCGTCGATCAGCACGGCGCGTTCCGGTTTTCCAACGTTCCTCCCAACCCGTACCACATCGAAATTAGCGCGCCCGGCTTCGAGACTTTGTACCGCGACGTGGATGTTCGCTCCTCCGTTCCCGTCTTGCTGAAGCTCGCCCTGAATGTCGCCGGGGGTACGACATCGATCACCGTTGAGGGAAGTGAACCGAACCTCACTGAGAACGTGCCCTACGCCCACAACGATCTTGAGACTGCCAGGTTTGCGAAACTCGGTGGCGCTCCCGGTTCAGGCCTCAGCGAGGCAATCGCGCTCGGCGCACCCGGCGTGGTCGCGGATTCCAACGGCTTCTTTCATCCCCTGGGCGACCATGCCCAGACTACGTTCTCCATCGACGGCCAGCCCATCAGCGATCAACAGAGCAAGCAGTTTTCCACTCAGATTCCTCTCAATGCGCTCGAATCCATGGAGGTCATCACGGGCGCGCCTCCGGTCGAGTTCGGCGACAAAACAAGCCTCATAGTCAATGCCATCACCCGCTCCGGGCTCGGCCTCTCGCGCCCGACCGGCAGCTTCTCCATCGGTTACGGCTCGTTCGGTTCAATGACTGAGGAAGGCGGCGTCGGCATCGGAAGCGCGAAGCTCGGGAACTACCTCGTCGCCAACGCAATGCGCTCCGGGCGGTTCCTCGATACCCCTGAGCTCAGCCCGATTCACGCCGCCGGAAACAGCGAGACCTTTTTTGATCGCTTTGACTATCTCATCGATGCAACCCAGGCCGTTCACGTCGACGTCCTCGTGGCGCGTAACTGGTTTCAAATACCAAACACTTACGACCAGCCCGGCCAGGATCAGCGCCAGCAGGTGCTTACTTACAACCTCGGGGGAAGCTACCAGCGTTCGTTTGGCGCTTCCACGCTATTGAGTGTCGGTCCGTTCGCCCGGCGCGATAATGTAAGTTACTATCCCAGCGGCAGCGTCTTGCTCGACACCCCGGCCACTCTCGATCAGCGGCGCAGCCTTACTAACTGGGGCCTGCGCGCCGACCTGAGCCACGTTCACAGCGCCCACAATCTCAAGTTCGGCACGCAGATCATGCAGACCCGGCTGAACGAGAACTTTGGACTCGGCATCACGGACCCCAGCCTGAGCGACGCTCAGCCCGGATTGCTGCCCTACGATCTCACGCGCGGCGGTTCCCCGTTGCGCTTCCGGGGCGCCGGTAACGTGAACCAGTTCGCGTTCTACGCCCAGGACTCGGTTTCCTGGCGCGGCTTCACCGCTACCGGCGGAGTTCGCCTCGACCGCTATGATGGCCTGAGCCAGGCCACCGCCCTCCAACCCAGGATCGGTTTGTCATACCTCGTCAAGCCGACCAGAACGGTTCTGCGCATCGCCTACTCCCGCACGATGGAGACCCCCTACAACGAGAACCTGCTCTTATCGAGCGCGGCCGGAAGCCTGTTGTCGGGCGTATTCGGCGCGTTCGCCGATCAGCCGCTGCGCCCGGGCAATCGCGACCAGTACAACGTCGGCTTCCAGCAGGGCCTCGGCCGCTTTCTCATCATCGACGCCGAATATTTCTGGAAGTTCACCCGCAACGCGTACGATTTCGACACGCTCTTCAACACTCCGATCGCTTTCCCTATCTCATGGCGCAAGTCCAAAATCGACGGCGTTGCCGTGAGGATCTCAACGCCCAACCTGCACGGATTCCGGGCGGCCACCACTATGGGGCACACCAGGGCGCGCTTCTTCGGCCCAGAAAACGGAGGGCTCATCTTCAACTCGCCCGTTGACGACTCAGTCTTCCGCATCGATCACGACCAGGCCTTCCAGCAGACCACCAGCCTGCACTACCAGCGCCCGAAAAACGGCGCCTGGGTCTCCTTCGTGTGGCGCTATGACAGCGGACTCGTCGCCGGAGCGGTTACCGGCCTCGACGACGCTCTATCGCTAACGGGCGCGCAACAGGCCGCAATCGGTTTCTACTGCGGTGCTCAATTTGCCACGCCCGCGAACCCAATCACCGCCTGCGCGTCGCCGGCGTATGGAGCCACCCGCCTCGTCATTCCCGCTCCCGGCGCTGCGAGCGCGGACCAGAACCCGCCCCGAATCGCCCCGCGCAATCTCTTCGATATCGGCATCGGAACCGACAACCTCTTCCACAAAGACCGCGTCAGAACCACCGTCAAATTCGCGGTTCTGAACCTGACCAACCAGGCATCGCTCTTCAATTTCCTTTCGACCTTCAGCGGAACCCACTTCGTCGCCCCGCGCACGTATCAGGCGGCTGTGGGACTGTCTTTCTGACACGTGCCGCCATCACGGTCGCGGCTCAGAATCCCAACTGAGCCGCGCGCGTAAGCAAGCAGTTTACGCGCGCTGCATAATGACCGTTCCGCCGTTTACTGGGCGTAAGTTTTCCCTCTCAGTGGAAATTGTGCTCAGCCCCGCGAATTGAAAGCGGCGCAATCTTCTTCCTATTAGCGACTTCTACGCTGGCAAGCCGATTGCTTCCGCATCCGCAGAAAAGGACGCCAATGGGTTCTGGGCGCGCCGTTGACAGGCGTTGATTTCGGGGTGCATTGGGATGCCGTCTACGATGGAAAACTCACTCGGTCTAGTGCTGACAGGTGGAGGCGCCCGCGGCGCCTATCAGGCAGGCGTCATGAAACGCATTGGCGAGATAGAACGGATCCGAACCTGTGGCAATCCGTTTCCCATCATCGCCGGCTCCTCCGCCGGAGCGATCAACGGAACCATGTTAGCCGCGGGCAGCGACGATTTTACTTCCGCGACGGCTTATCTCGCCGGGCTATGGTCGCATCTCAAGCCCTCTGACGTCTTTCGCTGCGACCTCTTGTCTCAGGCCCATAACTCTCTCACCTGGATAATCGACTTGTCTTTCGGTGGACTATTTGGAGGAGGCAATGCGCGCTCGCTGCTGGACGCCACGCCTCTACAGCACTATCTTCGAAACGTTCTGCGTTGCGATTGCCTGCAAGCCAACATCAAACAAGGGCACCTCTATGCCTTGGCGGTTTCCGCCACCAGTTACGATTCGGGAAAGAGCTACCTTTTTATCCAGGGCCAGAGGGGCCACGCCCAGTGGAACAAGAGTAGGCGGGTTACATTGCCGGCGAAAATCACGGTAGAACATATTTGCGCATCCGCTGCAATTCCCGTGATCTTTCAGCCTGTAAGACTGAAGGTTGGCCGCACGAGCGCTCTGTTCGGGGACGGCTGCCTGCGCCTTCAACAGCCGCTCAGTCCGGCCATTCGCTTGGGTGCGGACCGCATCCTGGCGATTGGGGTAAGCAGTGGAAATGCCAAACGGCGGGAAGCGAGCACGGACAGAAGAGATCCCTCGGTGGCACAGATCATGGGAGTCCTCTTCAGCGCCATCTTTCTGGATAACCTTGTAACCGACAACGAGCATCTGGAGCGCTTAAACCAGTTGCTTCGCGCCGGCCACCTGGACGCGTCCAGCATCCCGGGACACGAGCCCATCCGCCCAGTGAGATCGCTTCTCATCACGCCTTCGGTCGACCTGTCTCAGGTGGCCGAACAGCACCAGACCGGCATGCCTCACGTTATCCAGTACTTCGTGAAGAGCCTGGGGCGGGACAAGGCTTCGACCGCGGAACTAATGAGCTATCTGCTCTTCACCTCGAAGTACACAAACGCCCTCCTGGATCTTGGCTACAACGACGCGAGCGAACGAATCGATGAGATCGAAGACCTTCTGTATGCTCCCGCTCCCGAACCCGCCCCGGAAGAGTCCGATCGCCTCGGAGACAACGACGAACATCTGGCCGCGGAGCAAGTTGCGAGTGCTGTCGAGGAGGACACCAGCCGCGAGGGCGAGCGGGGCGGGGGAGCTGCAACCGCCGCGCTCGCTGCGGTGATGACTGCGATCAGGTCCGCACAAGCCGGCATCAGCCGGTTTTGGCCTCACCGTACTCGACAGTGATCCGCGACCAGAACGCGCCGCGTAGCCGCGAGGCGAATGTCTCCGCCCGGCCCGAGGGTGAGCTCACGGATGTGGAAGCTTCCCCGATGTTCCTCCACTCCGGCGGAATCCAGAGCTACCGATGGAGCGGAGCACAGAACAACACCGCCGCAGCTGCCGATCCAATCCCTGTGGCGATGGCCGTGGAGGACGAGGACGCGCGAGGCATAAGGCGCCATCGCTGCCAGAACGTCCGGTGCGTTGACGAGCGCCAGGCCGATGCGTTCGCGCAGTTGGATCGACAAGACCGGATACTCCACGACCTGATGATGAAGCAGAATAATCCAGGCGCGGCCAGGTGAATTTCTCAGCACCAGCGTGAGCGCTCTCATCTGCGCAGGATTGACGACCCCGATCGCGTTGGTGAGCGAGAAGTTGCTGGGGGCATTCGAATCGAGGAGGATGAGTCCGCACCCATCTTCGGCTCGAGCCGGTTCGACCAGCGGGAACATGCCGTCCCACACCTTGGCGATCTCCGACCGGCCTCTCATCGCACCGCGTTGTGCGAGGTCGCGCAGCAGTTCGACACGTTTCCCTTGGCGAAGGTATTCCCTGAGCGACGGCCCTAATGAACCGGACGCATGGTCAACCACGCGTGCACGATCGCCCTGGACGGCGTCGAGAGCCAGGATGAAACGGAGCTTGCGCAGCGCCGGGCCCGCGCTCCGTGGGAGATCGAGGCGGCCCGGGTTCGTGCGATCCACAATATTCACATCATGGTTGCCCGGCACGAAAGACAGGCGCTCCCGCAATTCGTGATAACCGCGAATCAGGTCGATGAATTCCGCCCATTCGGCGCGCGTCCCGGCATCGGTGATGTCACCGGTCACTAAGATCCGGTCCAGCGGGGTCTGCTCGTGGATCGCGGCGAGTTTGCCCAGCGCATCGCGAAAGCGTCCGTTGCCCTGCGGGCCGTGCGTGCCGGTTTCCATGCGGTAGCCGTAGCGCTCGCCTACCAGGTGCAGGTCCGAGAGATGCGCCACGCGCAAAACTGAAGCACCAGCTTGCGACGGCCCTGGAACCCAGTCGAGGACAGGGCTGCTCAATGTAAGCTCACGCCAGAGCCAATACAAGCTCTCGACCACAGTGGAGAGGCCGAGTATCACAGCCGCATTGCCCAGCGCCGCCTTGAAGTCGTCCCACAGGCTTGCATGTTCGACGTCGAGCAGTTTGAAGCCGGTTGAGACCTCGACGGTTAAGGCCAAGGCGAGGCCGGCGATGGCGAAGAGCAGCGCGGCGAGTACGGCGCCCAGCCGGCGTCTGAGAGCGAGTTGTTCGGGCGCAACCGGCCGGCTGCCGAAACGCTCACCAATCGCGCGCAAGACCTCACGCAGCGCGACAAAGATTGGAAAGACCAGGATGTAATGAAGATGGTGTACCTTGAGCAAGGCCGCGGCGAGAAACCGGCGACCCATCCACAGAGCGGCTACAACCAGGATCGCCAGGAATCCGAGTTCGGCGAGCAGAGTAGATCCGGCGACGGCGGTGGAACGTAAGAGGAGCCGCCCGTAGGTGAACACGACTGACGGGGCGATGCCCACCAGGAGGGCAGGTCCGAGAATCAGGACCAGGAAACTGAGCGGCGCCTTCAGATAATTGAATTCAAGCAGGGTCGAAAGGACAAGGCCGCGTAACCCGCCGCCATACGGACTCGAACGGTTGTCGTCGTTGTCACCACGGCGTAAATCCCAGATGCGCAAGCGATCTTTCCTTGCATTCAAACTAACATGCCCGGTGGAGTAGGGCAGCTCCCGCCCGCTACAATGGTTTTCACATCGAGGCTGGCAGGAATGGTTTCATCCAACACGGCGGCTTACGCTGCGCTCGGGCATGGCTCGTCGCTGCTGAACATGGCCGGGCACTGCGCCGGCGCCATCGTCTTCGGCATCTTCCTTTTCCTGCTCGCCCGCGACCGCTCAGGCATCCGCCTCAGCGGCAGCCGCCTCACCCTCGCCGCCGCGGCGCTGGCCTTCGCCTGGAATCTCGGAGCTCTGGCGCTCATCGCGATGTCGCCCGCCCACCCGCGCGCCATCGCCCTCATCGAGATGCTGAGCTTCAGCAGCCTCAGCCTGCTTGCGCCCGTTCTGCTCCACCTCTCCCTTGATCACCGCTGCCGTCTCGCTGTCGCCGGCTACGTCACGGGCGCCGCCGCTGCCGCTCTGCACATGGCCGAAGTCGTCCTCGCGCGCCCGCAACTGCACGTCTACGCGCTCGGCCTCATGGCGTTCGGACTCGGAGGCGTCACCATCGCTTCCGCCATCCACGTGGTCGGCTCCACCGGCACCGAACGAAGAAGCCTGCTCCGCCGCCTGCTCGGCGCCGCGCTTCTGTTCACCTTCGTCGGCACTTACGTCCATGTCGGCCTCGATCACGGCGCGCACACCTGGTCGCACGAACTCATCCTCCACCACGCGAGCGTGCCGCTGGCGCTGCTCATCATTCTCCGCAACCACCGTTTCGTCCTACTCGATGCCCTCATCCGCTTCTGCGCCAATTTCGTGCTAGCCGCGGCGTTCGCCGTCGCGGGCCTGCGGCTCATCCGGGCGAACCTCTTCGCAAACGAAGTCACCGGCGACGCCGCACTCGCCCTCGCCATCTGTCTCCTCTTCCTCCTGTTCGTGCTCGCCCGCGGCCGCCTCCAGAAATGGATGACCCGCATCGTCTTCCGCCGCGGCGATCCGCTCGCGCTCGCCGCCCAGCTCCGGTCCGCTACAGGCTTCAACGACGAAGCCGCCTACCTCGACTGGGCCACGGACCGCATCGCCGCCTTTATGCGCGCCGAAAGCGTCTCGCGAGTGGCTGGTCCCCTGGACATCAACGAAACCTTCGTGCCCTTGCGCTTTTCTTCGCAGGACACCCAATACCTGTCGCTGGGACGCCGCCGCGGCGGCCAGCCCTACATGAGCGAGGATCTCCAGCACCTGCGCGAATTCGCCGCCGTCGTCACGGACCACGTCCAGGCTTTCCGCGAATCGGAACTGCGCCGCCTCGCCGCCCGCGCCGAGCTTCGCGCTCTTCAGGCCCAAATCAATCCGCACTTTCTCTTCAACGCGCTGAACACGCTCTACAGTCTCGTCCCCCGCGCCGCCGCCGAGGCACGAGAGACCGTCCTCAACCTCTCCGACATTTTTCGCTACCTCCTCACTAACGAGGACACCACCGTTCCCCTCGAGGAGGAACTGCGTATCATCGGCGCTTATCTCCAAATCGAGACTCTCCGCCTCGGAAGCCGCCTCCGCAAGGAGATCGAGGTCGATCCCGCCGCGCTCCGAATTCCCATCCCGATCCTCTCCGTGCAGCCGCTGGTCGAGAATGCAGTTAAGCACGGCATCTCTCCGAACGCGGCCGGCGGTTTGGTGCGCCTTGAAGCCGGCCTCGTCGCCGGCGGCCTCAGAATCCTGGTTCGCGATACCGGCGCGGGCTTTTCGACGTCCACCGGAGGCGCCGGAGTCGGCCTGAAGAACGTCGCGCAACGCCTCAAGCTCGCCTACGGGTCGGGCACGGAGTTGCGAATCGAAAGCGCCCCCGGCGCCACGGAAGTTAGTTTCACCATCCCCGTCGCGCAGGCGGTGGAGGCCGGCCGGTGAGAGTCCTCATTGCGGATGACGAGCCGCTCGCGCGCCGCATCCTTCGCGAGCACCTCGACGAGTTCCCCTGGGTTCACATTGTTGCCGAGGCAGCCACCGGATCTGAAGCCGTCGAGCGCATTCTCGAATTCGAGCCCGACGTCGCGCTCCTCGATCTCCACATGCCCGAACTCGACGGCCTCTCCGCCGTCCGTTCACTCTCCGGCGCACACATGCCGCTGGTTATCTTTGTAACCGCCCACGAACGGCACGCGCTTGAAGCCTTCGATGTTGGCGCGATCGACTATCTGCTCAAGCCCGTCCGCATCGAACGCCTCAAAGAAGCCCTCGAACGCGCGCGCGCCAGGCTGAAACCCGCTCCTCAGCGCCCTGAGCTGCGCAAGATAGTTGGCCGCAGCGGCGCCCAACTGCACCTGTTCGACCCCGCCGATGTGATCGCCTTCATTGCCGAAGGCGAACTCGTTTACGTCGTCGCAAAGACCGGAAAGTTCCTCGCGAGCCACTCGCTCAAGCATCTGGAGTCTTCCGTCCTGCCGCCCGTGTTCCGCCGCGTTCGCCGCCAGGTCATAGTCAATACCGACCACATCCGCACCCTCTCGCCGCTCACCAGCAAGCGCTGGCTCCTCAAGCTCTCAAACGGCATGGAAGCCGTCGTGAGCAAAAGAATGGCCGGCTCCATCCGCGAGCTGGTTTAAAAACCGGGGACAGTACAGTCAAATACCTTTTCGCCCGCGTTTTCTCCAGATCCCGCCCGTGATACCGTACCTCCATGCCCCGAACCACCAGGCGGAATTTCCTTACGTCCACGGGAGCGGCAGCCGCCGGGCCCCCTGCCGCGCCAGCGCCGCAAAACCAACGCCACTACTCCCGCACCGCGTTCGCCCCAACCGGAGCGCCGCGGAAGCTGTCGGAAAATCTGTGGCTCTTCGAAGATACCTGCAACGTCTACGTCATCCGCAACGGCTCCTCCGCCGTCCTGATCGACTTCGGCTCCGGCAAGATTCTCGACCACCTGCCCGCCCTCGGAATCACCAAAGTCGATTGGATCCTCCACACCCACCACCATCGCGATCAGTGCCAGGGCGACTGGAAAGCCGTCGAACGGCGTATCCCTATCGCCGCGCCCGCGCACGAATCGCACCTTTTCGCGGACGCCGAAAACTTCTGGCGCAATCGCCGCGTCTTCCACCTTTACTACGTCCGCAACGACTTCAACACCGTTACCGAAAACATACCCGTCGCCCGCACGCTGGCCGACTACACCACCTTCCGCTGGAACGGCATCGACTTCTTCGTCCTGCCCGCGCCGGGCCACACTCTCGGCTCCATCGCCCTGCTCGCGGAAGTCGACCGCAGCCCCGTCGCGTTCACCGGCGACCTCATCTACGCCCCCGGCAAAATCCAGAACCTGTACGACACCCAGATCAACTACGGAGGCTCGGAAGGCGTGGATCTCGGCATTTACTCGCTCGCTCGCCTGCGCGAGCGCAAGCGGCGCCTCCTCTGCCCTTCCCACGGTGAGCCGATGCGGGACTCCGACACCGCCATCCGCCAGACCATCACGAGGCTTTCGGATTACTACCGGTTCCAGGCCGGCGAGCCCAGCGAGACCTTTCGCCCCTACGCCGTCAGTCCCCACCTCGTCGCGCACTACCTCACCACCGCCTCGTTCTACGCCATCATCAGCTCGAGCGGCAAGGCGATGTTCATCGACTACGGCTCGGCCTCGCAGAACCACTTTGGCGTCTTCGAACGGGCCACCGCGGTAAACGACCGCATTCGTTTCGTCGAGCACAGCATCGACGAATTGCGGCGCAACTACGGACTGAAGTCGGTTGACGTCGCGATTCCCACTCACATGCACGACGACCACATGAACGGCTTCCCGCACCTCATGCGCAACTACGGCACCCAGGTCTGGTGCTACGAAAACATGGCGGATGTCTTCCAGAACCCGCGCGGCTACAACCTGGGTTGCATCCTCGGCGAGCCGGTCAAGGTCGGCCGCACCTTCCGCCACGGCGAGAAATTCCGCTGGGAGGAGTTCGAATTCGAGGTCACCCACTCGCCCGGCCACACCGAGTACCAGATGGCCATGTACGTCAACCTCGACGGCAAGCGCGTGGCCTTCACCGGCGACGCTTTCTTCGAAAACCCGCGCCGCGACGGCACGCTCCGCCACAACCTGATCTTCCGCAACCACGTCGAGAACGACAGCCACCTGAAGTCAATCCGCAACCTCATCCAGCACGAGCCGGAAATCGTTTGTCCCGGCCACGGCCGGCCCTTCGCGGTGGACCGCGCCGCAATGCTAGCCACCGAGACTAAGTTCAAGCAACAGCAGCAGTTCTTCTTCGATCTGCTTCCCGATGGCGAAGCCGGTTTCGGCCTCGACCCCGGTTGGGTGAGCATCTACCCCTACCAGATCGTTCTGACGCCGGGTGAGCGCGGTGAAATCGAGATCCGCGTCCAGAATTACCGCAGCGCCCCCATGAAGCTGGAAATCGCCCTGGTTGCGCCCGCGGAATGGAAAATCGAACCCGATGTGCTGCGTTTTGAGGCACCTGCTAATGGCAAGGCCGCCCGCCGCCTTACCCTCTCAATTCCCCGGAACTGGGACGCCCCGGGCCCGCGCTTCGCAATCGCGGCCGACGTGGTAAGCGACGGCCATTACCTCGGCCAGATCACTGAAGCGGTCGTTGAACTGCGCGGCGCCGGCGGCGCTTAAAGAATCCAGCAGCACCGTTGCGTTACAATTGACAACGCATCTGCATGGAGACGATCGGCAGATACCAGATCGTGGGTGAACTGGGAAGAGGAGCCATGGGCATCGTGTATCGGGCCCTGGACCCGGCCATAAACCGCCCTGTCGCCATCAAGACCATAAAGCTCGCTGAGTTCACCGACTCCGCCGAGCGCGAGCGGCTGCGCGACCGCCTTTTCCGCGAGGCCCAATCGGCCGGCATCCTCTCCCACCCCAACATCGTTACCGTGTACGACGTCGGCGAGGAGGGTGAGGTCACCTACATCGCCATGGAACTCGTGGACGGGCCCAGCCTCGAAATGCTTCTGCTGGGGCCCGAACCGCCCGAGCCGCAGAGAATCGTCAGCATCCTCCAGCAGACCGCCGCCGCGCTCGACTACGCGCACAAGAAGGGCATCGTCCACCGCGATATCAAGCCGGCCAACATCATGCTGGATGAGGAGGGCGCCGCTAAGATCACCGATTTCGGCGTCGCCAAGATCGCCGAATCCCAGCAGATGACGCAGACCGGAATGGTGCTCGGGACCCCGAACTACATGTCCCCCGAGCAGGTTCAGGGCAAACCGGTGGATGGCCGCGCCGACCAGTTCTCACTCGCTGTCGCCGCCTACGAGATGCTCACCGGCGAGAAGCCGTTTGCCGCCGAGCAGCTCACCACCGTGCTCTACAAAATCGTGTCCGAAGAGCCGCTCGCCCCGCATCATCTCAACCCGTCGCTCGGTTGGGCCGTCGCCATGGTCCTCAACCGCGCGCTGGCGAAGGACCCTGCGAAACGGTATCCCACGTGCGCGGAGTTTATCGCGGCGCTCGATTCGGCGTTGAAAAGTAAGAAGGGCTGGAAGCCGATTCCGAGGGGTTCCAGCCAGAACCTGCCCACCGAAGTCGTTGCCGCTCCCATAGGAGTCACCACCACGCAGCGGAGTGTCCGGACCGCCGCGCCGCGCCGCAGGCTTGTGTGGCAGATCCTTGCCGCCGGCCTGGTCGCGCTCGGCGTCGTAGCTCTCCTGTTCGTTGCCGCCGAGCGTTGGATGTCCCAGAGTGAGCCCGAGCGGCAGGTCGCGGTGAATCGTCCGGCTCCCGCTCCAGTCGCCGCTCCCAAGCCCGCGCCGATGCCGCCTGCCCAGCCCGCTGTCATCGAGCCTGAGACTCCTCCGGCGGCAACTCCGGTGCCCACGGAATCGCAGCCCGCGGCACAGCCACCCGAGCCCGCCGCCACCAGCCCCGTCGAGAGTCAGGCCGTCACCCCGGCTCCGAAACCGCCCGTCGCTCGCACGCCGGCCGTTGCATCAACCGCCGAGCAGCCCCTCCAGATCGTCACCAGCCCGCCCGGCGCCGATACCTTTCTCGATAACGATTTCTCGAAGGGCTGCAAGTCGCCCTGCTCGTTCCATGTATCGCCCGGCCGCCACACACTGATCATCTCCATGCGGGGCTACCGTCGCGAACTGCGCATCGTCGAGGTCCAGCGGCCCCAGGAACTGTTTGTTAGCCTGACCAAGGCAGTGGGAATCGTCGTGGTGTCCACCGAGACCCCGGGAGCGCAGATCCTGATTGACGGAAAACCTATCCCTGAGAGGACGCCTGCCAGGTTGACGCTGCCCGTCGGCAAGTACACCGTGACCGTCGTCAGGGACGGCCGGCGCGCCGATCAGGTTATTGAAGTGAAGGACGGCTCACTGCTCAACTTCGCGCTTCAGCTCAATCCGTAGCCGGTTGCGCGCTGCCCTCCGCACGCGCCACCTTTCGAAGAACGGCTCCAGCAGCAGAACCCAGATAAACCCGGCCACTCCGAGTTGCGCATTCAGCGTGCCCAGCGCGAGCGCGAGGGCCGCCGCGCTTGGAATTACGCGCAGCCGTGACGAGATCCGCACCATCAGGTCCATGTCCGCTTCGGGATCCACCATGTACTTCCGCGTGGCGTAATACCAGTGCCAGTTCAGAGTCACGCTCACCGCCAGCACGTCCCCGAAGAAGAACGGATACGCGAGCGCCTGGTTGGGAAACCGGCTGAGCATGCCCGCGCAGAACGGCAGCCCCGCGACGAACATGAGAAAAACGATATTGATCCAGATGAGAACGTGGTTTGTCTGCCGGATGAAGTGAAACGTGAGGTGTTGCAGGTACCAGAACAGGCCCGCCAGGAGAAACGCTCCGCCGAAGACCACGATCGAGGGCATCATCGCCCCGATCCCCTCGAGCAGCTTCGCGGGGTCCGTGTCGGCCGGCAGTTGCGGGATCTGCACCTGCATCGCCAGCAACCCCATCGTGACCGCAAACACCCCGTCGCTCAGTGACTGCGTGCGCGACTTTCCCAACGGGACGCTATTCAACTGGCTGCGGTGCCCGTTTATCGTTTTCATAACAAGATGAGAATTGACTAGCCTACCACGGCGAGACAGACCTCCTGGACTGTCGCTTCCAGCCCCGTCCCGGAGTGGCATCCCGGAGTGGCATCCCACCCGCGCCCCGACTCGAACCCCGCCTCGCTCGCCAGACCCGGCTTCTCGTCCACCCGCTCCGGCAGACGAACGCCGGCGAACCGAGCCTTCTCCCGCGCCGCCCGGCACATCGCCGGTGACCGCGGTACGGCGAGAACAGTAAGTCATAGTATTCCGCCAGCCACTTATAAAGTCCGTTCACCGAGGTTCGATGCATGTCGCTTTCACCTTCGCGCGATGATATCGTTTAGCTCTGTCGCGCCACTTTGATAATGTCCCCTTTGGACCTCGATAGAAATGTCCCCTAACCTGAAGACCTCGAATGGAGGTCGGGGTGGGAAGGACAGCGATGAGCAGCAAAGAGCTGCGCCGGGTGGAAG
>JAEZIJ010000043.1 GCA_023436715.1 Acidobacteriota bacterium
CGAGTTCCTTTTGGTCTTTCCGGTTGACTTCGATCCTCAGGGGTGGACGGCCCATACCCAAGTATGAGCCAAAACATTTCAAAATGGAATTGTTTTTTAGAATTTGTCTAGGCGGTCAGAGAACTAGTCTGAAATCTGCGTCAAATCAGACAGGAGGGATGGGCCATGGGAAACACGAGGGCGCGATTGGAACTCTGCGAGGCGATCCTGACCCTGATCGAGCGGAAGCGGGCCGAAAGCGGTGATGAGTTCCTCGGGGCTTCCATCGAGCGCGCGGTTATCCAAAGCCAATTCCGGGACCTCGAGGAAGACATTTTCGAGAATCCGGGAGCGATCGAGCCGTGGCTCATCCGCCGCCGCAACCAGCAGTAATACCTCAGACCGCTGTCTGAAAATCACCGGCCCCCGCAGGACTCCGCCGGTTTCCGCGCACCGATGGCCACTATTGGCCCGCCCGCAGGGCCATGAGGCCTCCCCTGACAATCACCGGCGTGCCGCTGAAGGTTTGGCCGCGCCGGCACGGGTCCAGTGATCTTTGCCGCTGTTTCGGATATACTGACGGGCTAAGCCGCAACCTAAGGCAACCGGCGTAGGCAAGGCTGGTCCACGGGGCCGCGGTGATTTTCTGAGGAGACATAATTCATGAACCGCCGCCAGTTCCTTCATACCGCCGCAGGGTTATCCCTCGCGCAGACCTCAGGTTATGCCGCGGAGTTCGCCGACCAGAAGCCGATACGTGTCGGGATGATCGGTAGCGGCTGGTACGGGAAGAGCGACGTTTTCCGCCTGAACCAGATTGCGCCCATCGAGATCGTCTCGCTCTGCGACGTGGACAAGCGCGCGCTGGAGATGGCCGCGCAATGGTCGGAACAGAAGCAGCCGTCGAAGAAGCGGCCGCGCCTGTACACCGATTACCGCGAGATGCTCAAGGAGAAGGATCTCGATATCGTGGAGATCGCGACGCCGGATCACTGGCACGCGCTGCCGATGATCGCGGCCTGCCAGGCGGGCGCCGACCTGTATGTACAGAAGCCGATCAGCGTGGATATCGTCGAGGGTCAGGCGATGGTGGCAGCGGCGCGGAAGTACAAGCGCGTCGTCCAGGTGGGGACGCAGCGGCGCAGCACGCCGCACCTGATCGAGGCGCGCAACGAGTACATCCAGTCCGGCAAGCTGGGCAAGATCGGAATGGTGGAGATCTGCTGCTATCTGGGCGGGCGCGCCATGCCGATGCCGGAAGCCACCCCGGTCCCGCCCGAACTCGATTACGAGATGTGGACCGGCCCGGCCCCCATGTTCCCTTACAATCGCATGCGGACGTCGAACTGGCGGGCGTTCATGGAGTACGGCAACGGCACCATCGGCGACATGGGGATCCATATGTTCGACATGGTGCGGTGGATGATGAACCTGGGCTGGCCGAAGCGGGTGTCCTCGACCGGCGGACTCCTGGTCCACAAGGGCGGGTTCTCGAACATTCCGGACACGCAGACCGCAACCTTCGAGTACGACGATCTGAATGTCGTCTGGAACCTGCGCCGGTGGGGCGCGCCGCCCGATCCAAAATACAGTTGGGCCGGGACGTTTTATGGCGAAAAGGGCACACTCAAGGCGGGCGTGTTCGGCTACGACTACATCCCGATGGGCAGGGACGCGCAGTCCGTTCACAAGGACGTCGAATACGAACTCGAGAAGTACCCCGAGGACAAGACCGAGCCGCGGCTAGAGAAACACGTTGCTCCGGCGATTCGCGGGCACTTCAAAGACCTGCTCGCGGCTGTAGCGACTCGCGGCAAGCCGGTTGCCGATATCGAAGAAGGTCACATCTCCACCGCCTGCTGCATCCTGGCGAACCTCTCGCTACAGTTGGGCCGCACGTTGCAGTGGGACGCCAAGACAGGGCGCGTGGTGAGCGACGAAGAGGCAAACCGCCTGCTCAGGCGGTCCTATCGGAAGCCCTGGGCCCATCCGGAAGTCAACCGGGTTTAGCACGTCGGGGAGCACATTATGTTTTGCATTTTCCTGTTGCTCGCGGGAGCTTGGTCCCAGGGAGCGCCGAGCCCGGTTCACGTCTGGGAGAAGCAGGAACTGACGTTCACGTCGGCGAAGAGCTACACGAATCCCTACACTGACGTTACCGTCTGGGTCGACCTCACCGGACCCGGCTTTCGGAAGCGCATCTACGGGTTCTGGGATGGCGGCCAGACATTCCGCGTGCGTTTGGTGGCCACCGCGCCCGGTGAATGGACGTGGACAAGCGGTTCCACGCCGGAGGATCCGGGCCTGGCGCGCAAGAGCGGGCGGTTTGTCGCTGAGGACTGGAGCGAAACCGACAAGAAGGCCAATCCCTTGCGCCATGGTTTCATACGCTCGACCGCGAACCGTCATGCGTTGGAGCACGCCGACGGCACGCCTTACTTCGCGATCGGCGACACGATGTACTCCATCCCGTCCAACCGCTTCCGCTGGTACGACGATGACCGCGAGCGCCCGCTCGGCCCGGAGGCGGGCTTCAAGGACTACATTCGCTACCGCAAAGCCCAGGGCTACAACTGGGTGAACATCATCGCCGCATTCCCTAACTGGGCCACCGACGGCCTCCCCTGGCGCATCGTGATGAACGATCCCGACAAGACCACGCTCCGTTCCGCCTGGCTCGAGTTCGGCACGGGAAGCGCGAAGAACATGGAGAACGAGGGCGGCCGGCCGTTCCTGTTTCCGGGCAAAGTTCCCGGGTACGAGAACATCTATCCCGATGTAGACCGCCTCAATCCCGACTACTTCCGCTACATGGATCGCAAGATCGACTACTTGAACGCGCACGGATTCGTGCCGTTCATTGAAGTCTCGCGGCGCGATGCCAGCCTCTGCTGGAAGAAGTTCTACTCGTGGCCGGATTCGTACGCGCGATTCATTCAGTACGTGTGGTCCCGTTATCAGGCAAACAACGTCGTGCTGAGTCCGGTGCACCTGGACATCATTGCCGAATCCGTGGGGCCGCAAGATTTCGTTCAGGCGATCGACGTCGTGAAGAAGAAGTATGGGCCGCCGCCGTTCGGCACGCTACTCTCGGCCAATGCCAATCCCTCGACGTACGAGAACTGGGGCGAGGACTCCTGGGTCACCCTGCACCAGATCGGCAACATGCGCGAGCACAACAATTACTGGTACCTGACCGAGATCTACAATTCACCGAAGCCGCAACCGGCTTTGAATGGCGAGCCTTACTACGCCGGGTACAAAGACGTCCGCGGCCTGGGACCGGGCGGCTATAAGTTCGGCGCGCCGGGCGGCACCGAACAGGATGACAGATTCGTGCGCTCCGGCATGTACGGCAGCTTCCTCTCCGGCGGTTTCGCCGGGCACGTTTACGGCGCTGAAGGGATCTGGGGCGCGGACATCGAGCCGGCCGCCGAGACGAAGATGTGGGACGCCTTCCAGTGGCGGTCGGGCAGCCAGATGCAGCATCTGCGGACGTTCGCACTGTCGATCGGCAAGCGATACCAGGAACTGGTGCCCATCGCCGACCTGGTGTCGCCGAACAAGACACCCGTGACCCGAGGCTATGAGGGCTGGGCGTATTGCGCGCGCACGCCGGACAAGGACATCTTCCTGGTGTACTTCGAGAAGGGCTGCCCGCAGAGTCAGGTCCGCGGTGCGCGCCTGTGGGGCGGTTACAAAGCGGAGTGGTTCGACCCGCGCACGGGCACATGGTCCGACGCCGGTGATGGCACAGTCAGATCGAATCAGATCGGCGTTATCAATGTGCCCAAATTCCCGAGCGACGATGACTGGGCCCTGCGTCTGACCTACACCGGTCCGGCTCCTGACTCGCGGCCCCGTTGACCACAAACCGTATCAGTCGCGTCAAGAAGGAAGCCGTCCTCAGCCGCAAGTCCGTGGCTTGGGCCTCGTATCAGGGCACGGCTTCAGCCGTGCAGCGACGCATAGCGTCGCCCCACGTCCCAGTCCTACCTTATCGGCGAATAAGACGTAGCACGGAAAAGCGAGATCTGAATCACGCTCGATATCTGCCCGTGCTTTTCGATGGACTCGCGGCGGACCTTGACCCACTCCGGATCGGCTCCGAATGCGGCCCATGCCTTCTCGCGCGCGGCGAGGCTTTCGAACGGAATCAGATAAGTGAGGTTCGGCATGTTGGCGCCCAGTACGGTGGACGTGTACAGCACGGGATGCACTCCACTGCGGTGGAAGATTCTGATCTCCGGTCCGGCGAAGCGTTCGTGAAGGGCCTTGAGCTGCCTCCAGGTCGGCGAGTGATAGACCCTTAGCTCAAAGATTCGCGGCGAGGCAGGCGGCTCCGCGGGGGCGACGAGTTCGGGCGAGTAGTCCGTGGCCTCGAGAAGCGTGCTGGTCTGGTGCTCGAAGGGCGGCTCGGGGCCGCTCTCCACTTCATCCAGCTTCTTCAGGAACTCGGCGTTCTGCGCCATTCTGCGGTGAACGCTCTCCATCTGCTCGAGAGAGTCGAACCCGTAGATAGCGGCGAACTGCGGCATGTGCGGGGCGATCAACGCTTCCAGGTAGATCTTAGGACCTGAGTGCACTTCGTTGAGAGCCGGCAAGGCCACCTTGCTCGCGAAGTCGTGTAGACGCGGTAGCTGAGTCCCATTCTTGAGAAAGAAGCTGTCGAGAACGTAGTATCTGGTCTTCTTCCGGCCGGCCGGTGCCGCCGGGGTGATGCCTGTCATGCCGAGTCCTCCCATGGTGCCCATAAATGATCGTCTGTTCACGTTTTCTCCCGAACGGGCGCGCCGCGTGCCCACCGCCGTTTAGCATACACTTTTAAGTGGCTGCTTCGGCAAGCCGTCTAATCGATGCGCGTCTTCGTCCTTTTCGTAATCAGCACGATTCTTACAGCGGCGGACTATGCCGCGCCTGCGGGCACGCGGCCGACATTGCCCCGGCCAGGCGCGGAGAGCATTCTTCCCGGTGGCCGGCTGGTAACGCCGCTCGGGCGTTCCTATGCCACCGGCCCCGGACCCTTCGGACTGGCGATCAGCCCGAGCGGCAACCTGGTGGTCTCCGCAAACGGCGGCCCCCAGCGGTACTCTCTCACCGTGCTCCGCCGCGACAAGATGTATTGGTGGGCGAAACACTTGCCTGTAGGGGAGAGGGCGCCCGCCGAGGATGAAGACGAGTGGCGCAGCGTGTTCATGGGCCTGGCCTTCGACGGTGAGCGCTCCGTCTTCGCTTCGGAAGGCAATTCGGGCCGCGTCCGGCTGATCGATCCCACGACCGGCGAGACGAAGCGGATCTACGACCTGAATGGCGAAGGCTTCCAGGACAGCTACACCGGCGACCTCGCGCTGGACCGGGTGCGCGGCATTCTCTATGTGCTCGACCAGGCGAACTTTCGCATGTCGGCGATCGACGTGCGCAAGCACCAGGTGATCGCGTCGGTGCGCATCGGGCGGCTTCCCTTCGCGATCGCGCTTTCCCCCGATGGACGCAAGGCCTACGTCACGAATCTGGGCATGTTCCAGTACCAGGCCATCCCCGGCGCGGACCCCAAACAGGCCCGCGACACGGGGTTGCCGTTTCCCGCGTTTGGCTTCCCTTCCCCGGAAGCCGCCTCCGGCGCCACGCGCGACACCGCCCGCGGACCCGTAAAAGTCCCAGGCCTCGGCGATCCGAATGTGCCCGAGTCGAACTCCGTAGCGGTCATTGACGTGGACAAACCGGCGTCGCCTCGCGTCGAGGCGCTGGTGCGGACCGGACTGCCGTTCGGGGCCAACAGTGTGGGCGGGAGCAGCCCGTCCGGCGTGGCCGCCGGCGAGGACGCGGTGTTCGTCTCGAACGCCCACAACGATTCGATTACAGTGATCGACCGCGCGAGCAACAAGGTGCGCGCGACGATTCCGATCCGGATCCCGGGCCTCGAGAAGCTCAGGGGCGTCATGCCCATCGGCATAACCTACGTGCCGGGGATGAACTGGCTTCTGGTGGCCGAAGCGGGAATCAACGCGATCGGCATCATCGACACGCGCCAAATGCGGGTGCTCGGCCACGTTCCCGCGGGCTGGTTTCCCACCCGCGTCGTCGAAGACCGCGGCCTTGTGTACGTCACCAACGCAAAAGGCCACGGCACCGGACCGAACAACGAGCGTCCGGGCGGCATCGACACATTCCAGGCGGTGCGCCGGCGCGGAAGCATCTCCATATTCCCTCTGCGCGCGGCCGGCGATTTCGACAAGCTGACCGCGCAGGTGATGGAGAACAACGGCTTCCGGGCAATCGACAGAGAGCCTGCGGCGCTGCCCAAAGCGATCCGCCATGTTGTCGTGATCGTAAAGGAGAACCGCACGTTCGACGAGGTGTTCGGCGATATCGAAGCCGCGTCGAACGGAAAAGTCGCGGCGGAAGCGACGCTGGCGCGGTTCGGGCGGCACGCGAACGTAGCGTCGGAGCGAAAGGGCCTGCGGCAGCGTCCGATCCTGATGGCTGTGAACGTAACGCCGAACCACCACGAGATGGCTTCCCGCTGGACGTTCAGCGATAACTTCTACGCCGATTCCGAAGTGAGCGTGGATGGCCACCACTGGCTCGTCGGTTCGTACCCGAACGCGTGGACCGAAAGCTCGCTCATGGCGTCCTACGGCGGCCAGAAGGACTTTCGCCTGTCAGCCGCTCCCGGCAGACTGAGCTTCGCCGGAAGCAACTCGTCGGTGCACCCGGAGGAGCAGCTCGAAGCAGGCTCCATCTGGCATCATCTGGAGCGGAACGGAATCACGTTCCGCAATTACGGCGAGGGACTCGAACTCGCGGGAGTGGACGAGGGACAAGGCCTGAAACCCACCGGCGCGCGCTACATCACGAACGTGCCGCTGGCGGATCCGCTCTACCGCAACACGTCACGCGAATACCCGCAGTACAACACGAACATCCCGGACCAGTTTCGGGCCTCGCAATTCATCGCCGAGGTGGAGAAAAAGTACATCAAGGGCGGCGAGGAGTTCCCGCGCTTCATCTACATTCATCTTCCGCAGGACCACCTGGCCAAAGCGCGTCCCGAGGACGGCTATCCGTATCAGGCCTCTTTTATGGCGGATAACGATTACGCCCTCGGGCGGATTGTCGAATTTCTCTCGAATTCGCCCTGGTGGAAGCAGATGGCGATTTTCGTCACCGAGGATGACGCGCAAGGATGGGTGGACCACGTGGATTCGCACCGCACGCTGTTGATGGTGGCGAGCCCCTATGCCCGCAAGAACTACGTGTCGCACGTGAACGCGAGCTTCCCCGGGCTGCTCAAGACCGCGTTTCGCTTGCTAGGCGTGCCGCCGCTTAACCTATTCGATGCCGCCGCGTCGGATCTGAGCGAATGCTTCACGGACGAGCCGGATTTTAAGCCTTACCAGAGCATCAGGATCGATCCCCGCCTGTTCGATCCCGCCAAAGTGCGCGAACCGCTCGACCCGGAGCCGTCGCCAAAGATGGACGATCCAAGAGTGCTCCGCGAGCAGCACCGTACACCGTGATCCTCGCACGGTGGGGTCAGTCCTTCTGGGCTGCCGCTGCGCTTTGCCCGGCGTGGCCCGTGACCGGTACCCCGGCTAACGTGACTGTCACCAGAGCGGCCCCTTTCTTCGTACCGGAAGTACTAGTAGTAATCCCCACTAGGAAATATTCGAAATTATTACCACGAGGGACTGGTAAGTTCTTGCGATAAATACATATACTGGCAAAGCACCCAAATTTAAGGACAGCCATGAAACGAGCAGCGAACTTGCGTCGCACGTCTGAGTTCCAGCCTGCCCAGGCGGACCTCCCCCCTCGCTCGGCATACGACGTTGAATCGCAGGAAGTCTCCTGGCAGTTTTACATGCACCTCGCGGAGGGATTGTTCTATCTGGGCGAAAGGGAAGACTGCCTGAAGTATGTCGCGAAGGCGGTCGAAGAAGCGGGCGAAGCCGGCCAGCGCGACCCGCGGCTGGCCAAGAGTCTCAACGCCATGGGAGTGCTGCACTGCGGCGCCGGAAACTACGGCGGAGCGGAGCGCGCTCTGAAAAAGGCGATCTCGATTTACGAAAACGCACTGGGGCCGCGCCATCCCGACCTCGGCCCGGTACACTTCAATCTGGCCAAGACGTACAAGTTCCGGTACAGATACGAGGATGCGGCAGCGGAATACGACCGCGCACTGGAAATCACAGAGGCGGCGCTGGGGAAGGATCATCCCGACGTCGCGCTGGTTCTGGACGGCCTCGGCGAAGTGTGCATCACTCTCGGGCAGCGCACAGCCGCGCTGTTCGCGCTTCGGCGTGCGCTGGGCATCAAGGAAAGCAAACTCGGGCATGAGGACTGGAGCACGGCAGTCACGCTGGTCCAACTGGGCGAGTTTTACATGAGCGGCGGCAGGTACAACGAAGCGGAAGAGGTGCTCCTGCGCGCGCTGGCGATAAAGCGCCGCATCGTTGGGCAGGACGACCCGAGCCTCTCGGCCGACTTGAACCGGTTGGCGGAGGTCTACAGCGCGCAGCACAAGTACGCCGAGGCGCAGGCGCTGTTCGGCGATGGGCTGGATATGCTCAAGAGGGCGCTCGGGCCTATGCACCCGGAGATCGTTTCGAGCATGCACAAGCTGGCCAGAACGTACCGCGAACAGGCTCGCTTCACCGAAGCCAGGAAACTGCTCGAACTCTCCACGGCGATTATCGACAAGGCGCTCGGACCGGAGCACCCGGATACGGCCGTGGCGCTTGAGTTCTACTCGGAGATTCTCCGGGTTCTTAACCTGGACGCCGGCGGCGCTGCCCTGGCCGGCGCACAGTAGGTTTCTTCGCGCCTGACGGCCGAAGCGCGAAGATCTCCTCGGCCGCAAGCGGGCGGT
The DNA here is from genome assembly GCA_023436715.1 of Acidobacteriota bacterium. Classification (GTDB taxonomy): domain Bacteria; phylum Acidobacteriota; class Terriglobia; order Bryobacterales; family Bryobacteraceae; genus Fen-330. The sequence goes on from JAEZIJ010000043.1 coordinate 8,852, forward strand.
GTTTGCCGATGCCGAGTTGGCCGATGCCCAGCGGACCTATCGCCGTTCGCACGAGCTTTGACACGCTGCTGCCGATTGCCTCAACCATTCGCCGCACCTGGCGGTTGCGGCCCTCGGAAATCGTGATCTCGAGAAAGGTGTGATTCCCGGCGTCGCGCATGCGTTCGGCACGCGCGGGCTGTGTGGGTCCGTCGGAGAGCGTCACGCCGCGGCGCAGGCTTTCGATCTGCTCATCCAAGAGCCGGGAAGACGTCTTCACGAGGTACGTCTTGGGCACCTTGTAGGCGGGGTTTGTGATGCGTTCGGCAAACTGCGCGTCATTGGTCATGATCAGCAGGCCGCTGGTGTCAAGGTCGAGGCGGCCCACCGGGAACACCCACTGATCGATGCCGGCAAGCAGGTCGTAGACGGTCGACCGCCCTTCGGGGTCCTTGTAAGTGGTGAGGTAGCCCTTGGGCTTGTACAGGAGTAAGTAGATTTTCTTCCCTGCACGGACGGGCTTGCCGTCGAAGGTGACCTTGTCGCGTTCCAGATCCACCCAGTGATCGGGGGTCTGAATCAGCTTGCCGTTCACGCGCACTCTGCCCGCGCCGATCCAACTGCGCGCCTCCGTCCGGGAACCCAGCCCCGCTTTCGAGAGAACGCGCTCCAAAGTCTTCAGCGGACGCTCGCCGCTCTTCGGTTCAGGCATCGTTTATCAGGTTACGACACATGTCGTGACACCCGCCCGGATTCCTGCTATAGATTGAAGTCATGCAAATCATTCGCGCCCCGCGCGGCGCCGCTCTGCGCGCTAAAGGATGGCGGCAGGAAGCGGCGCTGCGGATGCTCATGAACAACCTCGATCCCGAAGTGGCCGAGGGCCCGCAGGACCTGGTGGTCTACGGGGGCGCGGGAAAAGCTGCCCGGGACTGGCCATCGTTCCACGCCATCGTGCGCGAACTCGAGCGGCTCGAAAACGACGAGACTTTGCTCGTGCAATCAGGCAAGCCGGTTGGAGTCTTCCGCACACACGAGGAGGCGCCGCGGGTGCTGATCGCAAACTCTAATCTCGTGGGCCACTGGTCGAACTGGGAGCAGTTCCGGGCTTTGGAGAAACTCGGGCTGATCATGTACGGCCAGATGACGGCCGGCAGTTGGATTTACATCGGCACGCAGGGAATCCTCCAGGGCACTTACGAGACCTTCGGTGCGGCGGCGCAAGAGCACTTCGGGGGAACGCTCGCGGGTAAGCTGGTGGTGACCGGCGGAATGGGCGGCATGGGAGGAGCGCAGCCGCTGGCGGCAACCATGAACGGAGCGGCGTTCCTGTGCGTCGAGGTGGACGCCGAACGCATCAAGCGGCGGTTGAAGACCGGCTACTGCGACATCATGGTGAGCAGCCTCGACGAAGCACTTCGTATCCTCCGCAACGCCGTGCATGAGAAGACCGCGGTTTCAGTCGGCCTCGTGGGCAACTGTGCGGAAGTGCTGCCCGAGATGGTGCGCCGCGGCGTGGTCCCGGACCTTCTTACGGACCAGACCAGCGCGCACGACCCCCTCAACGGCTACATTCCCGCCGGCTTGACGCTCGAGCAGGCAGCGGAGTTGCGCGCTTCGAAACCGGATGAATACCTGGACCGCGCGCTCGATTCCATTGCCACGCACGTGCGCGCCATGCTCGAACTGAAACGGCTTGGGGCAGTGACTTTCGACTATGGCAACAACATCCGGCGCATGGCCGCGGACCGTGGCGTTTCGGACGCCTTCACCATCCCGGGGTTCGTGCCCGAGTACATCCGGCCGATGTTCTGCGAGGGGCGCGGGCCGTTCCGCTGGGTGGCGCTCTCCGGGGAGAGTTCCGACATCGCCGCGACGGACGATCTGGTGTGCCGCCTCTTCCCGGCCAACGAAACGCTGACGCGCTGGATCCAACTCGCGCGAAAGCACGTGCGGTTTCAGGGTTTGCCGGCCCGAATCTGCTGGCTCGGATATGGCGAACGGGCGCGGTTCGCCCTCGAGATGAACCGGATGGTGGCCTCCGGCGCGTTGAAAGCACCGGTCGTGATCGGCCGCGACCACCTGGATTGCGGCTCGGTCGCCTCGCCCTATCGCGAGACCGAGGCGATGCAGGACGCGAGTGACGCCATCGCGGACTGGCCGATTCTGAATGCGCTGTTGAATACCGCGGCCGGCGCAAGCTGGGTTTCATTTCACAATGGCGGAGGCGTGGGCATCGGATATGCGATGCACGCCGGGCAGGTGACGGTCGCGGAGGGGTCCGAGCAAGGCGCACGCTGCCTGGAGCGGGTGATGACCTGCGATCCGGGCATCGGCGTCCTGCGCCACGCGGATGCCGGATACACAGAGGCTGAGCGGTTTGCCTCTTCAGCGGGATTGCGAATCCCTATGAAAGAAGCATGAGGCGTGCCTTCGTGAACCGCCGAAGCTCCCTGCGAAAAGCGTGATGCAAATGCTACCCCTACGAGCACTATTCCTCTAAATGGTAAATTCGTCAATCGAGAAGCCAATTCTGGTGCGCGGCGCAAGGCAACTACTGACCATGCGCGGCCCGGGCGGCCCGCGGCGCGGTGAAGCGATGCAGGAACTCGGCATCATTCCGGATGGAGCGGTCCTGATCCGGGCGGGCAAGATCGTATCGCTGGGGCCGAGCCGCCGGCTGGAGAATCTGTCGATGGCCCGGCACGCGCAAGAGATCGATGCCGCCGGCTGTGTGGTCGCGCCGGGTTTCGTGGATAGCCACACGCACCTCGTTTGCGGTCCTGCGCGGCTGATGGATTACGAGATGCGGCTGGCCGGGGCGAGCTATGGGGAAATCGCCGCAGCCGGCGGTGGCATTCTGTCCAGCGTGCGCGCGGTTCGGGAGATGCCGATCCGCCGTCTGATACTGCAGGCCCGGCAGACACTGGCCGGTTGCGTTGCGCACGGCACCACCACGCTGGAAGCGAAATCCGGCTACGGTCTGGATGAAAAAGGAGAGCGGAAGGCCCTTCGGACGGCACAGGCGCTTCAGGGCGATCCCCTCGATCTCGTGTCGACCTACCTCGGGGCGCACGTTGTCCCGCCGGAGTACGAAGGCAGGGCCGACGCGTACATCGATTGGATCTGCCGTTCCGTAATGCCTAAAGTCAAGCGGCGCAAACTCGCACGGTTCGTCGATGTGTACTGCGATGAGGGAGCTTTCACTCTGGAACAGGCGCGCCGGTATCTCACCGCGGCGAAGGGCTTCAACTTCCAACTGAAGGTCCACGCGGAACAGTTTTCGCGAACCGGAGCTGCGAGACTGGCCGTGGAAATGGACGCGGCGAGCGCGGACCACCTGGACTGCATTAATGACGAGGATGCCCGCCTGCTCGCTCAATCCGGCACGGTGGCAACGCTGCTGCCCGGGGCGGTCTTCCACCTCGGCCTGGACCGTTACCCGCCCGCGCGCAAGCTGATCGAGGCGGAAGCGGCGGTCGCGCTGGCCACCGATTACAATCCCGGCACGAGCCCCACCTACAACATGCAAATGATCCTTTCGCTTGCCTGCTCGCAGATGCGGATGACTCCTGCCGAGGCATTCTCCGCGGCCACCATCAACGGCGCGCACGCATTGCGGTGCGCCGCGCACGCCGGTTCCATCGAGACCGGCAAGCAAGCCGACCTCGTGATTTTCGACGTTCCGGACTATCGCGAAATTCCGTATCATTTCGGTGTGAACCTCGTCGCCATGACGATGAAGAACGGCGCGGTCCTTTACGAGAAGGGGAATCCCAAATGGCAAGAAGGCTGATCGAGTGCGTGCCGAATTTTTCCGAAGGCCGCGACAAGAACAGGGTAGCGGCGCTGGCGGATGCGGGGCGGTCCGTGGCGGGCGTCGTCCTCCTGGATCAGGAGATGGATGCCGACCACAACCGTTCGGTGCTCACGTTTGCGGGGCCGCCCGAGGCGATTGCCGAGGCTGCCATCAGGGCGGTGGGCAAGGCCGTGGAACTGATCGACCTCAACAGGCACACCGGCGTGCATCCGCGCATCGGAGCGGCGGACGTGGTGCCGTTCGTGCCTGTCGAGGGGGTAACGCTCGATGAGTGCGTGCAACTTGCCGGGCGTGTGGGCGAAGAGATCTGGCGGCGGTTCAAGGTTCCGGTTTACTTCTATGAGGCGGCGGCGCGCCGCCCGGATCGCGTGAACCTGGAGAACATCCGGCGCGGCCAGTTCGAGGGCTTGCGCGAGGAAGTCCTGACGAACGCGGAACGCGCGCCCGATGCCGGCGAGGCGCGGCTGCACCCGACCGCCGGCGCAACGGTCGTCGGCGCCCGGAAATTTCTCATCGCCTACAACATCAATCTCGGCACCGCGGACGTCGAGATCGCCAAACGCATCGCCAAGGCCATCCGGTTTTCAAGCGGCGGCTTCCGGTTCGTAAAGGCGATGGGCGTGTTGCTTTCGCTCCGGAACATCGCGCAGGTCTCAATGAATTTGACCGACTTCGAGCAGACCCCCGTGCACAGAGTGTTCGAGGCGGTGCGCCTGGAAGCCGAGCGCTACGGCGTTCCGGTGGTTGGCAGCGAGATTGTCGGCCTGATTCCCAAGAAGGCGTTGGAAATGGCGGCGGAGTTCTATTTGCGCGCGGAGAATTTCCGTTCGGACCTCGTGCTGGAGAACCGCATGGAGGAAGCGGTCGGCGGCGGGCTCGATGAGTTCCTCGATGCTCTCGCAGCTCCGGCGCCGACTCCGGGCGGCGGCAGCGCTTCGGCAGCGGCGGGCGCTATGGCCGCGGCGCTCGGGGCGATGGTCGCGCGACTTGCGCGTCGCTCCGATCACGATTTCGAAGCCGACCGGCGGTTTCTCGCAGCCGCCGTCGAGCGGGATGCTGAGGCCTTTCGCGGCGTAATGGCGGCGTACAAGATGCCGAAGGCGGAGCGGGCTCCGTTCGTGGAAGAGGCGCTGAAAAAGGCGGCGGAGGCGCCTATGGAAGTAGCCGAACGGGCATTTCTCCTTGGAAAGCAGCTCGAAATCCTGTTGCGGGAAGCTCCTTCGAAATTCGCCTCAGACGTTGAGACGGGGCGCGCGCTCGCAGCGGCGGCGCTCACAGGGTCGCTGGCCAACGTTCGCATCAACATCTCCTCGATCCAGGACGAAGCGTTCCGGAACTCGATGGAACAGCGCATCGCGGCACTACAATAGGATTAATGTTTTGCTGCGTTGAAAATGACCGGACATCGGCGTTAATCTGCGTTCATCCGCGGCCAAAATGCCTTGATCGGCCGCCGATGAACGCCGATGAACGCGGAGGTTCGCGGAGGTATCCGTGCTCGTGACCCTATCGCCCAATCCGCCCAGGCCTCAATGGCTGCGCGCGCCCGCGCCGGTTGGGGCCCACTACCGCGACCTGAAATCGCTCGTTGAGCGCCTGCGGCTGCACACGGTCTGCGAGAGCGCGGCGTGTCCAAACGTGGGCGAGTGCTGGAACCACGGCACGGCGACGTTCATGATCCTCGGCAACATCTGCACGCGCCGCTGCGGATTCTGCGCGGTGCAGAAGGGCGGCCCCCTGCCGGTGGATTACGACGAGCCGCGCCGCGTCGCCGAGGCCTCGGCTGTACTGGGACTGAAGTACGCGGTGATCACCAGCGTGAACCGCGACGACCGTAAGGACGGCGGCGCGGAGTTGTTCGCGCTCACGATTCGAGCCATTCGGGAACGGGTGGCCGGGTGCCGGGTCGAGGTTCTCATCCCGGATTTCCAGGGTTCGCACGCGGCTATGGACATTGTGCTCGACGCTGCGCCCGACGTGATGAACCACAACACGGAGACCGTGCCGCGGCTGTATCGCCAGGTGCGCCTCGGTGCCCGTTACGAGCGCTCGCTCGATATTCTGGCCTACTCCAAAACAGCCCGGCCGGAGATTCCAACCAAATCCGGGCTGATGCTCGGCTTGGGTGAAACGCGCGACGAAGTGCTCGGAGTGATGCGCGACCTGCGGGCGCACAACGTGGATATCCTGACGCTAGGCCAATATCTGCGGCCCTCGCCGAAACACCTGCCGATCATCCGGTACGCGACACCCGAGGAATTCGCCGACTATCGCCGTATTGGACGCAACATGGGATTCGCGCACGTCGAGGCCGGGCCCCTGGTGCGGAGTTCGTATCACGCCAGCGAAGCGGCGTCCGAAGCGCTGCGCTAATCGAGAATCTGTCGCAAATGGTGCTCCATGTGCGTGAGATAGGCGCGCACGAGTTCGCCCAAGCTCATCGCTCCTTCGTGTCCGATCCGGCACCGAAACCCCGCGGCGTGCTCCGGCATCCTGCTGACAACATGCGAGAGCAGCCGGTTGTAGCTCGACCACAGCGCAACCAGTTCGGTCCACGGCAGTTCGTGGTAGCCGCCTGCCTCCACCCAGCGTTCCTGTTCGTAGGATGGCCAGTCAAGGCCTCCATTAAGGATCGCGCGCACGAATCGCTGGTGGTTGTTTGAAGCGGAATCGATGAGGTGGCCGAGGATCTGTTTCCTTGACCAGCCGCCCTCGCGGACGGGCCGGGCGGCATCCTCTTCCGTGAGCGCGGCCAGGCGGGAACGCGCGGCATCGATGGAAGGCATGAAGTTCATGGCGAAACAAGTATGATGCCACGAAGAAAAAAGCCTTGCCTTATTCCATATTTCTGCTATCGTAGAAATATCAAAGGAGAGTAGGCGGTGAGCCAAGACATCAAAGAAGTAGTGAAAGAGAAATACGGCCAGGCTGCGTTGCGCGTCGTAAGCGGCGGCAAGAGCGCATGTTGCTGCAGCGGGGCCGAATTAACCGGACCCGACCCGATCACCTCGAATCTGTATGGAAGCGAGGTATCCCAAATCCCCGAGGAGGCCGTGCGCGCCTCGCTCGGCTGCGGCAACCCGACCGCGCTGGCTGAACTGAAAGCCGGCGAAACGGTGCTCGACCTCGGTTCAGGCGGCGGCATCGATGTGCTCCTATCGGCCCGGCGCGTCGGACCAACGGGAAAAGCCTATGGCCTCGACATGACGGACGAGATGCTCGCGCTTGCACGAGAGAACCAGCGCAAGGCGGGCGTATCGAACGTCGAGTTCCTGAAGGGCGAGATCGAGAACATCCCGCTGCCTGACAACTCCGTGGATGTGATCATCTCGAACTGCGTCATCAACCTGTCCTCGGACAAAGACCGCGTGCTGGCGGAAGCCTTCCGCGTGCTGCGTCCGGGCGGGCGGTTTGCCATTTCGGACATCGTTACCAGAGGCGAGATCCCGGCCGAAATCCGGCGTAGTCTGTCGCTATGGATCGGGTGCCTCGCCGGCGCGCTGGAAGAATCCGAATACGTGAGCAAGCTGAGCGCGGCCGGCTTCGCGGACATAGGGCTCGAGCCGACCCGGATTTACCGCGTCGCCGAAGCACGGGAACTCCTGGCCGCCGACGGCATCGACGCCGATGCGGTCGCCCCGCAGGTCGATGGAAAGTTCCTCAGCGCGTTCGTGCGCGCACGCAAGCCGGCCAACGTTCGCTGAAACCGGCGGCATCCTAACTGTTACAATTCGGACGTGCGGCAGCGCATCATCATTATTGAGGACGAAGCGGATATTGTCGAGATGGTCCGCTACAATTTCCGCAAGGAAGGCTTCGAAGTCGAGAGCTACGGACGCGGGCGGGAGGGGCTCGAGCAACTGCGCCGGAACCCTCCCGATCTGCTGCTGCTCGACATTATGCTGCCCGATGAGGACGGGTTCTCGATCTGCCGCCAGTTGCGCAGCGAAGACCGCCTGAAGGAACTCCCGGTGATTTTCCTCACCGCGCGCGGGGAGGAGGTCGACCGCATCGTCGGGCTGGAAATCGGTGCTGACGATTACGTTGTGAAGCCGTTCAGCCCGCGCGAACTGGTCGCGCGAGTGAAGGCGATCCTGAGGCGGCGGACGCGCACGGCGGAGCGCGACGACGTGGTAGAGATCCGGGGGCTCCGTCTCGATTCGCGCACGCAGGACGTAACAGTGCGCGGGAACCCTGTGGATCTGAGCGCGCTGGAGTTCAAGCTGCTCTTCTTTCTCGCCTCTCATCCGCGGCAGATCTTCAGCCGCGAACGGCTGCTCGACGAAGTGTGGGGCCGCGATTGTTCGGTGACGCTGCGGACGGTGGACGTTCACATCCGCCGGCTACGCGAAAAGATCGAAGCACAACCCGACAGTCCCGAGTACATCGGCACGGTCCGCGGCGCCGGATACCGCATGCTCGCCGAAACGCCCCTGGAAGTCTGATCCGTGCCATTCAGCAGCCCCATTTTCCGCAAACTTCTGCTCAGCGCTTTCGTGCTCGTCGCGGTGACGCTCGCGCTGCTTGACTTCTACCTCACGCGGGACGCGGCAGCGCGCCACCGCAGGGACACGCGGCAGCAGCTTGCGGCGGATGCTCGCATTCTCGCGGGCGAAATGGCGCAAATTGAGCCGGCTGCTCTGGACGCTTGGGCCCGCGACGCGGGGCGGCGGGCGCAGGCGCGCGTCACCGTCATTGATCCGCGGGGTGTAGTGATCGCCGAGTCGGACCGCGGCCAGGCGACCATGGAAAACCATGGCGATCGCCAGGAGGTGAAGCAGGCGCGCGAGGACAAGATCGGGTTCGCCACACGCTACAGCAGTACGCTCGGTGTGGACCTGAGCTACGCAGCCATGACGGTCAACTACCGCGGCCAGCCCGGATACGTCCTGCGGACCGCTCTGCCTCTGCGGGAATTGAACAACGCCGCCGCGGCGGTACGCTGGCGCATTCTGGGGGCTTCGCTGGTCGCGGCCCTGATTGCACTCGCGCTGGCGTATGCTTTTTCGCGATCCTTCACGCGCCGCATCCACCGGCTCGAGCGTTTCGCGGAAAGCCTGCTCGGCGCCCGATTCCCGAGCACCCTCGCGCCGGACGGCGATGACGAATTGGGAGCGCTGGCTGGTTCGCTGAGCCGCACCGCCGAACAACTCCGGGACCTGTTCGACAAGCTGAGCCTGGAATCCAACCGCCGCGAAGCGATTCTCTCCAGCATGGTGGAAGGCGTGCTCGCGGTGGACCAGGAACTGCGGGTGATTTTCTGCAACGGGGCGTTTGCGCGCGCGGTAGGTGCGCGCACACCGGTTCCGGAGCACCTGCCCGTGCTCGATCTGGTGCGCGACCCCGCTTTCATCGACATGCTCAGCCGCGTCCTGGTCACAAACGAAACGTTGAAACACCGCCTCCAGCTTGTGGCCGCCGAGGGCCGTGCCTTCGAGGTACAGGCTGCGCCGCTGACGGCCGGCTCGCGGCGGGGCGCCATCGCCATTCTGCACGACATCACCGACCTCGAACGCCTGGAGCGGGTGCGGAAAGACTTCGTCGCCAACGTGTCGCACGAGTTGAGGACGCCGCTGACGGCCATCCGCGGCTACGCCGAGACGCTGCTTGACGGAGCCCTCGAAGACGAGGAGCACAACCGCAAGTTCCTGGAGATCATCCGCGCGCACGCCATCCGGCTCAACAACATTTCATCGGACCTGCTGGTGCTTTCAGAGTTGGAATCCAACCAGCAGCAGGAAGCGGCGCCGGTGGCGGTCCCCATACGTGCGGCGCTCGAGGCCGCGCTGCGGACTGTGGAATCCGAGGCTCGCGTCCGCGGAGTCTCGCTCAGGCCGGGGCCGCTCGACGGCGCCGAAGTGCTCGGCCACCGGATCCGCCTCGAACAGGCGTTTGTCAACCTTCTGGACAACGCGGTGAAGTTCAACCGGCCGGGGGGCGAGGTGCGGGTCGAAGTCGGCCGGACTGCCGAAGGCGCCGCAAGGGTTACGATCTCGGATACCGGCATCGGCATCCCATCGGAAGACCTGCCGCGGATCTTCGAGCGTTTCTACCGCGTGGACAAAGCGCGCTCGCGTGACGTCGGCGGCACTGGGCTCGGTCTTTCGATCGTCAAACACGTGATCGAGCGCATGAACGGAACGCTTGCGGTCGAGAGCAAATTGGGCAAGGGATCGACATTTATAGTAACCCTCCCGTGCTGCTGAGCATGGCACATCCGCAAAGTTAACCCAGAGTTCACGCGCTTGTAACATACGTACAAACATTGGGTCTTATGTTTGTTGCTGAACATGAGATTCCTCTTCTCCGCACTATTGACATGCGCGCTGGTATGGCCGCTGAGCGCGCAGCAGACCGAAGACCTGGCCACCCTGCGCGAAAGGCTCGCAAAACAGGAAAAGCAGATCGAAGAGTTGCGCGACGTGCTTGCCGCGCAGCAAAAGTTGCTCGATACGCTGTCCCAAAAGCCGGCGGCCGCCCAGCCCGCCACAGCACAGAAAATCACACCCGCTCCCCAACCGAGCACAGAAACCAAGCCGCTCACGGCGGAAGTTGCCCCGCTGACGCTCAAGGTCGGCGGTTTCGTGGACCTGACGTCCGTCTACCGCTCGGGCAATCTCGGCAGCGGAATCGGCACAGCATTTTCCAGCATCCCGTTCGAGAACACACAGGCCGCCCAAATCAGTGAAGCGCGGCTCAGCACCCAGAACTCGCGCGTATCCCTAAAGTTGAATGCGAAGTTCGGGAAGCAAGTGCTGAACGGCTATCTGGAGAGCGATTTCCTCGGCAATGCTCCTGGCGGACACAACGTCACCAGCCACAGCAGCACGATGCGATTGCGGCTGTATTGGGCGCAGATCCTGCGCGACAAGTGGGAATTCCTCGGCGGGCAATCCTGGAGCATGCTCACACCCAACCGTGTGGGAATCTCTCCAGTGCCGTCCGACATTTTCTACACGCAAAACGTGGACACCAACTACCAGGCGGGCCTGGTCTGGACGCGCGCGCCGCAGTTCCGCGCCGTATATCATGCGAACAAGAACTGGACGGCGGGCATCTCGCTGGAGAACCCCGAGCAGTACGTCGGGACGGGCGTTGTGCTCCCATCCTTCGCGAGCAGCCAGTATGACAACGGTTCGCTCCCGGGAATTCCCAATACACACCCGGACATAATCGGGAAGGTGGCGTATGACGGAGCGGCGGGAAGCCGTCCGGTACACATTGAGGCGGCAGGATTGTTCCGCACGTTCCGCTCGTTGAATCCATCGGGGAGTGCCTCGGCGGCGCGCGGTTACTCCGGATCGCTGAATGCGAATTTCGAGGTGGCGAAGAACGTGCGATTCGTCGTAAGCAGCCTTTATGGCCGCAGCGCCGGGCGCTACATCTTCGGCCTCGCGCCCGATGCGGTAGTAAGCCCAACCGGGACGGTTTCCCCCGTCCGTTCAGCCTCCGGAGTGGCTGGCCTGGAAGTCAAACTGGGAGCGAATTCGGCCCTGTACGGGTACTACGGCGGCGTCTACATCTGGCGGAATTTCTTCCAGACTGCGCCAGACCAATACGTCGGCTACGGTTTCCCGGGCGCGCCCACGGCCGCGAACCGGACGATACAGGAAGCCACCGGCGGCTATACCTACACGTTCTGGAAGAACCCGAGCTACGGCTCGCTGCAGTTGATGACGCAGTACTCCTACGTGACGCGGTCGCCATGGGCCGTGCCCGCGGGATCTCCGCGCAACGCGCACATGCACATGGTGTTCGCCAACCTGCGGTACGCGCTTCCATAGAGGCTTGTTCACAGATTCTTTACAAGTCTGTAACCGTTCTGTAACAAAGGACCACGACAATCGAAATGAGGACATGGATGAGAATTCCTGTAGCCATACCACTGTGCACGCTCGCGCTGCTAGCGCCTCTCGCCGGCCAGACGCTCGTCAACGGCGCCGGGGCTACATTTCCCTACCCCATCTATTCCAAGTGGTTTAGCGAATATCGCAAACTCCATCCTGAGATTCAGATCAACTATCAGCCGATCGGCTCCGGAGGCGGAATCCGGCAACTCGAAGCCGGCACCGTCGATTTTGGCGCCTCGGATCAGCCCATGACTGTCGAGCAGCTTGAAAAGGCCCGCATCAAGCCGCTGCATTTCCCCACCGTACTCGGGGCGGTGGTGGCCACGTACAACGTTCCGGAAGTCAAAAGCGAGTTGAGATTCACCCCGGAAGCGCTCGCGGGCGTGTTCCTGGGTAAGGTCAAGAGGTGGAATGACCCGGAACTGGCGCGCGCAAACCCCGGCGTAAACTTGCCGGCAAAGGACATCGTGGTGGTGCACCGGTCCGATGGCAGCGGAACAACCTACATCTGGACCGACTACCTGGCCAAAACAAATCCGGAATGGAAGAGCCGCGTGGGTTCCGGCACAGCGGTGAGCTGGCCGGCCGGCCTGGGGGCAAAAGGCAACGAGGGCGTTGCTGGACTGGTGAAGCAGACGCCGTATTCTCTCGGCTACGTCGAGCTGATCTATGCGCTCCAGAACAAAATGCCGTACGGCCGCGTGCGCAACGTCGCCGGGACGTTCGTGAAACCCGATCTTGCCACGGTAACCGCGGCCGCGGCCGGCGCCGCTGGTAACATGCCCGACGACTTCCGCGTCTCAATCACGAACGCGCCGGGCAAGGAGGCATATCCAATCTCGAGCTTCACGTGGCTGTTGATCCCCAGCAAAATTCAGGACCCGGCCAAGAGAAGAGTGATGGTCGATTTCCTGCGGTGGATGCTCGGTCCGGGCCAGAAATTGACCGAACCCCTTTCGTATGCGCCACTGCCCGCACCCATCGTGGCGAAGGAATTGAACGCCATCTCAAAGGTTCAGTAACATGGGCAGCCCCGCCGCCACCGTCGAGGGTTTTCGCGGAGTCCGCGTCAGCAGGCGCTTCCTGGGGCGCCTGCGCGCCGGCGACCAGATCGCAGGGTTGATCACGGCCTCCGCGGCGCTGGTCGTGCTCGCAATTACGGCGCTGCTGGTATATGAGCTGTTCGGCAGCTCCGCGCTGTCGCGGGCGAAGTTCGGCTGGAGCTTTCTGTTCTCAAGAGCGTGGGACCCGGTGGCCGGCCAGTTCGGCGCGCTTCCGTTTATTTACGGAACCGTGGTGACATCCGCGTTGGCGCTGGCCATGGCAGTCCCGCTCGGAGTGGGCGCCGCCGTATTTCTATCCGAGCTGGCGCCTCCGCGGATCTCCGATGCGCTGACGTTCATCATCGAACTGCTCGCAGCGGTGCCGAGCGTCATATACGGCCTGCTGGGCATTTTCGTCTTGGTTCCGCTCATGCGGCACTTGGGCGCTCCTTACGGAGTCGGCGTGATGACGGCGGCGGTGGTGCTTGCCATCATGATCCTGCCGTTCATCGTTTCGATCTCGCGCGAGGCGCTGATGTCGGTGCCGCGCGAGCAGCGGGAAGCGGCGCTCGCCCTCGGCGCCACGCGATGGGAAGCGACATGGCAGGTTGTAGTGCCGTATGCGAAGCTCGGCATCATCGGGTCGGTGTTCCTTGCGCTCGCCCGCGCGCTCGGCGAGACCATGGCCGTCACGATGGTGATCGGGAACAACCCGGTGATCGCTTCCTCGCTGCTGGCCCCCGGATACTCGATTGCAGCGGTGATCGCGAACGAATTCACGGAAGCGACGGCGGACCTGCACCTGAGCGCGCTCATCGAGCTCGGGCTTGTGTTATTCGTCCTCACCATCATCCTCAATGGTCTGGCGCGGCTGCTCATTCTATCGACGACGCGCCGCGGAAGTGAGCTATGAAGCGGCGCAGAATCACAAACGCAGTCATGTTCGGCATCACCGGGCTTTGCGCGCTGGTGACCATCTCCGTGCTGTTCTTCATTCTCGGATACCTCGTGTATTACGGCGGGCGTTCGGTGAGCTGGAGTTTTCTGACGCACTTGCCCGCTCCCCCGAACGAGCCCGGCGGCATGGCCAACGCGATTGTCGGGACGGGCAAGCTGCTGCTGCTCACGGCGGCGATCGGCGTTCCCATCGGCTTCATCGCCGGCGTATATCTGTCCGAGTTCGGCGGGCGCACGTTCCCGAACATCGTGCGCTATACGGCGGACCTGCTGAATGGCGTGCCGTCAATCGTTATCGGAATCGTCGCCTACGCGCTGGTCGTGGTGCCGATGAAACGGTTCTCCGTGTTTGCCGGCGCTGTGGCGCTGAGCATGATGGTGATCCCGATTACGATCCGGACCACCGAGCAGTTTCTTCGCGCCGTTCCGCAGTCGCTGCGGGAAGCGGCTCTAGCGCTGGGCGCGGGAAAGTGGCAGACCGTTGCCACGGTGGTGATTCCCGCTGCGTTCCGCGGCGTCCTCACGGGGACGATCCTGGGCATGGCGCGCGTCGCCGGAGAGACCGCTCCGCTGTTGTTCACCAGTTTCAGCAATCAGTACTGGAGTTCGGGTTTCGACCAGCCATCGGCTTCACTACCTGTCATGATTTTCAACTACGCGATCTCGCCCTATGAAGAATGGCACCGGCAAGCCTGGGCGGCGGGCCTCGTGCTTCTCACGATGATGCTCGTTGCGAACGTTGCGGCGCGCCTGGTGCTCTCGCCGAAGGCGGCGCGCAATGGTTGAGCTGGAAATGGCACGCTCTTCCGCACAGCAGGCAATCGCCAACCCCAAGCTGGTTGTCTCGGGGCTGAATTTCTATTACGGCGACAACCATGTGCTGCACGACGTGAGCCTGGCGATTCCGCCGAACCGGGTGACCGCTCTGATCGGACCCTCCGGCTGCGGCAAGTCCACTTTCCTCCGGACGCTCAACCGGATGCACGAGACGGTGCGCAACGCCCGCGCCGAAGGCGAACTCTTGCTGGACGGGGAAAACATGCTGGCCATGGACGTGGTTCGCCTGCGGCGGCGCGTCGGCATGGTATTCCAGAAGTCCAACCCGTTCCCTAAGTCGATCTTCGACAACGTGGCGTACGGCCTGCGCGTGAACGGGTGGATGCGCAAGCAGTCGCTGGCTGAGGCGGTGGAGCGCAGCCTCCGCCGCGCGGCCCTCTGGGACGAAGTGAAGGACCACCTGCACGATTCGGCTCACGCCCTCTCCGGTGGGCAGCAGCAGCGGCTCTGCATCGCGCGGGCGCTGGCGGTCGATCCCGAAGTGCTCCTGCTCGATGAGCCGTGTTCCGCGCTTGACCCGATTGCGACGGCCAAGATCGAAGAGCTGATGTTCACGCTGAAGGAGACCTGCACGCTTGTCATCGTGACGCACAATATGCAGCAGGCCGCCCGTGTGGCCGAGCACACCGGCTTTTTCCTGCTCGGCAAACTGGTAGAATTCAACCGGACCGAGGTTATCTTCAAACGGCCTCAAAAGAAAGAGACTGAAGACTACATCACCGGGCGGTTCGGGTAATGCGTCATTTTGTCGAAGAACTGGAAGAGTTGCAGGGCCGGCTGCTTGAGATGGCAGGGCTGGTCGAGTCCGCCGTCCACGGGAGCGTCCGCTCCCTCACCGAACGGGACGAAGCGCTGGCGCAAATCGTCCTTCGGAACGAAGCCCGCATCAATCAGATGGAGATCGAGATTGACGATCTCGCCGTGCGGCTCCTGGCGCTGCACCAGCCCATGGCGAGCGACCTGCGGTTCCTGACCGCGGCGATCAAGATCAACAGCGACCTGGAGCGTATGGGCGACCTGGCGGTCAATATCGTCGAGCGTTCGCTTTCGCTCATGCGGCAAACGCCGATCACCCCGCTCATCGACATCCCGCAGCTGGCGCGGTTGGCGGAATCCATGGTGCACAAGAGTCTGGACGCGTTCGTGAAGCGCGATCCCGAATTGGCGCGCGAAGTCCTGCTCTCCGACGACGCCGTGGATGACCTCCGCGACGCCATGTACCACGAGCTGATCGCCTTCATGCAGAACGATCCGTCGACAATCTCCCGCGCCCTGGACCTGATGTTCGTATCGCGAAATCTGGAACGCACGGCCGATCACGCCACCAACATCGCTGAGGACGTGCTCTTTCTGGTGCAGGGAGTCGATGTGCGGCACCACGCCGAAGTGAAGTAGGTGGGACAGGCCTCCTGGCCTATCCAAGCAAAATGAAATAGGCCGGCGATGTTCCCAGTCATCGCCGGCCTACTATACCCAGTATCCCCGACGGCCCTATCGCCGTCGTAGCCACGTCCTATCCCGGTGACGTCAGCCGTCGCTCAGCCCTCTATTCGTGCGCCGCTAGTCCGATTACGGCGTGTCCATCTGTACAATTTGATTCGCGGCACCACGGAAAAGAGTCAAAAAAAATCTAAGCTCCGTTTATGGCGGCGAGTGGCATTTTCCGCACAGCCCCTTTCTGCCCGAGGCGCCGGAAACCAGCAAGTCTTTGCTCTCTTCCGAAGCGTGCGGAGTGTGGCAGGAGAGGCAGTTGATCTCCCGCTGCCCCACGTCGGCTGGAGCAAACACCGGATGCAACGGGACCGGGTGGCCGCTCCGCACCGCTAGGGGTTTTATGTCCGCGAGAAGCTGGCGCGGAACCTTCACCGCGCCTTTGAACAATGTGAGTGCGGCGCCCGGCCCGAAGCCGCCCTCGTGGCACTCCATGCAAAGCTCGTTCGTCGCTGCCCGAAGAATGTGCGGAAAATCCGGAGCGTGCGGATCGTGGCAGACGATGCAAGGCGCACGCAACGCGCCATGCACGAACTTCTTCCCTTCGGCGATGTCGCCGTGGCACGAGGTGCAGAGGGCGCCGGCCGTCTGTTTCAGCTTCGGCTTGCCCTGACCGGCATGCGCTTCGTGGCAATCGGTGCACAGCGGGCGATGGCGCGATACAGCCGACTCAATCCGGTCCCGCAGCTTCGTGTGGCATGCGAGACAGTCCGGATTCGTGGCAAACACGACCACGCACCCGCCGAGCAGGAGTCCGCCGAGGCGGACCAGTTTCATTGCACGATCGCTAACTCGCCTTATAACCCTCAAGCGAGTGGCTGTGGTCCTTATAGTATTTCCCCGCGTCGTTCAGGTCCTTGGAGCCGGCCTTGACGTGGCAGAAGGTGCAGCCTTTCTTTTCCTTCTTCGAGTACTCGACCTTCGCGAAGGAAGTTGCGGTGGAGATGGTGAGCCCGAGTGTAAGCACCACAGCGGGTATTGAAAACTTCAGCAGTCTCATAAGTAGTTTCTCCGGCACTCGATTTGACGCATTCAGCACCTCAAACCGCTACAAAGAATTTCAGAGTAATGGCAGGTGCTTATATCGTTTCATTATAGTGTTGTTCAACAGTCCCGTGTTGAACCCACTCCAGGCTACGGGCTACACTGGTCGTCACGGGGTAGAACGGTGAAGTTAGGAAAACTGGCAATGATTGCCCTTGCTGGGCTGATGGCAATCGTCGCCTTGCGCACGGTTCGCGCCGGTCGCGTTGCCCCCCGCCTCAGAAGGCGCGGGCGGAGCCGGTCGCGTCTCGGCGCCTGGACTTTCGATCACCAATTTAGTGTGATGCCGTCGGGCGAGAATTTGCACGTCGAACTCACGTCGCCCGCGGTGGTGCACTGGACCGTAGACCAGTGGGACACCGCACAGGACACCCGAACTGTACCGGAGAACGGACTTCACACGGCGGAACTTCCGACTTCGGCGCTCAGTTCCGGCACACGCATCCAGTTCACGTTCTTCTGGCCCGAAGTCAACCGCTGGGAAGGCGAGGACTTCGAAGTACGGGCGGAGGAAGGGGCCGTCCGGTACGCCACGTAGGCACACCAGCCCTCACGATCTCCAGCGAACGCCCACGTCGAGGACCTTCTTCGCGTAGTCGAGGCTGCGCTCCAGATCGCGCCGCTGCTGCTGCTTGAGCGCGGCCTGGATTTCAGGCGTCTGTCTTCCCGGACCTGCAACCACCATCGTCCCCATGAACGGATGCCCGGCTTTGGCCAGCGCAACGAAGCGCGCGAACTCCGAAGCCCGCGCCTTCGGAAACGTCTTCCAAAACTCGGGCTCAAAATACGGAAGCACCTGAGGGGGACGGCCGGTAATGATCTCGAGCTGCATTGCGGCGCCAGGGCAGAGCTCTCGGTACCGTGCGACGAGAGCGCGCAAGTCGAGCGAACCGTCGCCCATCGCCACCCATTGAGCGGCCGCGCCGCGTGGATGCTCATAGACGACGGAGTCGCGGAAGTGCGTTGTCACCACGTAGGGGGCCAGCACTTCGAGGCTGACCATAGGATCTTCCACCACCCAGAGCGGGTTGCCCATGTCGAGGCAGCAGCCCACGAAGTCCTTGCCCGCCTCCTCGATCAGCATCCGCGTCTCCCACGCCTGCATGTCGCCGGAGTGGTTCTCAATCGCGATCTTCACGTCGGCATCCAGCGCCTCGGAGCGCACGGAGCGGAGCAGCTTGACCGTAGTTTCGATGTGAGCCTCGATCGGGCGGTCCGCCCCGCTGCCGAGGAAGCACCGCATCGCCTTCGCCCCAACCGCGCGCGCCACATTCAGACCTTTGAGGATGTACTCTCTGGGATCGCCCTGCGCCGGGCTCCAGGCTTTCGATGTAGGGCAGATGCAGCCCACGCCGGCGTCGATCTGTATGCCGAGCCGCTCCGCCTGGTCCTTCACCTTCTGTAGGTGGGCCGGTTCGAGACTCTCATAATCTCCCATGCTCGAAAACTGGATTGCGTCGAGCTTGAGGTTGGAGGCGTACTGGAGCAGGTCGAGCGCCCTCCAGCGCCAGTCCCGGATGGAGTACGGATCGATTCCGAGCTTGATCTGGGCAGCCGGAGCGGGCCGGGCCTGCGCAACGGCGCCCGCGGCGGCAGTCTGGAGGAAGGTGCGTCGGAGCATCTCCCTATAATAAGTGCACTGCGGATTCAAACGACATGCGGGCGCGGGCCGCGCAGACCACGGTAACGGTCTTGAAGTGTACGAACCCGAAGCGGAGGTGGGTTCTGAGCGACAGGTCGTTCCCGTACTCGGTGTAGGTCAGCACGCGGTTCAACGACAGCTCGCGCATCAGGCCTGCGAGGTGGCGCATAAACCCGAGCCAGATGCCACGCAAGCGGTAAGCCGGCAGAATGTAGGCGTCGTAGGCGTAAATGGAGCCGGGCGGGATGTCGATGGCGTACCCGAACTCCGGAACGACGTGGCGCCGCTGGATGCTGAACCATTCGTACCCGACGATCTCCCCGTTCAAGACGGCCGCGACGCAGCGGTCGCCTGAGGCAAACCGTTCGACAAAGGTGGCCCGATCGCCCTGGCATCGGACCAAGGCGTCGATATCCTCGGGCCGCCCGGCCCTGATTTCAGCGGGCCCGCTCATGTGCTTTTCCGGAGTCTGCGGGATACCATCGTACCGGAGCAGGTACATTCGGTTCACGGCAACAAGGTGCATCGGCACGCGATCAAGAGCCGCGCGGATGATGTAGAAGGGTTTAGTCCGCCACCTCATCCGCTCCGCCCTTGTGCAAGAGGCCGGCCGCCTGAAGCACGCGGCGGACCTTCTTTGGCGAAACCGACAGCTTTGCGGCCACGCGGGAAACCTTCCGGCCCTCCCGCTCCCACACCTTCGGAATGATGATGCCCGCGAACTCCTCGGTGATCTGCTGGAAAGTCTTGGCGCCCACCAGGCCCTGCGACCACTCCTGGAGCACCGTGTCGATCGGCCCCTTCTTCAGGACCCGCGACCGCAGTTGCTGCAAGTCATCCCAGACGTAGTCATGGCCTCCGAGCTTGAGCAGCGCGGTTGCCGCATCGCAGCACTGGCGCGCCGCGTCATGATCGTCGAAGAACTCGTTGGTAAACGTAAGACCCTGCCAGATGAAGCTGCGGGAAAGCAGCCTGGGATTTTGGGTTCGTTTGGCAAATTCGACCGCTTCGCGCGCGTACTCACCGGCAAGCTGGGCGTGAACGGTGGGGTCCGCGAGTTCCTCGATCTGCTCCTCGTATTTCGTGTTTTCGACGATGCAGGCGAGGATGCGCGCGCGTGCCATCAGGATGTAGTCGTGCTTCTCCTGCCCCAGATGGAACGCCTCGTCTGCTTCCCTGCCCGCCCGGTCCAACTCCCCACTGTCCAGGCAAAGAAAGCCGCGATTAATATGGACCGCGCCCGCGCCGTGGTGCGTGGGGTGGCCCGCGTAGATTGCGGACGCCTCGTCCAGATTGGCAAACGCTTCCGAGCGGAGGCGGTCCAGCCGCTCGCGCTCGTGCGCCGTACTTCCGGTGTGGGACCGCTCCCTCCGCTTGGCGGCATCGCGGTCGAGCTTCCGCTGCAACTGCACAGCCACGAGGCGCTTCACGGAAGCCATATTCACGAGCGAACGAGCGAGGCTGCGGTGGCGCGGGTCGCGCTGCTTGTATTGAGCGATGGCGCGCTCGAAGCGCTCGAGGGCGCGGTCATATCTGCCCTCGCGCCGCGCGATCCGGCCGTAGGCCGACTGGATGTTTCCGCGGGTGATATAGTCGTCGGTTCTCTCCAGCACCGCCTCGGCTTCCCTCAGGATACGCTCGGCGTCCCGCAGCTTGCCTTTCTGGAAAACCAGCCAACTCTCCAGAACCCGAAGGACCGCCGCGACTTCCTCGTATCCGGAACCGACGGCGACTTCCCTGGCTTCGACGGTATAGGTGAGGGCGTCGTCGTAACGGCCTTCCTGCCGCAGGCAGCGCCCGATCCAGAAGTTCGAAATCGCCAGAAGCTCCTCATCGCCGGCTTCGGCGCCGAGAGAAGCTGCAACCTCAAAACTGCGGATGGCTTCGTCGGGGTCCTCCCCCATCAGCGCCATCAGGCCCTCGGCCATTTTGAGGTGCAGGAAATCCAGCAGGGACAAATGGCCGCGCGAATCGCGGGGAAAGCGCGCCAGGACGCACCCGAGGAATTCCGCATCGGCGAAACCGATATCGACCCATTGCGCAAGCAGGCCAAGCAGAACCCCGGCGCCCTTATCGCCGGGCTCCAGTGATTCAAGCGCTGCCCGATTGCGGTCCAGATACTGGAGGCCACTTGCGATGCGGCGGTGGATCAGGTCGTCCCGCAGCCGCTCCAGGAATTCTTCCCCTGCCCCCATACCAGCAAGTATGGCAGAGCGAAATCGAATCAGTCGAGGCTCAACTTTTGTGTAGATGCTTTCTGTCCTTCGTTCCGGTCACAAGGAGCGAGCGGTGGACGTTTTGGAGGTTGAGGAGGCACTGGCCGTCTCAGTGGGCCGGGTGATCATCCTCGCGGAACGAAAGGGAGGCGAGTAATGCCTGAACAACAAGGGAGCGGCATGGCCAGTGTCGTGCACGCTCGTGGTGAAGGTGTTCGCGACTGGCGGCGCGGGGTGCCGTACGCGGCAGTTGCGTGGTCACTGGTCTACGCCGCGCTGGGTGTCTACTGGGTGGTGAGCGGGCGCGGGTTCCCTTATACGGCCAAAACCGTGTCCAACGCTATGGGACCAATGATCGGACGGTTCGGGCCGGGTGTGGCGTGGATCGTTGTGATGATGGCAGGGATTCCTGCGGCGGCGGTGGGAGCTGCGATGCTGCGCGGGGGGCGAAGCAGGGCGCTCCGGTATCTCTTCATAGCTGCCGGAGCAACGCTCGCCGCGGTGCTCCTGCTGCTCATGACCGACCTCAACCTGCTGGTCCTGCTCGGCTACATCCCTTATGCCGTCTTCGGCCGCTTCACTGCCGAGAAGTGCCAGGAATACCTGGAGGCTTGGACTCAATGGGCGACGATCCACCAATTGCTGTGTCTTATCGGCGGGTTTCTCTGGCTGGCCGCTACCGTCTGCTATGGCCGCCTGAGCGGGGGCGCCTGCCTGTATTGTGGCCGCCGAGACGGCCCGGAGGGGCGGCGGGGACCGAACCAAGCCGCGCGCTGGGGCCGGATCGCCGTGTATGTGGCGATGGTGGCGCCGGTCTTCTACGCCCTCACCCGTTACGCCTGGGCGCTGGGGTTCCCGCTGGGGATGAGCGAGGAGCACCTGCGTCGCGGTCAAGAGAGTGGGACGTGGATCTCGGGACTCTTCCTGGCGAACTTCGGCCTGGTGGGGGCGGTACTCATGCTCGGATTGGTGCAGCGCTGGGGTGAGGTATTCCCGCGCTGGCTAATCGGCCTGGCTGGACGCCGGGTCCCCATCGCGCTGGCGGTAGTCCCGGCCTCGCTCGTATCTGTGTTGCTGGTGGTGGGTGGCATCGTGATTTGGTCCGGCTTAGCCCAGATGGTCGCCAGGTTGGCGACCGGTGGGGCAGAGGGCATAGGAATCACCGGGGCAATAACCTTCGTGGTCGGCCCCATCTTGCTGTTCCCTGTTTGGGGCGTAGCGCTTGCGGTGGCGACGTTGGCCTACTATTACCGCCGGCGCGGCCCGTGCGGGAAGTGTGGTCGCGGCGAATCAGGACACTAGTCGAGGTTCCGGTAAGCCACCAGCGTCAGGAACTCGGGGAATTCGGCGCTGGTCATCATCTCCTCGTAAAGCCGCGCCGCGCGCGCCAGTTGCGGGCCGCCGATCTTGTCGCGCAGGCTGTCCGCCACCGAGGCAATCGTCTGCTTGACGAGCTCCGCCGTCACCGGACGGCCATCGTCCATCTTTGCCTTGTGCCTGACCCACTGCCAAACCTGCGCGCGGCAGATCTCGGCCGTCGCGGCGTCCTCCATAAGGT
The DNA here is from genome assembly GCA_023436715.1 of Acidobacteriota bacterium. Lineage (GTDB taxonomy): Bacteria > Acidobacteriota > Terriglobia > Bryobacterales > Bryobacteraceae > Fen-330. The sequence continues at coordinate 31,289 of JAEZIJ010000043.1, forward strand.
TGTAGATCGGGACGCAGCCGTTCCCGCGGAGCCACGCCTCGAGATACTGGATGCCCACGTCGATGTTCCAGCGCAACCCGGCTTCCGTGATCGTGCCTTCGGGAACCTTCAGCAGGTCCTTCGCGGTGATGCTGGCGCCGGGCCGCTTCCCGATCTGATTCGGCGTCTTCATGTGGGCGTCGAAGATCTCCTTCGCGACCGGCACGAGCCCCGGATGCGCCACCCACGTTCCGTCATGGCCGAGCGTCACCTCGCGCATCTTGTCGGCGCGCACCTTGTCGAGCGCCTTCTCGTTCGCTTCCGGGTTGTCCTTGATCGGGATCTGCGCCGCCATGCCGCCCATGGCGTGGATCCTCCGCCGGTGGCAGGTCTCGATCAGTAACAGCACATAGGAGTTCAGGAAGTGCCGGTCCATGGTGACTTCGGCGCGGTTCGGCAGCACGAAGTCCGGCCGGTTTCTGAACTTCTTGATGAAGCTGAAGATGTAATCCCATCGGCCGCAGTTGAGCCCGGCGGAGTGTTCGCGGAGTTCGTAGAGGATCTCGTCCATCTCGAACGCGCCCAGTATCGTCTCGATCAGCACGGTAGCCCGGATCGTGCCGCGGGGTATGCCCAACTCCTCCTGCGCGGAGACGAACACGTCGTTCCAGAGCCGCGCTTCCAAATGACTCTCCAGCTTCGGGAGGTAGAAGTACGGCCCGGTTCCGTTTTTCATGAGGTTCTTCGCGTTGTGAAACAGGTACAGGCCGAAGTCGAACAGCCCGCCGGCGATCGGCTTGCCGTCCACAAGGAAGTGTTTCTCGTCGAGGTGCCAGCCCCGGGGCCGGACCATGAGCACGGCCGTTTTCGGGGCCAGTTTGTAGCTCTTCCCCTCCGGGCTGGTGAACGCGATTGTTCTGTTCACGGCGTCGCGCAGGTTGATCTGGCCTTCGACGTTGTTCTGCCACGTGGGCGAGTTCGAGTCTTCGAAATCCGCCATGAACACACTCGCGCCGGAGTTCAGGGCGTTGATGATCATCTTCCGTTCCACCGGTCCGGTGATCTCGACACGGCGGTCCTGGAGGTCGGGAGGGATTGGGGCCACGGTCCACTGGGCCTTGCGGATGCCTTCGGCTTCACCAAGGAAATCGGGCATCTGGCCGCGGTCGATCGCTTCCTGCCGCCGCCGGCGCACGTCGAGAAGCTCCCGCCGGCGACCTTCGAACGTGTTTGATAGTTTGGCCAGGAACCGCACGGCATCTTCGGTCAGAATGGTCTTGTAGGCATCCGTGAGCGGACCCACAATTCGAACCTGTTCCGCTTGAACGTTGAGCATTTTTGTTCCCCTCGTTATCCTCATGTTAAACCCGAGCGCTTTCGGACGGAGAAGGCGAGTGGGCCGAAACGGACCAGTCGTCCGATCCGCCCCGGCCGATGTAGTACTCTCCCGCGCCGCGCATCTCATGGTTTAGGGGCATGCGTCCCGCAAAACTCACTCAAGGGAGAAGAGACCATGATGTCCAATCAGTCCGCCGTGGAGAGCGTCCGATGGGCCTGGGAAAACGATCCCCGCTGGAAGGGGATACACCGAGCGTACACTGCGAAGGAGGTGGTCCGCCTGCGCGGTTCCATTTCTATTGAATACACGCTGGCACGGCGCGGGGCCGAGCGGCTGTGGAACCTCCTCCATTCGGAACCCTACATTCCGGCTCTCGGGGCGCTGACGGGCAACCAGGCCGTCCAGCAGGTGCAGGCAGGCCTCAAGGCCATTTACCTCAGCGGCTGGCAGGTGGCCGGCGACGCGAACCTCGGCGGCCAAATGTACCCCGACCAGAGCCTCTACCCGGTCAACTCCGTGCCGGCGCTGGTCCGGGGCATCAACAACGCTTTCCTGCGCGCGGACCAGATCCAGCACGCGGCGGGCAAGAACGGCATCCACTGGCTGGCCCCGATTATCGCGGACGCCGAGGCCGGCTTCGGCGGCAACCTGAACGCCTTCGAGCTGATGAAAGCCATGATCGAGGCCGGGGCGTCCGCCGTCCACTACGAAGACCAGCTTGCGTCCGCGAAGAAGTGCGGGCACATGGGCGGCAAGGTGGTCGTGCCCATCCGTGAGTTCGAACAGAAGCTGACCGCCGCGCGGTTGGCCGCCGACCTTTGCGGCGTGCCCACGGTCCTGATCGCCCGGACCGATGCCAACAGCGCCGGGTTGCTGCTCAGCGACATCGACCCGCGCGACAAGCCGTTTCTGACCGGCGAGCGCACGAGCGAGGGGTTCTTCGGTTTCCGGGGCGGGCTGGACGCGGCCATCGCGCGAGGCCTGGCCTACGCGCCCATCGCCGACATGCTCTGGTGCGAGACTTCCGAGCCGAACCTGATGGAAGCCAAGCGCTTCGCCGAGTCGATTCACCAGCAGTACCCGGGCAAGTTGCTGGCGTACAACTGCTCCCCGTCCTTTCATTGGAACGGGAAGCTGGACGAGGCGACTATCGCGAAGTTCCAGCGCGAGCTGGCCGCCATGGGCTATAAGTTCCAGTTCGTCACGCTGGCGGGCTTCCATGCCCTGAACCTCAGCATGTTCGAGCTTGCGCAGGAATACGCGCGGACCGGCATGACGGCCTATTCCGAGCTTCAGGAGCGGGAGTTCCAGCGGGTTGATGGCGGGTACGGCGCCGTCCGGCACCAGGCGTTCGTCGGTACGGGCTACTTCGACGAGATCGCGCAGACGATCGCCGGGGGCGAGGCGTCCACCACCGCGCTCAAGGGCTCAACCGAAGAGGCACAGTTTACAGAGGGTCAACACCGCAACGGCCGCAAGCGCAGCCGGACGAAGATGGCCGACGCCGAAACCGCCGCCTGAACGAGCGCATGCAGCAAGAAGAAGTGGGGCAGGCGGTTTCGCCTGCCGGTTCCGCCTGCAGTGCAGAAGAGCTCTCTTGGAGACGGCTGTCACACGGCCGCTTCTTGGCCGGCGAGACCGAGCGACGCTTCTATCAGCTCCAGGCAGGCGAAACCGCCCAATGCCACTTAAATAAGTCTTTCTGAAACATCAAGGATGCTTTATGTTTCAGCTATGGATTCTCTTTGTGAAGACGCCTGGGGCTTGTACGAACGCTGCATCTCCACAG
>JAEZIJ010000057.1 GCA_023436715.1 Acidobacteriota bacterium
GGCCGGGCATGCCCGGCCCGCTCCCTATGAGACAGGGGACGCGTCATCGTATGAAGTCCTCCTTGTCCCCCACGTTGAACCTGCCGATCAGCGGAGGCGCATCGCGATCCACTCCGGCGCGATAGCCGAATTCCTCCTCAGCCGCGCGCGCCAGCGTTCGGTTGAGAAGGCTCAGGTCGATTCCCGCCGGGCAAACCCGCGTGCATTCGCCACAGCCGGCGCACCTCGCCGCCAGATGAAACGCCCGCGTGATGTGCCACGCGAAGTTCCCTTTCAGCGTGGCCGACGTATCGATCACCGTGGGGCGGTTCTTGTCCGCGACGCACCGCTTGCAGTAACACAGCGGGCAGACCTGCCGGCACGCATAGCATTTCGTGCAGCGGCTGAACTCGGCCTTCCAGAACGCCATGCGCTCGGCGGGCGTTTTCGCGAGCAGCGCGTCGAGAGGGTCTTCGGCCGGAGCGCCGCCGCCCTTCGCCGCCTTGTCGCACTTCGCGCACTTGGCGGCGCCCAATCCCTCGCACGGCACGAAAATCTCCTGAATCGCGCCGCGCTCGACCTGCGATTCCTGCTCCAGCACCACGAGCGCCCGCTCGTCGCACGGCTTCAGAAAAATCGCGGGCCTGCCGAGATCGCGCACTTCTTTCCGCTTCAGATAAACCGTCAGGTTCGAGAAGCAGCGGTCGTTCCAATCCAGCCGCTCGACGTCATCGGTCGCCGTAACCAGCACGGGGTACCCGTTCGCGCCCCATCCGATCACCGCCTGCACGGTACCGTCCTCGAGCAGCCGGCGGCAGTTCTCACGCAGTTCCGCGATCATTGTGGCGCCTCGCACAACTCGCGATATGCCGTGTATGGGCCAAGTTCGCGCGTTTTCGCCGTAATCTCCGATATCACCTGCTGGAACTTGCGGCCTTCCGCCGCCGAGATCCAGGTGAAATGAATGCGTTCCATTTCGATGCCCAGCGTTTCGAGCAAACGGCGGAAAAGAATCCAGCGCCGCCGCGCGTGGTAATTGCCGCTTGTGTAATGGCAGTCGCCGGGGTGGCAGCCCGAGACCAGCACCGCGTCCGCGCCCATCTCGAAGGCTTTCACGATCAGGTTGAAGTCGATGCGTCCGGTGCAGGGCAGGCGCACGATCCGCACGTTCGCCGGATACTCGAGCCGGTTCGTCCCGGCAAGGTCGGCCCCCAGGTACGTACACCAGTTGCACACGTACGCGACAATCTTCGGTTCGAATTCAGCGGTCGGGTTCAAGCCAGCGCCTCCCCGAGTCCTTTCACGCCGTTTCCGAGCCGCGACCGCAAGGGAGCGGTCCAGCCGTCAACGGCAAAATCTCCGGCGTTCCTCAAACCAGTGCCTCCACCGCAGAATAAATCTGCTGCTCGCTGAAACCCGCAAGGTCCGCGCTCTTGGACGGGCACACGGCAACGCAGGTCCCGCACCCCATGCACAGCCCCGGATTCACGCGCGCCGTGCGCTTCACGAATGCTCCTTTCGGCGTGCGCACCTCCGCCCGCTCAATGGCGTGGTACGGACACGCGCGCTCGCAGGCGAAACACGCGGCGCAGTTTGCCTCATCGATGCGGGCCACTTCAGGTTCGCGGCTCAACTCGTCGCGGCCGAACATCACCAGCACCTTGCTCGCCGCCGCCGAGGCCTGCGCTACCGATTCGGGAATATCCTTCGGCCCCTGGCACGCCCCGCAGATCAACACGCCTGCCGCGTTCGTCTCCACCGGCCGCAGTTTCGGATGCGACTCCAGCAGGAAACCGAACTCGTCGAAGCCGACGTTCAATTTCCGCGCCAGGTCCTGCGCGCCGCGCGCGGGCAGCATCGCCGATGCCAGAACCACGAGGTCGGCCTCGATCGTAACCGGAATGCCGGCCAGCGTGTCCGCGCCCCGCACGATCAGCTTCCCGTTCTCTTCCGTGATCTTCGACACACGGCCGCGGTAGTAACGCGCGCCGTCCTGCTCCACCGCGCGGCGCACGAACTCGTCGTAGTTCTTCCCGCCCGCCCGCACGTCCATGTAGAACACGTGCGCCTGCCCGTCATGCACTTTGTGCTTGTAAAGCATGGCGTGCTTGGCCGTGTACATGCAGCAGATCTTCGAGCAGTAAGTGAGGCCCTTCGCGTCGTCGCGGGAACCCACGCAACTGATAAGGACCACGTTGCGCGGCTCCGCGCCGTCCGACGGCCTCGCGATGCGTCCACCGGTGGGGCCCGAGGCCGAGACCAGCCGCTCGAACTGCAGCGAATCGATCACGTCCTTGTATTGCCCGTATCCGTACTCGCCGTATCCGGAGAGCCGCGGGTTCTCCTGTTCCTTGCCGATCTTGTAAAGCTGGAACCCCGTCGCGACCACGATCGCGCCCACTTCCTCGCGAATGATGCAGTCCTCGTCCTTGTAGTTGATCGCGCCCGCCTGGCACTTCCGCTCGCACAGCCCGCAGCCGCCCTTCTTCAGCTTCGTGCAGACGTTCTTGTCGATGACCGGCCGCGCCGGAACCGCCTGCGGGAAGGGGATGTAAATCGCCGGACGGTTTCCGAGCCCGTAGTCGAACTCGCTCGGGTTCTTCTTGATGGGGCAGCAGTTCCAGCACTCGCCGCACCCTGTGCACTTGTCGAGATCGATGTAGCGCGCCTTCTTGCGGATCGAAACCGTGAAGTTCCCGATAAAGCCGCTGACGTCCTCGACTTCCGACCACGTGTGCAGCCGGATGCGCGGGTGCTGCCCCACTTCCACCATGCGCGGTGTGAGGATGCACTGCGAGCAGTCGAGCGTGGGGAACGTCTCCGAGAGGCCGGCCATCTTGCCGCCGATCGACGGTTCGCGCTCCACCACCACCACTTCGTAGCCGGCGTCCGCTATGTCGAGCGCCGCCTGGATTCCCGCAACGCCTCCGCCGATCACCAGCGCCCGCCGCGTCACCGGAACGCGGATCGGATCGAGCGCCGTGTTCCATCGCACCTTGGCCACTGCCGCGCGAATCAGGTCCGCCGCTTTGGCCGTCGCCTGTTCCCTGTCGTGGTGTACCCACGAGCAGTGCTCGCGGATGTTGGCCATCTCCACCTGGTAAGGGTTTACGCCCGCTGCCGCCGCGGCCCGCCGGAACGTTTTCAGGTGCATGTGTGGCGAGCAGGACGCCACCACGATACGGTCCAGGTTTTCCGATTCGATCTTTTCCCGCAGCAGCGCCTGGCCCGGGTCCGAACACATGTACCGGCAATGGACCGAGACCTGCACGCCCGGCAGGTGGCCCACCTGCTCCGCTACTTTTTCGACATCCACGGTGCGGGCGATGTTCTCGCCGCACCAGCACGTAAATACGCCGACTCGCGACATGATGTCAGCCCTGGTACACGAAGTGCCGGTCGATACCGAGGGCTTCCTCCTCCAAACCGATAGCCATGCCGACAAGATCGGACAGGTAGTAGATCATCATCTGGTGCCGCACCGAATAGCGCCGCTCGATGTCCTCCTGCTTCATGTCGAGGTTCACGTGGCACATCGGGCACGCAACTACGATGCAGTTCGCTCCGTGGGCTCGGGCGTTGGTCAATATCTTGTGCGAGAGGTCCAGCACCGTGTCCTCGTTCGCCATGGTCATGCCGCCGCCGCAGCACTCGGTCTTGTAGTTCCACTCCACGCTCTTGGCGCCCAGCACCGAGAGAATGCTCTCCATCGATGAGGGATGTTCGCAATCGTCGAAGCGAACCACGTCGGCCGGCCGCGTGAGCAGGCAGCCGTAGTAGCACGCCGCCTGGATGTGCTCGAGTGGGCGGGTCACGGCCGCCTTGATGCGGTCGAGGCCGGCCTTCTGGAAGACCTCAATCAGGTTCAGAACCGAGGTCGTGCCCTCGAGCCCGAGCTCGATCACCTCGGAGATGCGCTTCCGGCACACCGCGTCGCCGCGGAGCGTGCGTTCGGCCTTGATCAGCTCCATGGAGCACATCGGGCACGGCGCCAGCAGGTCCTCCAGGCCGCTCTGCCGGGCCAACGCCAGATTGCGGGCGGGGAGGGCCACCGAGAGTTCATGATTGAGCGAGTGCGCCGCGGTGGCGCCGCAGCAGATCCAGTCGTCCAATTCCCGGAGCCTGACTTTGAGGGCCGCCAGGCACGCCCGCACCGAGGCCTCGTAGTCGTTCGAAGTGCCGTGCAGGGCGCAGCCGGGATAGTAGCCGATCTCCATCATCGTCCCATGCACCTTTCGAAAATGCGATCCACCACTTCGCGGTCCCTCACCCGCGCGCCGTTGAGCTTCAGTTTGCCGCGCGCCCTCATCCTGGGCGCCAGCCCCGCACCTTTAAAAAGGAAGGGGATTTCCAGGTCGTTCAGGAACGCGGAAGTCTTGAACGTGCCGATAAGCTCCAGTTCGTTCAGGCGGCCGTTTCGCCGGATGTTGCGTAGAAACGCCTTCTGGAACAGCACTGTGCGCTGCTGCGCCGGCGACGTGGTGGCGCTCTCCACCGAAAGCTGGCGCAGGCGGTCCATCAACCCCGCGATTTCAACCGACTTGGGACACCGTGTGCTGCACGTCTGGCACGAGATACAGGTCCAAACCGCATCCGAGGCGGTCGCCTTCGCGGTCTGCCCAAGCTGTACGAGTCTTACGATCTGGTTGGGCGCCAAATCCATGCGCTCCGCCATCGGACACCCTGCCGTGCATTTTCCGCACTGGTAGCAGTTTTCGATGTTGAGGCCGTCCAGCGACTCCTCGGCAGGCGCGTCGATCCTTGTGAGAACGGTTGCCATTTCCGGGTTCCCCTACGCCCGCCTTTCTGAACGGATGCGGCGAAGGTTGCGGCAGCCTGTCCGCACGGCGCCCTTCGCGACACACTTCTCGCGGGCGTACATGTAGCACTGATGGCAGGTCTCGTCCGGATTCCGGCTTTGGTTCAGGATCGTTGCCGAAAGCCGGGAGAGCAGGCTGGCCGCCCGCCGGAGTTCATCGGGCGGGAACTCGCGGAAGGTGCGCGCCAGCATGTCGGTCTTCAGGTTCTCGTACCGCTCCAGGAGGCGGCGCCCCAGGTCGGTCACCGAAAGCACGGTTTCGCGGCGATCTTCCATGCCTTGCCGGCGCGAGATCAGGCTGCGCCGCTCCAGGCGGTCCACCATTTTGCTGGCTGCGGCGTTGCTCACGTCGAGCATCGTCGCCAGATCGCTGAGCGTCGTCGCGTCGGAGTGATCGATCAGCCTCAGCGCCGCCACCTGAGTGGAGGTGAGCTGCACTTCGGCCGCTTCTTGGAGCACTTCCTCTTCGAGTACGTTGGTCAGCGCCCGGGAAAACACCTGGGTGCTGCCGAGGAAGGTTTCGATCAGTTCGGCAGTTCCGGATTCGTTCACGTCGGTTTCCTTTCGCTCCGCAATGAGCCGTCGGCACAAACCCCGGCCACTCTTGCAGATAGCGTGGCCAGGGAGAAAAAGAGATTTTGGTTCTCAACGATCACGCCCGCGGGAACCCCAAGCGTAACCGGGCTGAGATTCCAGATCGCCCGGATGCCGCCCTTTACCATCAAATCGGCCGCGTGCTGCGCGTACCTGGCCGCGAGCGTCACGATTCCGATGCGGGCCTTCAACGTCCTGGCGAGATCGGGCAGGAACCCGAGCGGCATGATCTCCATCCCCTCGGCTTCGCGCCCAATGCGGTGCTCATCGGCATCGAACACTCCCAGGATCCGCATCCCGAGTTGCCGGCCCTCTTCAAAGTTGAGCAGAGCCCGGCCGAGTGGGCCCGCGCCGGCCAGCAGGGCGGGTTTCGGTTCGTAGCAGCCGAGGAACTTCTCAAGCGACTGTATGAGGTTGTGGAGGTTGTGTCCGACGCGGGGCTTGCCGGCGATCCCGATAATCTCTAAATCTTTCCTGATTTGGCTGGCATCCAAGCCGAGCGCTTTAGCGAGATCCGTACACGCGATAGAATCGCCGTTTTTTCCGATAAGCCCTTTAATATGAATATAATATGAGGGCAACCGGCGCAGGGTCGGTTCCGGGACCGCTTTCGCTTCCATCGGATCGCCTCCAGTCCACCTGCTTAGAAAATTAGTATATCGGACTCTTTAGTCCGTTGTATAGGTAACGCAGTTAAATTTCTTGGTAATCAGGAAGAATTTCTTGATAGTTAAGGGCGGGGTTCAACGAACTGCGGACGTGCCGAACTCTCCCCGATCGGAACCGGAACTTGCATGCAGAGGTTCATCACGGGCGCCACCTCATCGAATATGGCCAGCATGGACTCGACCAAGTCGAGTCCCGCGGCGCCTCGAACCTCTTCCTCGGCCATCGGGAAGAAAAGCTGGAATCCGGCCCAGTGGTCCGGCGCGGCGGCTTCGAGTTGCCGCCGGAACTTTGACGCACCCGGGTAATCGGAGCCCTTGTAGTCCCAGGACTCGCCGCCCCAGGCGCCGGCGTGTATTGAGAAGCCTTCGTCGAGAAGCCGTCGAAGCTGTTCGTCCATGGGACCGCGCGGCTTGAGGGCGGAAAGCAGCCGGTGCCAGTCCCAATCTCTTTTGAGCCGAAAGGGTTGCGAGTCCCGCGCGGCCTTGAGGTAGCCGCGCTCGATCTGCAACCCGCACTGAAAGATGCGGGCGTCCTGGTCGATTGTTATGAAGAACTTCGAGCAGCCGAAGCTGACGTTGCTCGAAAGCGGCTTGGCGCCGCGGTTGGCCCGGGTGAGGAATCCGATCCACTTCCAGTAGACGCCGCGGCCCCAGCGCTCCGTCACGAACCCCTGTTCGTAGCGCATCTCCAGCGCCGCCTTGAGGATACGGGTGATGCGCTCGTGCTCTTCGAGATTGCCGACGCGGATGCCGCGGTCGAAATCGAGAAATTCTGCGCGAAAGCCGGCGACGATGGCTGGACACATGCACGTAACCTGCTATTCAATGGTATGCCATGACGATCCTATTGGCGGGACTGATGGTGCTGTTTCTGACCGGAGAGAGCGATGTACAGTACCACGATTGGCGCATTTCGACGCCTTATCTGCGCCAAATTGTCACCAAAACGGGCCACTTTACGGCCGAGGTCTGCGAGAAACCCGAGACCCTGACCCCCTCGATGCTCGCGGGGTATGACGTCCTGGTCCTGAACTACAACGGCCCGCGCTGGGGCGCCACGGCGGAAAAAGCCGTCGAGGATTTTCTCCGGGCGGGGAAGGGAATGGTGGCGGTGCACGGGGTTTCGTACGGGCCGTTGATCGGTACCGAGTTGCAGGGCGGCAAGTGGAAACTGGTGGAACCGTGGCCGGCGTACCCGGAGATGATGGGCATGACGTGGGCGCCGGCGGAAATCGGGCACGCGAAGCGGCACGTGTTTCAAGTAAGGGTGGTGGACCGCGAGCATCCGATCGGGCGGGCGCTGCCGGCGGAGTTCGAAGCCGACGACGAGTTGTACCACAAGATGGCGCTGAAGCCCACGGCGCACGTCATAGCTACGGCGTTCGACGATCCGGCGATCGGTGGCACGGGCAAGGACGAGCCGGTGCTGTGGTCGGTGCCGTTCGGCAAGAGCCGGGTGGTACACTTCACGCTCGGCCACGACTTGAAATCGATGGCGAAGTCGGGCTTTATCGACGCATTCCTCGCGTCGCTGGAGTGGGCCGCCTCCAGAGCTTCTCAATCTCCTCGAGCGTCTTGCCCTTTGTCTCCGGCGTTGCGAGCCACACGATGAGGAACATGGTCACGCACATAACGCCGTAGAGCCAGAACGCGCCGGTGGGAGTGATGGCGGAGGCGAGCGAGAGGAATGTCATCGTGAGCGCGACGCAGGACACCCAGAGGCTGATGGTCGCGATGGACATGGCGCGACCGCGCACACGGGTGGGAAAAATCTCCGCGAGCACCACCCAGACCCCCGGTCCGATTCCGACGGCGAAGCCCGCCACGCAGCAGACCATGACCGCAAGCACGAGGATAGCGGGCGGCGGCTGGATGAGGAATGCCGCGCCAAGCGCGAACTGGCCGAGGGCGAGTGTGGCCGCGGAAATCATCAGCAGGGGCTTGCGCCCGAGGCGGTCGATGATCCAGACCGCAACGATCGTTGCGAGGAAGTTGATGACGCCGATGACGACGTTGGCTCCGATGGCGGAACTCGCGGTCTGGCCGCCCACCTGTTCCTTGAAGATGACCGATCCGTAGAAGAGGACGGTGTTGATGCCGGTCACCTGTTGAAGAACGGCTAGCGCGACTGCGATGAGCAGCGCGCGGCGGAATCCGGGCTGTAACAAATCGCGGATGGAGCCGGTTTCTTCGGAGATTGCATCCTTGATTTCCGCCAACTCGATCAGCGCCCGGCCGCGGCCGTTAACCCGGCTGAGGACGCGCAGGGCGTCCGATTCATAGCCGCGTTCAGTGAGCCAGCGCGGGCTCTCAGGGACGAAGAAAAGCGCGATGAAGAACCCGAGCGCCGGGACGGCGGCGGAAGCGAACATCCAGCGCCAGCCGTTCGGACCCGCGTAGGAGAGCAGCCAGTTGATGAAGTAGGCGAGCAGGATGCCGGTGACAATGGCCATCTGGTTGAGGGCGACCAGGCGTCCTCGGATGCGCGCGGGCGACACCTCGGCGATGTAGAGCGGCGCGAGCAGCGAAGCCATCCCAACCGCAATGCCGCCGAGGAACCGGGCGGCGGTGAACTCGGTGAGATTCCGCGGCAGTGCGGCGCCAAGGGCGGAGCCGGCGAACAGGAGAGCGGACACTATGAGGATGCGGCGGCGTCCGAAGCGGTCGCTGAGCCATCCGGCGATACTGGCTCCGAAGACGCATCCGATCAGCAAACTGCCGGCGGCGAATTCGGTCTGGAACTCGGTGAGCCCGAACTGTTCGCGGAGGAAGATGATGGCGCCGTTGATCACGGCGATGTCGAAGCCGAACAGCAGGCCGGAAGTGGCGGCGACGATCGAGGTGAGATAAACGAATAGCGCGCTGCCGCGCTCTGCGAGTGCCGGGTCCTGTTGAAGCATCCTACGTATGCTATCAGGGGTTCCAGACGTGCGTGAGGGCGGAGAAGCCGTTAGGGCGCAGGACGTCGATCACGATGCGCACGGGGGATTTTTCGCTGAATTTGAGAGGCACGGTTGCGCGGGCGCCGGGCGCGAGGCTGGGGAGCGGGGCTTCGATGCGCTCGAGCGGGATATCGCCAGGTCCGTAGAGCACGGCGCGGAGCGTGTAGCCGGAGAGCCTGTAGGCGGGCACGGCTTCGCGGGTGGTCACGGTTGCGGTCATGGCCGCGCCGTTCAGGTCCAGCGATGCCACGGGGCTCGATTCGCGGCGCAGCACTTCATAGGAGGGCTTTCGGGCGCCATAGAGATCGACAACTCCGTGAACGCGCTGCTTCATGACACCCGTGCCTTTGTCTCCGATGTGCGTTCGGTAGTCGTTGTAGCAGAAGAAAATAAGGCCGGCGACGAAGGGCCGATCGCGGAAGACGCGGTCGTGCTGTTCGAGGACTTCGATTCTGCGGGTGTCGCCTTCGGGACGGCTGGCCGTGCAGGCGCAGTAGCCGTACTCGGAGATCACGATGGCCTTGCCGGGGAAGGCGCGGTGGAGTTCGTCGAGGTTGCGCGCGAGGTCGGCCGGAGTGCCGCCGTACCAGCTCTCGTAATACTCGTTCCACATGATGTAATCCATCAGGCCGGCGGCGTCCTTTTCCGGCGTCTTCTGGAGCGAGTTCGAGGCGTATGTGACCAGACGCTTCGGGTCGAGGCGCTTGGCCTCTTCGTACATGCGTTTGGCGAACGCGTAGGCCGGCGGGTTCTGCCCGCCGATTTCGTTGCAGACGCCCCAGGAAAACACCGAGGGATGATTGCGGTCGCGCTCGATCATTTCGCGAAGCTGTTCGAGGGCGTTCTGCATGATGACGCCGGAGGGTTCGCGGTCCATGCCCTTGAAGGTATCGCCGCCCCAGGTGGGGACTTCGGTCTGGATGAGGATGCCGTGGCGGTCGCAGTAGTCGAGCACGCGGCGGTCCTGCTGCCAGTGCACGCGCGTGTAGACGCAGTTGAGGTTCTTCATGTCGGCATGGTCGTGATCGATCCATGAGGCCGGCTCGGCCATGCCGAACTCCGGGTTGCTGCCGGCCATGCGCTCGACTCCCATGAGGCGGACTCGCTCTCCGTTGAGGTAGAAGCCGCCGTCACGCGTTTCGATTTTGCGGATGCCGAAGGTTTCGCTGCACTCGTGGCCCGAGGAGAGGCGGGCGTGAAGGCGGTAGAGGTGCGGATGGTCGAAGTGCCAGAGGCGGGGCTGGTCGATTGCGGCGGGCGGAACGACGACCCAGGCGGAGTCGTTGGGCTTGATCGCGTAGCGGGCTGTGCGGTTCGTGGCCGTGAGGCCGGTGGTTTCGTCTACGGCTCGGATGTCGAGTGTGCCTTCGGCGGAGTGCGTGCCGGTGCTGCGGACAAGCGCGCGGACGCGCAGTTCGGCGCGATTGCGGGCCAGGTCTGGATCGGCGTCGATCTCCACGCGTTCGATGAAGACCTTCGGAGTGATGAGCAGGCTGACGGGGCGGTAGATGCCGCCATCGTGGGTCCAGTCGCTGGAGCGGCCGCGGGGGAGCATGCGGTCGTCGAAAGTGTTTTCGGCGCGGACGCGCAGCGTGTTGGTTTCACCGAAACGGAGCAGGCGTGTGATGTCGAGCGTGAAGGCGGTGTAGCCTTTGCGGAGGTGCTCGCCCGCGGGCTGATCGTTGACCCACACCGTGGCGGAATGGAATACGGCCTCGAACTCGGTGCGGACGGCGGAGGCGGCCCAGTCTTTAGGAGCCTCGAACGTGCGCTGATACCAGGCAACGCCGTAATAGCCGGCTGAGGGGGCCTCGATCTGCCAGGTGTGCGGAACGGACACGACTTTCCAGTTCGGGTCTGCGTCGAGACGGAACTGCCAGTCTCCATTGAGGGAGACGCGATCGGTACGCGGGGCGGCGGGGTCGGGCGCAGCGTGCGCGGGCAGAGAGGCGGCGAGAGCCAGGGAACCGGTGAGGAAGTTTCGGCGTGAAGACATGCATGCACCTCAATGAACGATAACATTGCTCCGCAGAAACCGCTCCCTGCGGTCGCGGCTCGGAAACTGTATGAAACCGAGCCGCGACTGTGAAAATTCATGCTTTGGCGCGGGAGCTGCAGATCCAGCGGAAGCTGCTCTAGTTGACGAGCAGATAGTAGGGGGCGCTGGTGGCCTCACTTTCAGTTGTGACTCAGCCTCGTGCATCATTTCGCAACGCTCAGGCCAGCATTCCTGGCAGAGACTTTCAGGAGCTCGAGGAACCGCGTCTCGTCAAGTCCAATGAACTCGCTGCGGGGCTTATCCTCGCTAAATACTGCCGCAGAGCGACCATCCTGAATCAACCAAAGCTTGCTGACACCGAAGGCGTCAAGGTCACGCCGGGGATGAAGAAAGATCACATAACGATTTCCGGGTATTGGATGATATGCGCCTGAAACCACAGTCCGCAAAACTCTGCCCGTGGGGAGCTTTACTGCCCCACCCTCCATGACTAGCGTGATCGTGTTACTAATGGGGGCGGCGACGCACGCAGCCGGGCATACCAGCATCTGCTCGATCATCACCTTGTAGAGTGTGTAGACCGTCGTCCGATCTTGGGAGAGATCGGACTGGCGGTCAACGATCTTGCCAAGCACGACAACTGGATCCTTCCCGAACGGAAATGCGGGAGGGGGATCGAGCGTGTCCAGAAAAATCATTGGTGGAGGAGCATCGATGGGCATGTCCTCCAAGCGCGTGCCGTAGCGGTCGTTAAAGAACCGGGACCTGGCTTCTCGCACGGCGCGGTCAAATGCAGTAGCAGGTTCGGCAGGCAGGGCAGTGGCATCTTCCACGCGAGAACCGTAGGGTGTTGGCGCAGTTTGCTGGTCTCCGCTGAGCGCGAACGGCGTGGCAGATAAGGAGCACGACAGCAGAGTTACGGCAAAAGTGAGGTTTCGGTCACTAACCATATCACCATCCTCCAAAGAGGCAATCCCAAGTACCGAGATTAGCGGAATCGTGCCATGTGAATTTACAGATGTCAAGGACAAGAATGAGCACAAGTGAACAAATACACTGGAATTGGCGGCGGAGGCGAGATCGACGGCGTGCTGATGGTGCCGGTGTCGCAGCCGGTTCCGCCGCTGCGGGCGCTGGTGGATTCGCTGCAGGTTCCAGGATTGTTCTTCTCGCGTCCGTACGCAACGCACGCGTGGTCTTCGATAGCGGAGCTGCGCAAGAGCGGCAGGAAGCTCGATGTGATCGCAACGTCGAGCTACGGCGACCTCGATCCCTACATGCGGATGTTCCGCACGGTACACCACATGCGGAAGAGCAAGGTGCTGGTGGGCGCGGCGACTCCGGCCGGTCGCCAGCAAGCCGCTGACGCATTCAGCAAGCATTTCGGCACGGCGTTCAAGTTCATCACCGGGCCGGAATTCCGAAATGCGTTCGACGCGGTGAGCGAGCGAGAGGCGCAGAAGCAGGCGGACGAGTTCGATCGCGGGGCGCTGCGGGTCGTGGAGCCTAGGCCGAAGGAAATCCGCGACGGCGTGACTGCTTCGGCACGCTGGCCGCGAACACACTGCCGGGATATCCGTGCATCGCGTGGTCCAAGTTCAACGATGCAGGACTCTACGGCGTGTGCGAAGGCGACCTCGCTTCAATGACGACCCAACTGCTGGTGACTTCCTACTCGGGGATGCCGGGTTTTGTTTCCGATCCGGCGTTCGACATCAGCCGGAATGAGGTGATTCACGCCCCCTCGAGACGAACGAGGGTGCGGTGCTTCAGGTGCTCATGCCATGGAACGAGACGATTACCGTGGCGCGATTCACAGGGCCGACGCGGTTGCTGGTGTCAACGGCGGAGGTGACCGGACCGGTGGACAGCGACCGGGGATGCCGGACGCAGATTAGAACGCGGGTGAGCGATGCCGAGAAGTGGCTGCAGAACTTTTCGGCGGGCCTGCACAGGGTGATTTTCTACGGCGACCACACGCAGGCAATCGAACGGATGGGCCGGCTCATGGGATTCGAGGTAGTGCGCGAGATCTGATAGCGAGGCCACTCCCGATCTGCGACAATGTGGAACTATGCCGTGGCCGGGTTGTGCTCCGTCTACCGCCAAGAGAAGCGTTGCGTTCGTTTTGGCTGTAGTTGTTTCTGTCTTCGTTCTCGCCCGCAATTCCCGTGCGCAGTCCCCGGTGAACGGGGAGGGCGTGCTGAAGTTCCTTGACGAGACCATCGCGTGGCATCGCAATGTGTCTACGTTGACGCAATCTCCGGCGAACTCCCGGGAAGCGTTGTTCATCGATGCGCAGCGCCAGAGTTCGATTCAGGCGGTTCGGCTGGCATTCGAGTTTGCGCTGGCGGTGGCGGCCAACCCGGATCTGAATAATGCCGGCGGAAAGTCCGAGAACGACCGCAGCCGCAATCTCATGCAGATCGAAGCGGCGGCGGACCAGCGCTTGGAGGAGCTTCAGCGGCAAATCGACCAGTTCAACAGACGCATACAAGCGGCTCCCGAGCGCTTGCGCGCCGAGCTCATCTCGCGCCGCGATCTGGTGACCGCGCAGTTCAACCTGACGAAAACCAGGCGTGACTCGCTGCACGGCTTCCTCGGTTATCTGAGCGCACCGCCCGGCGGCGGCCTGTCCGCCAGGATCAACGACCTCCGGCGTTCCGTGCCGGAAATCCAGGAAACGGCGAAGCGCGCCGACGCAGCGACGCTCCACCCCGCCGCGCAGGATTTCCATCCCGAGTCCGCCGGCATCGCCGGACTTACTACGGAGATCTTCACGCTCGCGCGAAAGGCAAGGCAGATTGGCCTTCTTGCGGAGCAGACGGATGCCCTCCGCAAAGAGAACGAGAAGCTGCGGACCCCGCTGCGCAAGGCGTTCCAGGAACTGATCCGGCGCGCGGAAGATCTGGCGCAGGACGTAGAGACAGAGTCCGTGGGCGAGTTGAAGTCCGACAAGAAAGCGCTGGACGGGCTGGTGCTGCGCTTCAAGCAATTCACGAGCGCGGCGGGCCCCTTGAGCAGGCAGAACATGTCGCTCGAAGGCGCCTATGCCAACCTCGTGCAGTGGAGAACCGAGCTCCGGGAAGAGCACTCCACCGCGCTGCGGTACCTGCTTCTGCGGCTGGGAATGCTGGGGCTGGCAGTGCTGGTGCTGTTCGCCTTCTCCGAGGTCTGGCGGCGGGCAACGATGCGCTACGTGAAAGACATCCGGCGGCGGCGCCAGTTTCTTCTGCTCAGGCGAATTGTGATCGGTTGCATGATTGCGATGTTCGTGACCCTGAGCGTTGTGACTGAATTCGGTTCTCTTGCGACGTTCGCCGGATTCTCGGCCGCCGGCATCGCGGTCGCGTCACAGAGCATCATCCTGTCGGTGGTCGCGTACTTCTTCCTGGCAGGGCGATGGGGCGTGCGGGTGGGGGACCGGGTCACGGTCTCCGGCGTCACCGGCGAGGTGATCGAGATAGGACTCTTCCGGATGTATCTGATGGAATTGAGCGGCCCTGCGATGGGCGCGACGGGGCGCATCGTGGTGTTCCCCAATGCGGTTTTCTTCCAGCCCACGGCGATGTTCAAGCAACTGCCGGGAGTCGACTATGCGTGGCGCACGGTATCGCTGACGCTGTCGCGGGACTGCGATCACGCATTGGCGGAGAAGAGGGTGCTGGCGGCGGTGGAATCCGTTTACCGCGACTACCGCGATGTGATCGAGCGGCAGTACGCGGCCGCGCGCACCAGCCTGAACCTGCATGGCGATACTCCACGCCCGGAGGCGCGCATCCGCTTCGTGGATTCGGGTCTGGAGGTGGTTGTCCGCTACCCGGTGGTAATCAGTTCCGCTGTCGCAATAGACGACCGCATCACCCGTGAACTGCTGGACCTGGTAGCGAGGGAACCGAACCTGCAGCTTCATATTGCGGGCTCGCCGAAGATACAGGCGCTCGCGTGATAATGGAGCCTATGGGAAGCGCCAGCGACCGCTTCAACCGGATCGCCTCCAATTACGCGACCAGCGAAATTCACAGGAGCAGCCCGACAATCGCCAGGCTGCACGAACTGCTGGAAGGCTCCGCGGTTGGCTCCGTCTGCGATGTGGGCTGCGGGGCGGGCCACTTTGGCCTGTCGTTCGCGGGGAAGGCGGCGAGAATTGTCGCCGTCGATCCGGCTCCCAATATGCTTCGAGCGGCGGCTCTCGCAGCGAAGGAGAAGGGAGTCTGCCTGGAGACCCACGAGGCGCCCGCCGAGGCGCTGCCGCTTGCTGACGGCGAGTTTGATCTTGCGATATCCCGGCAGGCGCCGCATCATTTCACGGACGTGTATGCCGCTGTTCGCGAGATGGCGCGCGTTACGAAACCCGGGGGCAGAGTCGCGGTTATCGACCTCAGAGGCCACGAGGACGAGGAATGCGACGAGTTCAACCACCGCGTTGAGCTCCTCCACGATCCCACTCATGTGCGCAGTTATACGGCGGACCGTTGGCGGGACATTTTCGAGCAAGCAAACCTGGTGATCGAGGCGCTGGAGTCCGGGTCGGAGCGGCCCGAGGGCGTTCCCGTAAAGCGCTGGTGCGAGATCGCGGCGTCCGGCGCACAGGCGGAGGCCGAGATCAACCGGCTGCTGCGCGAAGCCGGGCCGGCGATGCTGCCGACGCTTGGGATCAGAAAGCAGGGCGGAGATTTCCTGATGCCGATCCGGACCGTTTTGATCCTGGCACGCCGGGCTGCGTAGGGCCGGCCCACGCCGTCTGTCCGCGTTCATCAGTGTTCATCAGCGGCCCGTAGTCTCAACGATGATGGGCCGCCGATAAACTCAGATGAACGCTGATGTTGGGGTGAACCCCTTCGGTGAGACACGGAAGCGAATGCGCCTACTCGGAGATCGTGCTCGAAGTCGCCAACCCAGTTGGTCCCGTGTCCTCCCGCATCGTACATGCGTGCGGTGCCGTTCTTCCTACACAGCGCGATGATCGTGCAGTTCTCCCAGAAAACACCTTCTGCCTCGCCGGTTTGAGGGTGATCGACAAGTTCCCAAAGTCCAAAGTCCTCTTGAGAGCACCCCGTTTCCCTGAGTGCGGCACGGTAGTCTTCCATTTCTGTCTCGTCGATGAGCATTGGTTTTTATCCTCCAAACGTATATTGCAGTTTGGCGGTTCGATGATTAACTCGCAGGCTTCTTCATGCCAACACTTCTACAGCCGCAACCCGGAAACGGATCTTCCCCGCTCAAATCTCGCCGCTTCGCCTTCACGCCGCGCCGACAAGACCTGCCAAACATCCAATCCGGGCGATGTCGCAGCCACGAATACGGTCTGGAGGCTCGCTGGTTCACCATGAACGCAGCCCTCGACCGGACCGTTCGGGTGGTCGAGGGGGACGGAGACGGCTACGGTCGCTTCGTGGCGGACATCCTGAGCCGGGGACTGGTGAAGGCCGGTTACGCACGGTGGTTCCCCGCTACGCGGCGGGCGACAGCTGGAAGCAGATGGGGAGCATCAGTTGGGGCAGTCTGCGGGTGTTGAGCCTGTCGCACCGTGGGAGTGCGCGGGGTCCACACGGCGACGCGGCTGATCCGCGCGAAGCTGGATGCGATCCTCAATCGCTTGGATGTCAATTTGGCTGTCAAGAAGGCGAAACCCGCAGCCAAGCCGTCGTGGTTGCCTTGTAAGCTATTGGAAAGGAAAGCGGATGCTGGAGCCACCCGCCGGGATCGAACCGGCGACCTGCTGATTACGAATCAGCCGCTCTACCAACTGAGCTAGGGTGGCCTAAGCGTTCATTTTACAACAAGCGCCGTGATGCTGCTTGCCACCGAATTGCGCCACGTAAAATATGACTGAAGTGGCACCTGTTGCGCCAACTAAGAATGTGACCGAAACGTGTGAGCTGCACAGAGCTGCCGTGAACTGCCGAACACTCCGGCAGAATGGACATGCA
>JAEZIJ010000068.1 GCA_023436715.1 Acidobacteriota bacterium
GTGATGACGCCCGCCTCGACCAGATCGACCACGCCGTCGGAAAACAGCTCGGTATGCACGCCCAGATGCTTGTGGTTATTCAGCTTCTTCAAAACTGCATCGGGGATGCCGCCGATGCCCATTTGCAGCGTCGCGCCGTCGGGGATAAGCGCCGCCAGATGGTTGGCAATCGCTTCCTGCTCGTCGGAAGAATCCGCCATATAGACTTCGGGCAGGCGGTAATCCACCTCGACCACATAGTCGAGTTTGGAGACATGAATGAAGCTGTCGCCCAGCGTGCGTGGCATGTTGGGGTTGACTTCCGCGATCACGATCTTGGCGCTGTCAGCCGCCGTCTTGGTGACGCCCACTTCGACGCCATAGGAACAATATCCATTTCGATCCGGCGGTGTGACCTGGATCAGGGCCACGTCCAGCGGCAGGCGGCCCGACTTGAACAGGTACGGTATTTCGGACAGAAAGACCGGCGTAAAGTCTGCGCGCCCATCGTTGACCGCTTCACGGATGTTCTCGCTGATAAACAGCGAGTTCACGCGGATATGGTCCGGAGCCAGCTCTGGGCGGACATAATCGGCTTTGCCGATGGTCAGCACCATGATCAGCTTGAGGTTGGTTAGCTCCAGGGCGCGCTGGTTGAGCGCTTCCATCACCATCTGCGGCACGGAGCAGTTACCGGTCACGAAGATCCGATAGCCGGATTTGAGCACACTAACCGCTTCTTCGGCGGATACTTTCTTCGGCTCGTACTGACTCATCCAGTCCATACGCTACTCCGCCCGGCTGGGCGCGTCTCCATTCCTCTTGGCTTGAATATCCTGAATCACGCCGCACAGCCGCCGGATACCCTCAACGATGCGATCCTCGTCCATGCACGAGAAGTTGAGCCGTGCTGTGGGCGGGGAATCGGGTGTCGCGAAAAAGGCGCTGCCCGGTACAAAGGCGACATTCTTCTCGATCGCCAGATCAAACGCGGCCCGCTCGGATACACCCGCAGGCAGTTGCAGCCACAGGAACAACCCGCCCTGCGGCTGAGTCCACGTCATCTCCGGGGGAGCATAGCGATCGAGGGCCGCTAGCATCGCGTCCCGCCGCCGGCGATAGACATGCCGCAGGTGGTCTACGTGCTCGTCGATGAAACCGTCTTTGGCCGCCTCGTAGATCACCATCTGGTTGAAGGTACTGGTGTGCAGGTCCAGCCCCTGCTTGATCTGGGTCAGCTTGGAGATCACCTGCTGGGGCGCAACGATCCAGGCGATGCGCAGGCCAGGGGCGAGCGTTTTGGAGAACGTGCCCAGCACGATCACGTTGCCGGTGTAGGCTTCGTGAACGCCGCCGGTCAGTTCCGCATCGACGGCGACCAGCGGGCGTATATCCTCGCCCTCGAAGCGCAGCGCGCCATAGGGATCATCTTCGACGATGGGAATGCCGTACTCATGCGCCAGCCGGGTCAGCTCGACCCGCCGCTCGGCGCTGAGCGTCACGCCCGCCGGGTTCTGGAAGTTCGGCAGGATATACATAAATTTGGGGCCATGACGCAGCGCTTCGGGCATCATCTCGGTACAGATGCCGTCACTGTCGGTCGGGACGCCCACATAGCTGGCCTGGTAGAGGCTGAAAGCTTGCAGCGCGCCGAGGTAAGTCGGCTCCTCGACCAGCACCCGGTCGCCGGGATTGATCAGGAGCGCGCCAAGCATACTCAGCGCCTGCTGCGAGCCGGATGTGATCAGCACGTTCTCCGGGCCGACACAGACGCCATGAGTACACAGTCGCTCGGCTATAAACTCGCGCAGGAGCGGGTAACCTTCGGTGGTGCTGTACTGGAGTGCCTGATGCGCCTGATTGGCCAGCACACGCTGGCAGGCGTCTTGAAAGCGCTCGACGGGGAAGTATTCGGCTGCGGGCAAGCCGCCCGCAAAAGAAATGACTTCGGGCTTTTGCGTAAGTTTCAGAAGTTCGCGAATCAATGAACTGGTAACCCACTGCGTGCGCAACGCGAAGCGGGACTCCCACAAAATGCTCATACGCTTTGTCCTTGTCGGCTGAAAAACGTCCTATTTAGAGCTTGCGAGCTAACATATCTATGACTCCAACTATAGACACTCGCGCCTCAAACGCCTAGTGGCTTATTTCACGGCTGACAACGCGCACTGTCACTTCGCGGGAAGCGCGCCGCCGTTAAAAATAATGCTGGTCTGCGCGGGCAGACCAGCATCGGAAGGGGCGGGTGTGGTCAAGCCGGGTTACGGCTGCGAGCCGGTGAGGTAGGCGTGAATCGCGCGGGCGGCCACGATCCCATCGTGGTTGGCAAAGCTCACCAGATGCGGGCCGCGCACGCCGTCGCCCCCGGCAAAGACGCCCGGCAGGTTGGTCGCGCCGGTCTGCGGATCGATCACGATCAGGCCGTGCTTATGTGTCGCCAGATCGGGCGTCGTCTCGCCCAGCAGTGGATCAGCCCCATAGCCCAGGGCCAGCACGGCGACATCGGCGCGGACCGTGTACTCGTGGCCGGTCGGGACGGGGCGGCGGCGGCCGCTGACATCCGGCTCGCCGAGCGCCATCTCCTGCAC
>JAEZIJ010000072.1 GCA_023436715.1 Acidobacteriota bacterium
GGCCGGGCATGCCCGGCCCGCTACGTGACTTTACGTCTAATTCAAATTCTCGAAAATGCCGGCCGCGCCCTGCCCGCCGCCGATGCACATCGAAACCATGCCGTACTGCGTATTGCGCCGCTTCATCTCGCGAAGGAGCGTCGCGGTCAGCTTCGCCCCGGTGCACCCCAGCGGGTGGCCCAGCGCAATCGCGCCACCGTTGACGTTCACTTTCTCGGGATCGATGCCTACCTCGCGAACCACCGCGAGCGATTGCGCCGCGAACGCTTCGTTCAGCTCGATCACGCCGATGTCCTCGAGCTTGATGCCGGCCATCTTGAGCGCCTTGGGAATCGCCACCACCGGACCGATGCCCATGATCTCCGGCGGCACGCCTCCCACCGCGAAGCTGACAAACCGCGCCATCGGCTTCAGGCCCAGTTCCTCGGCCTTCTTCTCCGACATGACGATCGCGGCCGCCGCTCCGTCGCTGGTCTGCGAGGAGTTCCCCGGCGTCACGATGCCGCCCGCCTGGAAAGCCGGCTTCAGCTTGGCGAGCGCGGCCAGCGTGGTGTCCGCGCGCGGCCCTTCGTCCCTGGCGAAGATGAACGTGGAGTTCGTGGGCTTCCCGTTAATGACGGTCTGCTTCACCTCCAGCGGAACGATCTCTTCGTCGAACCTGCCGGCCGCCTGCGCCGCCAGCGCCTTCTGATGGCTTCCGAGCGCGAACATGTCGGTATCTTCCCGCGTGATGCCGTACTGCTTTCGTACACATTCCGCGGTGAGCCCCATGCCCATGTACAGCTCAGGCATGTTATCGACGAGCCAGGGACTCGGCGCCAGCTTGTTGCCGCCCATCGGAATCATGCTCATCGACTCCGTGCCGCCCGCCACGATGATCTCGGCGCCACCGCCGCGAATGCGCTCGGCCGCCAGGGCGATAGCCTGCAGGCCCGAGGAGCAGAAGCGGTTGATAGTTATGGCGGGCACTGTGTTCGGCAGACCGGCCCGGAGCGCAATCGCGCGGGCCATGTTCATGCCGGCCTCCCCTTCGGGGAACGCGCACCCGATAATCACGTCATCCACTTCCCCGCCCTGAACCTGGGGGTGCTTCTGCATCAATGACTGGATGACCAAACCAGCCAGGTCGTCGGGCCGGGTATAGCGGAGCGTTCCTCTCGGAGCCTTTCCAATAGCGGTGCGAAGACAATCGATTATCACGGCTTCCATAAGATTTCTCCTTTTCTTTTTCCCTGCCGTAATCGCCCTTTAGTTGCGCAACGGCTTGCCGGTCTTCAGAATGTGCGCAATGCGTTCCTGCGTCTTCACCGTGCCGCACAGGCTGAGGAATGCCTCGCGCTCCAGATCCAGCAGGTACTGTTCGGATACCAGGTGCTCTCCCGCGAGGTGGCCGCCCGCCAAAACGTAGGCCAGTTTCTCGCCGACCGTAACGTCATGGTCGGTGATGTACTCGCCCTGCCGCGCGCTCCAAACGCCGAGTTTCAACAGTCCATAGGTCGCATCGCCGCACACCTTGATGTCAGTCCGCGGCACGCCGGGAACATAGTTCGGAGCCGCCGCGAGCGCCAGAGCCTTCGCATCGGCGATCAGCCGGTCCGGGTTCATCGTGATCGGCACACTCGGGTCCAGGAAGCCATAATTCTTCGCCTCCACGGCGCTCATCGAAACCTTCGCGAACGCGATCAACTCGAACACCTTGCGCGCTTCCTTCAGCCGCGCCAGCAGTTCTTTGCAGCCGCCGCCCGCCGGAATCAGGCCAACGCCCAGTTCCACCTGGCCCATGTACAGCTCGGCCGAGGCCTGCGGGATCGTGTGCATCGCGATCTCGCACCCGCCGCCGAGAGTCCGCCCGAACGGCGCCGAAATCACCGGCTTCGCAGCGTACTTCAGGGCCATGTTGATCTGCTGCAAGCGGTTGACGGCCTCGTTCAGCTCATCCCATTCGCCCTCTTGCGCCGCCAGCAGGATGCCGACCAGGTTCGCTCCGACGCTGAAGTTCTCACCCTCGTTGGCGATCACCATCGCGTCGTAGTTCCGGTTCAGTTCATCCAGCCCGGCGTAGAGCATGCTGATGATGTCTTCGCCGATCGAGTTCATCTTGCTGTGGAACTCGCAGCACAGCACGCCGTCGCCGAGATCCACCAGCGACGCGCCGGCGTTCTGCTTCACCACGCCGTTCGCGCGCTTGATGTCGGACAGGCAGAGTGTGCCCGGCGCGGTCTCGAGCTTCGCATAGGCCCTCTTCCCGAAATCGAAGTACTCGGTGTGCGCCTGCCCTTCCGGACGGCGGTAGAGCGAAGTCGCGCCCGCTGCCACCATGTCCTGCACGCTCTGCGGCAGTGTGCGGCCTTCCTCCTGTAAACGGCAGACAACGTCCTGGAACCCGAGTGCGTCGAACAACTCGAACGGGCCGAACTTGTGCGCGTAGCCCCACTTCATCGCGCGGTCGACCTCGACCATCCGATCCGCGATCAGCGGCGTCATCTCCGCGGCGTACAGCACGTAGTCGCTGAAGACCTTCCAGAGGAACTGGCCGGCCCGGTCGTCGGATTTGACCAACCTGCGCAGGCGCTCCGGAACGTCTTCGATGTCCTTCAACGCGTCCACGGATGCGAACCGGGGCTTGTCGGCCTTGTGGTATTCGAGCGTTTTCCAGTCGATCGCCCAGATTTCCTTCTCCTCGCCCTTCCCGACCTTCTTATAGAAGCCCTCCCGGGTTTTGTCTCCGAGCAAATTGCGCTCGATCATGACTTTCTCGAACTCGGGGAGTTGGAACCGCTCGCGCCACGGGTCGTCCACGCAATCTGCGTACAGGCTGGCGTTGACCACGCCCCAGATGTCCAGCCCGACCAGGTCGAGCAGGCGGAAACTGGCGCTGTTCGGCAGGCCGATCAGAGACCCGGTGAGCGCATCGGCCTCCTCGATCGTGTACCCGCCCTCCAGCATCACCTTCGACACCGTTGCGCCCCAGAACGCGCCGATGCGGTTCGCGATGAAGCTCGGCGTGTCCTTGCACGGCACCACGCCTTTGCCCGTCCGCCTGTCGGCGAACTCGCTGATGAACTCCAGGATTTCGGGATCAGTTTCCGGTCCGGGAATCAACTCCATCAGGTGCAGATACCGCGTCGGATTGAAGAAGTGAGTCCCGAGGAACCGTTTTCGGACTTCCTGGGGGAACCCTTCCACGATCCCGGCAATGGAAATACTGCTGGTGCAGGTGGAGAGGATCGCGTCCGGCTTCGCAACCGCCGCGACCTTCTTCCACAATTCCCGCTTGATTCCCAGGTTTTCTGAGGTCGTTTCGATGATCCAGTCGCAACCGGCAAGCTCGCCGAGGTTGTCCTCGTAGTTGCCGGGCTTCACCAGCCGCGACTGCTGCTCCGCGCTGAAGAACGCAGCGGGTCTTGCCTTCACCGCGCCCTCGATTGCCTTCAACGCGGTGTTGTTCCGGTTGCCCTCTTTCGCGGGGCTGCTCAACAGCAGCGAGGGCACCCCGGCGTTGGCGAAGTGCGCGGCAACGCGCGCGCCCATAGTCCCGGCGCCGAGGATACCCACGCGCCGTATGGTCCTGGCGATCCCTAGTGCCTTTGGAATCCCTTCGGCCCGGCGGAGTTGATCGGTCGCATTCTCAATCATTGCCATGATCAGTTGCCTTCCTTTCTCTGCGTTTTGCCATTTGCCGGTCGAATCCGGCCCGCAACAGCACACCTGGAGTCAGGTATCCGCTGCGAGTGGTTTTCGAATAAGTGAAGCGCGCCAAGCCTGATTGAGGCTTGACTAACATTAAACTTCGTTAGCCAAGACGAGAATAATACGGCCCGTTACTCGTGTCAACGGCAGTTCTTAAAATATCTCAATGATTAATGTGAGCTTAATGTTGGGAGTGGGACAGGCCTCCTGGCCTGTCCGCCTTTGGGTGTGCAATTA
Organism: Acidobacteriota bacterium; assembly: GCA_023436715.1. Classification (GTDB taxonomy): domain Bacteria; phylum Acidobacteriota; class Terriglobia; order Bryobacterales; family Bryobacteraceae; genus Fen-330. The sequence continues at coordinate 3,928 of JAEZIJ010000072.1, forward strand.
CTGGGTCTTCTTGCGGGATGCCCGGCGGCGCTGCTCGAACAGGACGATCCGAGCCTCCAGTTCCGCCACTTTGTGCCGCAGTTTCTCGAACTCTTCTTCGCGCGCTGCCGGCCCCACCAGGTGCCGAACTTCCGACACCCCGGAACGAACCGCCGCCCCCGCCTTCTTGTAAAGGTCAAGCGCCGCTTCGAGATACCACGATAGAAAGTCGTGCGTACCCCGGTCCGATGAAACTACGAGCTGCCGTAACAGCTTCAGGGGTAACCCCGAGTCCCCTTCGCGGCTGCCCTCGACGATGATCTGGGTCAGAACCACGCGCGTCAGATCCTTTCCCGTCGCCGCATCCACCACTTCGACGTCGGCCCCTTCCCGGATCATCTGCGCTATGTCCCCGAGCGTCACGTACCGCCGTGCTTCGCTGTCGTACAGCCGCCGGTCGCTATATTTCTTAACAACTACTTTTCGCCTTGTCATCGGCTAGGAGAACTTACTTAAAAAAGCTTAAACTTATTATTGACTCCAGGAACTGCCCGGCCTATACTCAGGATGCATACTGCACTGCAGTATAGCGCAGTTCCCCCCGCAGGTAAAGAAGGAGGCAGATTATGGGTGCAGCAGCCCAGGCTCCGGCGCGGGCCTCCGCGCCAGCCAGCGTTCGTTATTGGACCCGGCAAAGCGGCGAAAGCATTGCCATGGCCATGCAGATTGTCTCGGACCTGACCGCCCAAGAGGTGGCCCTCATAGTAGGGATGCTGCGCGAGCGCATGACCCTCTGGCCGGCCGCCTCAACCGTCGAGACTGCCGGCGAAATCATCACCGGCATGACCGACGCCGGAAAAGTCGTGCTCGATCTCGCGGCGGATGAAAGCGCCGTGATGACCGATGCGCTCAAGGAAGCATTGGGCCTGCGCCCGAGCCTTTCCGCCCTCATCGATCTGATCCCCCGCGGCGTCGGCACGCTCGTGGAGATGCACAAGCACCTCCTCGATCTCATCGCCGGGCAAACCAGGGAGATCGTGGACTCGTATACGGACGGCAAGCCGTTGATGCCGGGCATGAGGATCTCCAAGGTGACCCGCCAGGCGATTGAGACCTTCATCGAGTCCCAGAAGCTGTTCCTGGATCAGGTGGCCGAGCAAGTCAACATCGCGACCCAGGGCAAGGAGGCGAAATCAACGCGGCGGGAGCGCTCCAAGGTCCTGACCCAACTGGCACGCGAAGGCGTCGAGAAATTCATCGACGCACAGAGGGGCCTGCTGGAACTGGCGATGGAGCGCCTGGAGGCCGGCGAGAGGGTGCGAGTGAAACCCGTGCCGCGGACGACGCTGGCCGATATGGCCCGCGAGAGCGTGCAGAATTTCACCATGGCGCAGAAATCGCTCCTCGATCTCGCCCTCAAGCCGATTGCCATGCCGGTCGCAGGAGAGAAGAAGGCTCCCGCGCCGCGGCGCCGGCAGCCGCAGAAATCTCGCGCCGGCGAAACTGCGCGGGCCGCTCGGAAGCGGACGGACGGACGCGGTGCAGCGCGCGCGGCTGCGGCAGGCTCCGCGGCAAGCGGCGGCTCCGACTCCGCGCTGTAGCCACACAGCCCGCCTGCGTGTCGCAATCTTTACTGAGCCGCGCGCGTTAGCAAGCGCCTTACGCGCGCGGCACAAATTACCGGCCCTGCTCCCCCCCTGGGAGCGGGTTACCGGTCCCACGTACTCCCGAATAGAGCGTTATATAATCGAGGCAGATGGGCCAGGGGGGCTCGGACAACCAGGCATCGTTTCCGATCTGGCAGGAATTGCTGGTCGGGGTCGAAATGATGTACCTGCGGCTTTCTCCTGTTTTTTGGGGCATCGGCGTGCCCCGGGGTGATGGCTCGGCCGTTGTGGTGATCCCTGGTTTCCTCGCTCATGACTTTTATTTGAATGACTTGCGAGGTTGGCTGGAGAAAATCGGCTACACTCCCTACAAGTCAGGCATGGGCTTCAACGCCGAGTGCCCGAACATTCTGATAAGACAACACTTAACCGATGTCATCCAGACGGCATTCAAGGAATCGAAGCGCAGGGTTCATCTGATCGGCCACAGCCTGGGCGGGGTTCTCGCGCGGGCCACAGCCGCCCAGATGCCGGCGCTGGTGGCGTCGGTAATTACTTTGGGCGCGCCTTTCCGGGAATTGGCCGTTCACCCTTCCGTAAGGTGGGCTGTGGAAATGGTACGGGGAAGGATTCTGGAGCGAAACGGCGGGACGGTCCTGCCGGATTGCTACACCACCGGATGCACCTGCGCCTTTCTGTGCTCGCTGGAGACGTGCGTCCCGAAGAGCGTGGCCCAAACCGCCATCTACACTAAGTCGGATGGCATCGTGGACTGGAATTGCTGCATAACGGGCGATAAGAAGGTGGACTTCGAAGTCTCCTCTACCCACCTCGGAATGGTGTTCAACCCCCTCGTATACAGCCTGATAGCGCGGCGGCTTGCCGCGGCACAGGCGTCGAAGCGGGAGGCGCGCCGTGGCCCGCGCAGCAAAAACGCCGCTTGAGGCAGCCCATCCGCTGGCAGTTCCGCCAGAGCAACTCCAGGGCGCGATCACCCTGTTCCTCTCCCGTTACAAGACGACCTCGGAGCGGATCAAAGCCGTACAGGCTGCGCTTGAAGGGAGCGGCGCCCGTGTGTGGCGAAACGAACTCGGCCGGTGGGCTACCTGGCTCGTTCCGGTCGAGCAACTCGTCCCGGAAGCCTACCGCGGCTGGCGTCCGCTCGTCCGCGACGCCATGCAGTTCTACGTCACCCGCCTGGCTGCCGCGCGGCTGGCGCCCAAGGTCGTGGAACAACTCGAAATGGCGCCGGCCACGCCCGCCGAACTGCGCCTGTTGCATCTGATTACAAAGGTCCCCGGACTGCAAAAGATTGGCCAGGTCCTGGCGCGCAACCGGCATTTCGATCCCCGGTTCCGCCGAGCGCTATCCCAGCTCGAGAACGGCATTTCCGACGTGACCATTAGCGACATCCGCGCCGTCATACTGCGTGAGCTGGGGGCGAAGGTTAAGGAATACGCCATCAGACTCGACTCCGGGATCTACTTCGAAGCGAGCGTCAGCGCGGTGGTCCGGTTTACGTGGCGGAACCCTCGCAGCGGGCAGCGTGAGCGAGGTGTGTTCAAAGTCCTGAAGCCTCACATCCCAAGCTGCTACTCGGAGGACATGAGAATTCTCCAGCAGCTTGCGCGGCATCTCGCCCGCAAACACGTAGAGGATCGGACCCGGCTCGCCGGCATCGCCGAAACCATCACCGAAATCCGCGTTCTGCTGGAGCGGGAAGTCGATTTCCCGCGGGAGCAGCGCACGCTCGTGGTGGTCGGGCGGACCTATGGGCGCCTCACGGGTGTCCGGGTGCCGCGGCTGCTCGAACCGCTTTCGACAGCGAACATTACCGCCCTCACGCATGAAGATGGCGTCAAGGTTACGAAGGCGGTGCGGCGCCGTTCCGCTCCCCGCGTCCGGGTTGCGGAGCGGCTGGCCGAAACCCTGGTGGCCGTCCCCGCCCTTGCCCGCCAGGAGGCCGCGCTGTTTCACGGCGACCCGCACGCCGGCAACCTGCTCTATGACCGGAAGACCGGCGAGATCGTCATCCTCGATTGGGCACTTACGGAAAGGTTGTCTCGCGAGCAGCGCCGCTCCGTCGCCCTGCTGGTGATGATGATGGGGCTGCGCGATGCCGGCGGCGTCTTCGAGGCGATCGAGAAACTCCGCCTTCACAGGCCCACCGACGATCCCGCCGAAGCGCGCATGGTGCGAACCAGCGTTCGCAAGTTCCTGAATCGCCTGCCGCTTCTCTACGTTCCGGGCGCCATGGACGCGCTCGAACTGCTGGACGAGGTGGCGCTCGAGGGTATCCGGTTCCCTGCCTCGCTGGTGATCTTCCGGAAGGCTGCGTTCACCCTGGACGGCGTCGTGGAAGACGTCGCGGGCACCGCCGTCGAAATGAATGCCGTCCTCAAGCGGTACCTGTTGACCCACTGGGTGGCGGCGGGAATCACGCTCTTCTCGCTCCTTTCGCTGAGCGACTGGTTCGCCGTCGAGCGGAGCGCCCTCACGTTCGGCCTCCGCATGTCGCATCAGGCATTGCTCCGGCCGGCGCGGTGGCTTATCCCGCAGGCGGCTCAGTAGCCAAACCGCTCCCCTGCGACCGCGGGACTGCTTCCGATTGCGAGTGGGACAGCCCCTCGGGCTGCGCGGCCCCAGGTCCATGAAGCACTCCGTTGAAAGGCACCGTTAACCCGGGGGGCCGACCAAGGGCCACGCATGCGTGGCCCCTACGAAAGACCGCATGTTCCCATCCCGTAGGGGCCGGGCATGCCCGGCCCGCTCCCGGCCGCGGCAACGACGCACTGGCTTTCTGCGATTCGCGGCCGGCACGAAACCGAGCCGCGGCCGCGAGGGAGCGGGTCCTGCCTGCGCCGGTTTTCATCACCTGGCCGCTCAGGCCATCGCCGCCGACCCGACCTCGGGATGATGGCGCATAAACTCCACAAGCCGGCCGGCGTATTCAGGGAATCGGGGGCAGCGGACCCCACTCGAGCGCAGCGCCGCCTGGGTCCGGTCGGTGGCATACCTCGTCGGGTGGACAAAGTAGTCCAATGTGTCCGCCGGGATGCCGATCAACGAGTTGACCCCGGGCACGTGCAGGATCGCCGCCTTGGCAAGTCCCAGCGATAGAGGAACGCGAATCACTTTCCGGTCGCACACGCGGGAGAGTTCCTGTATCAGGTCTTCCACCGTCGGCGGGCTCGGGTCGGCAAGCTGATAGACCTGGTTCCGCGATTCCGGACGGCCGCTCAGGTACGTGATGCCGTCCAGCACGAAATCCCGCGGCACGAGGTTGACTTCGTGCTTCTTCGGGTCGCCGACCACAGGCAGAATGGCCGTCCGGGGCTGGCGCATCAGGAAACGCATGATGAAATAGGGTCCGTCGTACTTCTGCGTCGCGCCCGTGCTGCTGTCGCCCACGACTACCGCCGGCCGGTAAATGGTCGCGGCCAACCCCTCGCGCATGCACTTCTGGACCTCCACTTCAGCCAGGAACTTGGTTTCCTCGTAGTAGTTGTGGAACGACTGGCCGCGATCGAGGTCCTTCTCCGAGTACACTCCCGCATAGTTGCCGCTCACATAGCACGTGCTCACGTAATGAAACCGCTCGAAGAACGCACACTCGCCCGCAAAATCGAGCATGTTCTTCGTGCCGTCCACGTTGACGCGCATCCCGGCCTGCCGGGGAACACTGAGATCGTAAACCGCGGCGAGATGGTAGATTTCGACGATGGCGTCGCGCAGTTGGGCATCTGCCGCGAGGCCCAGGCCGCGCTCGGTGATGTCGCCCTCAACAATATCGATCCGGCCCTCGAGCTCGGGATGGATGCTCGCCAGTTCGTCTGCGCGCGTGCGCGCCAGGCCCGCAAACTTGGACTGGACCAGGCACACGGCCCGCCGCTCGGGCGAACGTGCAAGAATGCGGGGGAGCAACGCGGCTCCCAGGAAACCCGGAAATCCGGTAAAAAGTAGCGCGCCGATGGCTTAAGTCTCCTTAATGAAACTTAACCCAGGATGCGGGTTCGGCGCACCACTTTTAATAATCTGGTCATCCAACGGGCGTGGGTTGCCGGATTCACCCCGGGAGGGGGAGCAATCGTGAGCAGCCGCTGAACAGCCATCGTCTGCGATTTGGTGAACTTCAGAATGCCCTCGGCGCCGTGGCGCGCACTACTGCCGGACTCTTTCATACCCCCAAGCGGAGAATCGACCGAGCCCCAGGTAGCGGCGTAAGCCTCGTTGACGTTCACGCTGCCCGCCTGGATCTGGCGGCCGATGCGCTCGCCGCGGGCCGTGTCGTGGGTCCACACGCTGACGTTGAACCCGTAGCGGCTGGCGTTCGCGCGCTGGATCGCCTCGGCTTCCGTCGCGAACGGGTAGACCGCCACTACGGGACCGAACGTCTCCTCGGTGTAGGCCGTCGCATTCTCGGGCAGATTGGTGAGGATAGTGGGCTCATAGAAGAAGGGGCCCAAATCCGGGCGCGCACGGCCGCCGGCGGCGACATTCGCGCCCTTGCTCACCGCGTCGCGGACGTGCTCCTCGACGGTGGCCAGTTGCGCTTCCGTGGTCAGCGATCCCATCTCCACCGAGAAATCCAGCGCGGCGCCGACTCGCAGACGACGGGTCCGCTCCACAAAGCGGCTGAGGAACTCGTTATAGAGCGATTCGTGTACATAAATGCGCTCAATTGACACGCAAACCTGGCCCGCGCCGACAAAACAGCCCCGCACGGCGCCCTCAACCGCACGGTCGAGCTTGGCGTCCCGGAGGACCAGCATGGCGTTCTTGCCCCCGAGTTCAAGCGAGCAGCCGATCAGCCGCTCCGCCGCCTGCCGGGCGACAGTCCTGCCGGTCCGCGTGCTTCCCGTGAACATCAGGAAATCGACGCGGTCGCCCAGCATCGGACCGACCTGGCGGCCATCGCCTGTGACCACCTGGAACACATCTCCCGGAAGGCCCGCTTCACGCAGCAGGTCGAGAGCCCAGAGCGCTGTGAGGCTGGTCTGGTGATCGGGCTTGAGGACGGCTGTGTTCCCGGCCATGAGGGCCGGAACCGCGTCGGTGATCGCCAGGTTCAGCGGGTAGTTCCACGGAGCAACGAAGCCTGCCACGCCGAAGGGCGACCTGATCTCCCACGTTCGCGTAAAGCCCGGCAGCGCGCCCTTCCGGCGGCGCGGCCGCAGCAGCTTTTCCGCCCGCGTGGCGTAGTAACGGCAAACCACGGCCGTATCCAGCACTTCCTCGAACGCATGGCGGCGCGCCTTGCCGGTTTCGAGTTGAACGATGTCCAGGATCTGGTGCTGGCGCTCGAGCAGCAGGTCGTGGAACTGGAGGAAGATCTCCCCCCGGCTGGCGTAAGAGCGAGCAGCCCACGCGGGTTGCGCGGCCCTGGCCCGAAATACGGCCGCAGCCACGTCGGATTCCTGGGCGGCTGGAATGGCTGCCAGTGTCTCTCCGGTGAACGGTGCCCGCACGGTGATCTTCTCGTGCGGCCCATCTCCGAGGCTGATGTGGGAAAGCAGACGAGTGAACAGCGCCGATTGTGTCGCATCTTTAACCACAGCGTTTACGGCAGGCGCCCTTAACCCCATAGTATTAACATTCTAACATTAATCTTTTGACATCTTTGCGGTTTCAGCCTACAGTGAAAACAGACTTACAGACTCGAAAGGGGGAAACATGGGAGCACAAGCGGCAGTAATGGCCAGAGAGGCGGTCGAGGCCACATGGCAGGATGAGCTCAGGTTGCTAGCGTTTACAGTCTGGAAACGCGCGAGCTGTCCGGACACGGATACCGATCAGGACTGTTTGGAAGTGGAACCGTGGTGCCGCGCCAGTTGTCTGTAAACCGGCGGTAGGCGGAAGGATAGCGAATGGAAGAGACGAGAGGGTTGGCCCCAAAGCGCCGTCTTTCGGGCGTAGACGCTTCATTTCTGTATCTCGAGCGAAAGGAAATCCCCCTACACATCGCGGCCGTCTTCATTTTCGAGCGCCCGATACCGTTCGACAGCTTTGTCCGAAACGTCAGTTCCAAGCTGCACCTGCTGCCGCGCTACCGGCAGGTCGTCACGCCGGCCCCGATGAACATCGGGTACCCGACCTGGGAGGACGACCCAAAGTTCAGGATTCGCCGGCACATATTTCGCACGCACCTGGAAGCGTCTGGCGGGGAGAAGGAACTGGAGGACCTGGCCGGACGAATTATGACCCCGTTAATGGACCGCAGCAAGCCGCTCTGGGATATCCACGTCGTGGATGGCCTGGAGCACGGCCGGGGCGCGCTCATCCTGCGGGTGCATCACTCACTGGCCGACGGCTTGGGGGTAGTCGCGTTGGTGAACATCCTGTTCGATTCCACACCGGTGGTCTCACCGCCGCCGCCCAAGCCTCGCACTCGCAGGCCCAAACAGCCGGCATCGAAGCCTTCTCTCCTGGGCGCTGTTGTCAATGGGATACGAAGTTCGGTGGAGCACTTCGTGACGGCTGAACTCGGCCTGTTGGACTTCGCGCAGAACCTGCTGAAAGACCGCAGCCGCCTGGCCGGTGCCGCGAGCCTGTTCCCGGAAGCGCTAGGCGCGGTCGAAAGACTTCCCTTCAATAAGCCTTGCAGCGGCGACCGGAAGTTCTGCTGGGCGGAGTTGAGTCTGACCGACGCGAAGGCTGTCAAGACGGCGGCGGGCGGCAGGGTGAACGATGTCGTCCTGACGGCCCTGACGCGCGCCGTCGCCCGATACGTCGAACTGCACGGTCAGACTGTGACGAGGCGGCTGATTCGCATCGTGTGCCCGGTCAATCTGAGGGGCGACACCGGCGAATCCCTCGGCAATCAGATCACGTTCATGCCGGTCGCGCTGCCCATGGACATCAAGGATCCCGTCTCCCACCTGCGGGCGGTTGCGAGCAGGACGGAGGCCGCAAAGGAAGTGCGCTCGGCTGAACTGATTACGATCGCGGCCAGCTTTCTGGGCGCGGCTCCGCCGCCGATTCAGGCGGCAATGTGGCGTGGCATCTCGAACGTGATACTGCCGCTGCCGTTGTTCAACATGATCTGCACGAACCTGCAGGGGTCGCCCATCCCCTTGTACTGCCAAGGGAGCAGGATGATCGCAGCCTACCCGCAGGTGCCGACCGGCTATGAACTGGGCATCAACTGCGCTGTGCACAGTTACTGCGATAAGCTTCAGTTCGGGTTCATTGCGGACGCCCATGTGGCGCCGGACGTCGGGCGCTTGCGCGACCTCCTCTACGCAGCCTTTGAGGAGTTGTGTACAGCAACCGGCGTGAGGAAGCCGCCGCGGAAGGTGCGGCACTCAGCGGCAAGGCCGCAGGCGCCCCCGGTCCGAAAGCGTTCGCCGCGGCGAACGCCGCCGACCGCATCGATGACTGCCCCGGTGGAACAAGCGATGGCAGTCGGCGACTGATTCTTAGATTTCACCTTAATAAGGAGCAGCAAAGATGTTGATACCCAATATGTTGCTGAAGAAGCTGTATACGGCCGGAAGCCTGAAGAACACTGAGGCCGGCACGGAATTCGTCCTGAACAACCGGCTGAGCGACGCCGAACTGGTTGGGGTACGACGAATTGCCATCGATGGCGCCCCTGTACCGCTCGAAGCGGTTCAATTGGAAGTCGCGAGCCGCGGCGTGCTGGCGCCTGCCCAGGTCGATAACGCGCACCCGATTCAGTTCCCGCTCAGTTCCACGCTGAAGATCAGAACCGGAGCACGGCAGTTGAGCCAGGGCAAGCATCAGATCGAGGTCTCGTTCGACACGCGCCCGTTCGGCAATCTGCAGGTCTCCGTGGAAGACATGGTGATTTCGTAACCGGCCAGTCGGGGAGGGATCCATGGCGGGTGCAGTGCGACAGCGAGGCCGGGTGCATGTCGTGCTCGTGCCGGGATTCGCCGGCTTCGACGCGCTCGGGCAGCTCGAATACTATGCGGGCCTGACGCCGATCTTTCGGGCCTGGACCGCCCGGAACCCGCGCGCGCACGTGGTTCTGCATTACTTCGATAACTTCCCGACAGCCGCGGTTACGACGCGCGCCGCCCGGCTCCACGGATATCTTGCGAAGCGGATAGCGCGCGGCGAGATCGTTCCCGGCGACGAGGTTTGCCTTGTGGGCCACTCGACCGGCGGACTCGATATCCGCCGTCTGGTCTGGGATCTGGCGCACGATCCGGAAGCGAGGCTAGTGGATGGAGGCGTCCCGGTGACCGCCGCGGACGTGCTCGGCTTCGTGCGCCGCGCGGTGTTCCTCTCCGTGCCGCATTGGGGGACGAACATCGCCGACTGGGTAGGCGCGCACGGATTCGGGCGCATGGTTGTTTTGCTGGACCTGCGCGCCGGCGTTGCGGGCTCGCAGTTCCCGGTGCTCGACAGGATCGAAGGCTGGATCACTGGCGCGGCGGCGAGCATCTCCGGCGTGGACCTCATGCGCGCGATTCAGGACGCGCTGTGCGAGGCGGAGGTTGACGGAATCGCCGATCCGACCCGCTCCGCCGAGGCGCGTGATGCCGCCGCTCATCTCGAATTGTGGTTGCGGCACATGACGGCGGATTTCAGCGCCATTGACGATCTCGCGTCGGACCGAAAAGCCGCCGGACCCGCGAGCCCCGCCCACTTCCCGCCCGAGATCCGCGAAGAGGAACTGTCGCTATGGAGCGAAAAGCGGATCAAAACGCGGAGCTACGCGACGCTCGGGCGCCGGTTGTACCGCTACAAACCCAGTGTGCCCGCCGCGCTCTGGGACCCAATGAAGCCGTGGACCTACGCTGAGTCACTCGATGACGGGGCGCAGACCGATCTCGTGTACCGCACCTGCTACCGCATGTGCGCGGGCGGACCGTTCGAGTATGATGCGGGCAACCTCGGATTCGAGTTTTGGGATAACGACGGGATCGTGAACACAGGGTCGATGTTCTGGCCGAACACGAAGGACGCCGTGCTGGTGACGGGCGATCACATGGATATCGTCGGGCACTATAAGCTGACGCCGGTGCAGAACGGCGGCGGCCGCAAATACCAGTCCTACGATCTGCTGGGGTCTGCGTCCGGCTTCGGGGACGGCGCGTTTGAGCGAGTGTGGACCGGGATTTTCGATTTCTGCGCGTGCGAGAGGTAGGGACCAAGCAGGCCCTGAACAGGCCAGGAGGCCTGTTCCACTTATGATCGAGAGATCGTTGGGCATTGAGACCGGGCCGCGGATCGTCCAATGGGTCCGGGTGCGAGGACGCCCGCTCCAGGCTCGCTTCTGGCGGGCCTCGGATCAAACGCTTGAGCCGATAGTCGGCGAATTCGCTCGAAATAGTCTAGGCGCGGAGCGAAGGGAGAGCCTGATTCGCGTGGCGGGTCAGCCGGACATCCACCTTGCTGAGATCCGATCGTACGATCCGGGTGAACTGATATTTGCTGAGACTGCACAACGGATCATCATTGGACGGGATCGATTCGAGGAGCAAGCTATTCCCTTTGGCAACAAGGTCATGCCTGAGAAGCGCGTCATTGGAGGTCTTGACTGTCGTCTCGTGAAGTTCATAGACGAACGAGGCGATCTCGGAGATGGCGAATTGTGGTGGTCGGAGGATCTCCAGGTTACTGTGCTGGACAACCCAACAGGACGAGAGGTTACTTACAGACTCTTCGACATACGGCAGAGCGAGCCTCCGCTCGGGCTTTTCGACCTGCAGGGATTTCGCGATCTTGACTCGCAAGGGATATTCGACCCAGGCCTGTCCCCCACTTAGCCTCCCGCGTGTTCCGTCTTCTCTACTTCCTGCTCGTCTTGCCACACGATGCGGCGGTTGTGCGCTTTCCATTCGTCGATGTGCGGGAGATAGAGTGACTCAAGAGATGTGCGCTTGAACTTCAGGGTGGGAGTCAGGAGCCCGTTTGAGATTGTCCAGGGGCCGTTGACTATCGCCAGAAAGGCGACCTGTTCGTGATGCTCGAGTTGTGCGTTCACCTCGTCCAGGGTTTTCGTGAGCGATTTCTCGAGTTCCTGCCGCGCGGCCGGATCCGCGGCCCGCTCGCGAGCCTCGGGCGTGAGCACGATGACCGCGAACGGGCTCGGCAGGCCGGCGCCCATCAGACAGCAGGACTCCACGGCAGGATGCGCCACCAGTCTGGTCTCGATCGGCGCGGGAGTAACGTACTTTCCCTTGCTGGTCTTGAACTGCTCCTTGATTCGGCCGATGATCTTCGCCTGTCCATCCGGCTCAAGCTCAATGATGTCGCCGGTACGAAGGAACCCATCGGGCGTGAACGCTTCCTGAGTGGATTTCGGATCTTTGTAGTAGCCCATCATGTTCATCGGGCTTCTCAGGAGCATCTCGCCGTTCGTATCTCGCCGTACCTCCACCCCGTCGAGAGCGGTCCCTATGTAACCCGGCCGCAGGTACCCGGGCTTGGGCAGGTGAGTAATCAAGCCCTCGGTCAGACCATATCCTTCGAGCAGGTTCAGTCCGAGCCTTCTGTACCACAGGAGCAGGTCCGGAGGCAGCGGCGCGGCCCCGCAGGCAGCGTAATGCGCCCCGTCGAGTCCGAGTTGGGCCAGGACGCGCTTTCGCGCCACGCGAGCGACGAAGGGAGTGCGGAGCAGCCGGTTCAGTTTCTCGCCGGACACCTTTTGAAGCACACCCTGGTGCAGTTTAAACAGAATCCGCGGAACCGCGAGAAAGATGGTGGGCCGGGCACGTTGCAGATCGGCAATGAACGTCTCCAGGCCTTCGGTGAAGAAGACGTGCCATCCGAAGATCACCGCCGGCATCTCCGTGCCGCTGCGCTCGAAGATGTGGGCGAGCGGCAGGTAGGAGATCCCTCGCTGCGGCTGACCCAGTACGGATAGGCGGGCGGCAAGGGTCTTTGCGACAAACGCGAGCGCCGTGAAGCTCTGCATCACGCCCTTCGGCACACCGGTGGTTCCGGAGGTGTAAAAGATGGTGGCGAGATCGGTTGCGCGGCGCGTTGGCTGGCCATCGAGAGCCGGACTGGAAGCTACGATGCTGTTCCAGTTTGGCCCCGGGCCGTCCGGCACCGTCGGGAAGTGGATGCAATGGACGCTCGAAGGGATGCCGAGCAGGGCAGCTTCCCTCTCGTCCGTCGGGCCGACAAAACACGCTTTGGCCTCGCTGTGGTCGAGGATTTGCCGCACCGACTCGGCCCGCACGGAGGCGTAAATAGGCACCGTAACGTGCCCCGCCATCCAGATGGCGAGGTCGGCCATGATCCACCATGCGCAGTTCTTGGAGAGGATCGCGATGTGGCTTCCCGGTTCCCAGTTCTGGGCCTTGAGGTAGGCGGCGATCCGGCGGATCTCTCCGGCAGCCTGCGACCAGGTCCACTCGCGGACGTTCCCGCCATTGAAGGGCTGGGTCAGGAACGGCAACCCGGCGCGCTCGCGCTCCCAATGGTAAAAGCGGTTGAGAGGCAGTTCTTCATCAGTTACCCGGGTAAAATCCCTAACCCCAGTGCCCATCTTTCCCTCACTACTTCCCCAAGTTGACCAGTGTCTTACCTTTCCGTAAGATACCAAGAAGATTAGCAGTTCTTAATGTTCCTGTCAATGCAAAACTCACTGTCTTCGCCCCGCCGGTTGCGGTATTTCTTACCACCGGGTAAGATAGCGGGTAGCTAGAGGGGGCAAGCCACCCACGGCAGACTGGGAATGCCGAAAGACGCTTTAGCCGAAAAATCGCATTGGAGGGCTTTTGTCAGCCGCCGCCGTGATCCGGCGACGAAGCGCGAAGCTATTCTCCAGACCGCGGCACAGCTATTCCTTGAGAAGAGCTACGGGCGAACGTCGCTGAACGACGTCGCGGAGCGGCTGAAAGTCACGAAACCAGCCCTGTATCACTATTTCCCAAACAAAGAAGAGATCGTTCTGGAGTGCTACCGGCTCGGGACCGCAATGATCGGCGAGAGCCTGGACGAGATTGCAGCCCAGTGCGGGGCGGGCCTGGAGAAGGTAGAGGCGTTCATCTACTCGTACGCGAATACGATGACCGTGAACTTCGGGCGCTGCGTGATGCGGCTGGATGAGGGCGATCTGTCGGCCGCCGCCAGGACGGAAGTGCGCAAACTCAAGAAGGGGATCGACCTGCGCCTGCGCTCGTTCATTCAGGAAGGAATCGAGGACGGCTCGATCACCCCGTGCGACGTGAAGGTGGCGGCGTTCTCGATCGCGGGAGCGGTGAACTCGATCTGCCTGTGGTACAAGCCGGACGGACCACTGTCGGCGGAGGAAATCGCAACTCAACTCGCGCGCACCCTGACGCAGGGTCTGGCGCGGGAAAGGAATGAGGAGCATAAAGCATGATTGCTGAACAAGTAACCGGACCGGCCTCGGACGAGCGGTCCCAGGTGAAGAGCGCGCGGGCGCCGATCCGGAAAGCGGGCGTCCTCGGAGCCGGAACCATGGGGTCGCGCATTGCCGCGCACCTCGCCAACGCAGGGCTGAACGTGGTGCTGCTGGATATTCCTTCGGACGGCCCCCTGCGGAGCGCGATAGCGGCACAGGCGCTCGAAGGATTGAAGAAAGCCAAGCCGGCGGCCTTCTTTGAGCCGCCGCTTGCAGAGCGCATCGCGATTGGGAATTTCGACGACAACCTGGGGATGCTCGCGGACTGCGACTGGGTGATCGAGGCCGTGACCGAGAATCTGGCGATCAAACAGGCGCTGCTGGAGAAGGTAGCGCCGCACCTCAAGCGGGAGGCCATTTTCACAACGAACACGAGCGGGCTGCCGGTCGCCTCGATCGCCGCGAAGTTGCCGCAGCAGCTCCGGCGCCGCTGGTTCGGGACGCACTTCTTCAACCCGCCGCGCTACATGCGCCTGCTGGAGGTCATCCCGACTCCGGAAGCGGACCCCGCGGCCGTCCAGGCGATTTCGGAATTCTCGGACGTACGGCTGGGCAAGGAAGTGGTCTTCGCGCGCGATACGCCGAATTTCATCGCGAACCGCATAGGGGTCTTCATCATGCTCGAGGCGGTGCGGCTGATGCAGGAGGAGGACCTCACGATCGAAGAAGTGGACGCGCTGACCGGGACGGTGATCGGCTGGCCGAGGACAGGCACGTTCCGCCTGGCCGACCTTGTGGGCCTTGATGTACTGGCGCACGTGGCGTCGAACTTCCCGCGCGTGAAGCCGGGGAGCACCCAGGAACTGACGGTTCCGCCATTCGTGCAGGCGATGCTGGAGAAGCGCTGGCTGGGCGACAAGACAAAGCAGGGCTTCTACCGCAAGGAGAAGAACGGCGAAGGCAAGGAAACCCGGTACGCGCTCGACTGGAAGACGCTCGAGTACAGGCCGGCGTCGAAGCCCGCACTGCCCGCGCTCGAGATGGCGAAGAACACGGAGCGGCTGGGCGAGCGAATTCAGGTTCTGCTCCAGGGGGATGCCCGGAAGGACAAAGGCGCGCGGTTCCACTGGCGGCTCCTGACGGCGCTCTGGAACTACGCGGCCGGTTGCCTGCCGGAGATCGCGGGCGAGGCTTCGAGCGTGGACCGCGCCATGCGCGCCGGCTTCAACTGGGAAATGGGACCGTTCCAACTGTGGGATGCGGCCGGCGTGCGCAAGACCGTGGAGCGGATGAAGAAGGCGAACGTCGAGGTCAGCCCGGTTGTCCAGAAGCTGCTGGACTCGGGCGCGGAGAGCTGGTACCGGAGCGAAGGGCGCGAATCGTTCGATATCGAAAAGCGCAAGTTCCGGGGGGTCGCCAGGCCCGAAGGCATCGCGCGCGTTGCGACATTCCGGGCCTCGAACGGCGTCGTGCGTGAGAACGCCGGGGCCTCCCTGATCGACCTCGGCGACGGTGTGGCCTGCATCGATCTCCACTCGAAGAAGAACGCGATCGGCGAGGACATCGTGCGCCTGGTGACGGAGGTCCTGCGGCCCGAGAGCGACGCCGTGCGGAACTATTCGGCGTTCGTGGTGAGCGGGGATTCGGATAACTTCTCCGTCGGCGCAAACCTGATGCAGTTGCTCCTGGGAGCGCAGGAGGGCGAGTGGGATGAGATCGAGCTCGCGATCCGCGGCTTCCAGAAGATGACCTGGGCGATGAAGTTCTGCCCGCGGCCGGTGGTGGTTGCGCCGTTCGGCTTCTGTTTTGGCGGCGGCGCGGAGATCGCCATGCACGGAGCGCGGCGGCAGGCGCACGCCGAGTTGTACATGGGGCTGGTGGAATGCGGTGTTGGGCTGCTGCCCGCGGGCGGCGGCTGCAAGGAGGTGACCCTGCGGTCGCTCGATGCCGCGGCGGCGGTCCGCGAGGGCGGGCGGAGCGAATCCGTGGAAGCGTTCGAGGCGCTGAAACGGAATTTCGAGACGGTGGCGATGGCGAAGGTATCGACGTCGGCCGCCGAGGCGCGGAGGCTCGGCTTTCTGGGCGCGGGGGACGGGATCACGATGAACCGCGACCGGCTGCTTATGGACGCCAAGGAACTGGCACACGAACTCGCGATGACCGGGTACGTGCCTCCGGCGCCGCGCATGGAGATTCCCGCGCCGGGCGAGAGCGTGCTGGCGACGCTCAGGATGGGCGTGCGCATGATGCGGGAAGGCGAGTACATCAGCGATCACGACGTGAAGGTGGCGAACTGGGTGGCGCACGTGCTGTGCGGCGGGAGGATCACGCCGGGCACGCTGGTCAGCGAACAGTATTTGCTGGATCTGGAGCGTGAAGCGTTCCTGTCCCTGTGTGGCGAGAAGAAGACGCAGGAGCGCATCGCGTTCACGTTGAAGACGGGGAAACCGTTGCGGAATTGAGGGGGCGAACATCTGCGTTCATCGATGGAAGCATTTTGGCCGCAGATGAACGCGGATCAACGCCGATGATGACAAGGAGTTGCACAGGAAAGACGCTGAGCGGCGTGCAAAGTCACGTTGGAGACGGGGAGGCCTGCGGTCACGTTGGAGACGGGGGAGCCGGTGCGGAATTGGGGTTTTTGCTTTGTATCAGGGCACGGCTTTAGCCGTGCCGCAGCGTCATGAGAGGGCCCGGGCTTTAGCCCCTGTCTATGGCGGATCGTGGAGGTCTGACAAGGAGTTACACATGAAAGAGGCTGTGATCGTTAGTGCGGTGCGGACGGCGGTGGGCAAAGCGCCGAAGGGGACGCTGCGCACCACGCGGCCGGACGATTTGTGTGCGGCCGCGATTCAGGGCGCGCTGGGGCGCGTTCCGAACCTCGACCGCAATTCAGTGGAGGACATCATCATCGGCTGCGCCATGCCGGAAGCCGAGCAGGGCATGAACGTGGCGCGGTTGGCGGCGTTGCGCGCGGGCATGCCGATCGAGTCGGCGGCGATGACGGTCAACCGTTTCTGCGCGTCCGGACTGCAAGCGATCGCGCAGGCGGCGGAGCGGATCCGCGCCGGCGGCGCTGAAGTGATCGTGGCGGGCGGCACGGAATCAATGTCGCTGGTGCCCATGGGCGGCAACAAGGTGTCGATCAATCCGTGGCTGGAGGAGCACTTCCCGGGCTCCTACATGTCCATGGGGCTGACGGCGGAGCGGGTAGCGCGCCATTACGGCATCAACCGCGAAGAAGCCGACCGGTTCGCGCTCGAAAGCCATCAGAAGGCAACAGCGGCGCAAGCGGCCAACCGATTCGAGGAGATCGTGCCGCTGACGGTCACGTTCACTGTGCCGGACGGGAAATCGAAACCGAAGAAGACGGAAGTGGAGTTCAGCAAGGATGAAGGCCCGCGCACGGATACGTCGGCGGAAGCGCTGGCGAAGCTCAGGCCGTCTTTCCACGCGAACGGGACGGTGACGGCGGGCAATTCGTCCCAGACATCGGACGGGGCGGCGGCCGCGGTGGTGATGTCCGTCGAGCGCGCTCAGGCCCTGGGCCTGAAGCCGCTGGCGCGATTCGTTTCCTACGCTTACGCCGGGTGCCAGCCCGAAGAGATGGGCGTGGGACCTGTGTACGCGATTCCGAAAGCGCTGAGATTGGCCGGGCTGTCGCTCGACCAGATCGACGTGATCGAGTTGAACGAAGCTTTCGCGGCGCAGTCGCTCGCGGTGATCAAGTGCCTCGGGCTGGACCGGTCGAAGGTGAACGTGAACGGAGGCGCGATCGCGCTCGGGCATCCGCTGGGCTGCACCGGCGCGAAGCTGACGGCCACGCTGCTACCGGAATTGCGGCGGCGCAAAGCGAAGTACGGCATGGTCACTATGTGTGTCGGGGGCGGCATGGGCGCCGCGGGGATTTTCGAGAACCTGAACTGAACGAGGGGGGACGAAAATGGCAACGAGCAACCGGGCTGCGGCCGCACAGAGACCGAAGGGCGGCGGGTTCCTCATCGAGGAGACCCAGGCACAGGACGTTTTCACGCCGGAGGACCTCTCCAGCGAGCACCGCCAGATAGCGAAGACGGCGACCGAGTTCATACAGAACGAAGTCCTGCCGGTTATGAAGGAAATCGAGGAGAAGAAATTCGAGGTAACCAAGCGCTTGCTGCGCCGGGCCGGCGAACTAGGGCTGATGGCTGTGGACACCCCCGAGAGCTACGGCGGCCTCGAGATGGACAAGGTCGCCTCGGCTGTAGTTACGGAATCCATCAGCAAGCTCGCGAGCTTCGCGGTGGCGTTCTCGGCGCACACCGGCATCGGCACGCTGCCGATCGTCTGGTACGGCACGGAGGAACAGAAGCGGAAATACCTGCCGAAGCTGGCGACGGGTGAGTGGATCGCGGCGTACGCGCTCTCGGAGGCGTCGTCGGGGTCGGACGCGCTGAACTGCCGGGCCCGCGCGGTGCTATCCGCGGACGGCCGGCACTATGTCCTGAACGGCGAGAAGATGTGGATCACGAACGGCGGCTTCGCCGATGTGTTCACGGTGTTCGCCAAGATCGACGGGGAGAAGTTCTCGGCATTCCTGATCGACAGGAACACTCCGGGACTTTCCGTTGGCGCGGAGGAACACAAGCTGGGCATACGGGGTTCGTCCACGTGCCCGCTGATTCTCAGCGACTGCAAGGTGCCAATTGGGAACCTCCTCGGCGAGCCGGGCAAAGGGCAGCACATCGCGTTCAACATTCTGAACATCGGGCGGTTGAAGCTCGGCGCGGCGTGCGTCGGCGGCGCGCGCAATGGATTACAGGAGGGAATACAGTACGCGAAGGAGCGCAAGGCGTTCGGCAAATCCATCTCCGAGTTCGGGCTGATTCAGGAGAAGCTCGCGCAGTCGGCGGCCGGGATCTACGCGGGCGAGTCGATGGTTTATCGCACATACGGGCTGGTGGATGAAGCGCTGTCGGACATCGATTCGCGCGCCGAAGGGGCCTCGCGTGAGATCCAGAAGCGCATCGAAGAGTACGCCGTGGAGTGCTCGATCCTCAAGGTGTGGGGTTCGGAGATGCTCGATATGGTGGTGGACAATGTCGTGCAGATCTTCGCGGGGTATGGCTACGTGGAGGAATACCCGGCCGAGCGCGGCTACCGCGATTCGCGCATCAACCGCATCTTCGAGGGGACGAATGAGATCAACCGCCTGATCATCACGGGATGGATGATGAAACGCGCCATGGCGGGCCAACTGCCACTGTTGCCGGCGATCAAGAAGCTCATGGACGAGGTGATGTCCAGCTCGGCGATGGGCGACGAAACCGAGGGTCCGCTTGCCGACGCGCGCAAGATGTTGTCGAACGCGAAGAAGCTCGCGCTGTTCGCGGCCGGCGTGGCGTCGCAGAAGTACATGCAGAACCTTGCGGATCAGCAGGAAATCGTGGGCGCCCTGGCTGACTGCATTATGGAGGTCTACGCGCTCGAATCGTGCATCCTGCGGGCGGAGAAGCTGATGGCCTCAAAGGGAGCGCAGGGGGCGAAGCAGGCGGTCGCGATGACGCGGTATTACGCGGTGAAGGCGTTTGAGACTGTCGAATCGTCCGCGCGCAAGGTGATCGCCGCGGCGGCTGAAGGCGATATGCTCAGGACGCAACTGGCGATCCTGCGGAGGCTTGCGAAATACGAGCCGGCGGACACGATTGCGATCGGACGGCAGATCGCGCGGCACGTGATCGAAGCGGGACGGTACACGGTGTAGGAAAGGACAGGCCACCCGGCCTGTCCCACCGCTCATTAGCCGCCCTGCTTCAGGGTGCGGCCGGAATAGGTGGACCACTGAGCCCCGCCGGGCTGGGTTGTCCGTTTCACTTCCTCGCTCTTCATTTGCGCGCGCCTAAGGCTGATCTTTTGCGCTTCGTCGATGGACAGCGTGCTGCCCTGCACTCTCTCCGTGGCGAGGCCGCGAGTTTCGTGAACATGCTGAACAGGGTCTTCGATATAGGCCCACTGTCCCTGGAGCCACGGCCCTGCCCCCTCATTCCACGGCCCGCGCGCACTCTCCGTGTCCGACATATTGAAATACGTGTGCGTCGAGCGCGGATCGCCCTCCAGTACTCCGGGAGGAAAATTTTCGGCGACGGTTGCCAGCGCCGCGGTGAACATCTGCATGTGAGCGATCTCACGCGTCATAAGGAAGCCCAGCGTGTTCTTGACGCTCGGGTCGTCCGTAAACTGCATCAGGTGTTCGTAGACGATTTTCGCGCGGGACTCGGCCGCGATGTCAGACCGCAGGTCCACCGTGAGATCGCCGTTGGCGTTCACGAACGCGCCGCTCCAGGGCACCCCCATGCAGTTGGTGACGGTCGGGCCACCGCCGCTCTCAACCAGGAATTGCGGAGACGTCAGCGCTTCCTGAATCAGGTCGTCGCGGCCCTCGGCGCCTTTCATGATCTTGCCGAGGCTGGTCCTCTCGACCGCGTTCTTCAATTCTCCGTTGATTCCGTTCAGGGAGCATCTGGATGGTCGCGCCCACCATCTCCAGATGACTGAATTCCTCCGTGGCAATGTCCATCAACAGATCGTACTTGTCCGGGTGAGGCTGCCTCGCGGCGAACGCTTGCACGAAGTATTGCATCGCGGCCTTCAGTTCGCCATTCCCGCCGCCGAACTGCTCCAGCAGGAGTCTCGCGAAGCGGGGATCGGGCCCGGAGACGCGAGCGTCAAACTGAAGCTCTTTGACGTGATGAAACATAGAAACTCCTCCCTGCCTTCGTGGACGCGCGTAAGCTGCCGGCAGGTGCCGGTTTCATGTCGGAAGGGTAAGTGCGGGGAGATCGTAGAGAAAAATTGACCCAGGCAGGACCGCCCCGTTGCGGTCGCGGCTCGGTTTCATGCCGTTTCCGAGCGGCGCCCGCAAGGGGGCGGTTTCGGCGATCTACCGGGAAGGGGCGTTGGCCATGGCTTTCTTTCCGGCTTCGAGGAGCCGGACGATGGTTTCAACATCGAAGACGCAGCCTCCCCAGGTGCCTCCGCTTACGTCCTGAAGCGCGGCCCAGAGGCGGGCATCCGATGAAAGGGCGGGGTCCGGCTTGAGGTCTCGACGCATGGGCCGCGAGGCTAATACGCGCTCCCCTTCTTCGGCGCCGAACATGAGGCCGCCGGCGCCGACGAGGTTCACCGAACCCTCCACGCGGTTGCGGTCGATGATGATCTCGATGATGTCGCCTTCGAGCAGTTTGCCCAGCGGCCCGCCTGCCAACGCTTCCGGCGTGACGTGTCCAATGCACGCGCCCGTCGATAGCCCGCTGAAGCGCGCATCGGTGAGGAGGGCAACGTGCTTGCCGAAATCCAGGTGCCTCAGCGCGGCAGTAAGCTCGTAGGTTTCCTCCATGCCCGCGCCCATCGGCCCGCGCCCGGCCAGCACCAGGATATCGCCCGGCTGGATTCGCCCGCTCTTGATGGCCGCTATGGCATCCGGCTCATTCGTGAACACGCGCGCGGGACCGACCTTGCGGTAGACTCCGTCCGGGTCCACCACGCTGGGGTCGATGGCCGTGCTCTTGATGACCGATCCGCCCGGCGCAAGGCTGCCTTTGGGGAATGTGACCGTGGAAGTCAGGCCGCGGCGCTTCGCCGAAGCGGGCTCCATGATTACGTCGTCGGGCTCGATGCCTTCCCGCTTTTTCAGGATCGCGCGCAGTTTGGCCCGGCGCTCGGATTGCTCCCACCAATCGAGCATCTCGCCGAGCGTCGCCCCGGAAACCGTGAGCGCGCCGGTTTCGAGCATCCCGAGGCGGCGCAGGTGGAGCATGACTTCGGGCACGCCGCCCGCCATGAACACGGCGACCGTCGGGTAGCTCCGGGGACCGTTGGGCAGAACATCGACCAGGCGGGGAACCTGGCGATTGATGGCGGTCCAATCGTCCACCGTAGGGCGCCTTAGGCCGGCCGCGTGCGCCACCGCGGGCATGTGCATGATGAGGTTCATCGACCCGCCGAAGGCGGCGTGCGTGACCATGGCGTTGCGGATTGCCGCGTCCGTGATGATTCGCCGCGTGGTGATGCCGGAAGCCCCAAGCTCCAGGACCGCACGCGCCGAGCGCCGGGCCATATCGAGCCAGATTACGTGGCCGGAGGGAGACAGCGCCGAATGCGTGAGGGCCAGGCCCAGAGCTTCGCTCACTACCTGCGAAGTACCGGCCGTGCCGAGGAACTGGCAGCCGCCGCCCGCCGAAGCGCAAACCCGGCAGCTCACCTCCGAAGCCTCTTCGAGCGAGATGACGCCATGCGCATACCGCGCGCCGGCCGACTGAATCTTCGCGGCGTCTTCACCGTTTTCGGATAACAGAGTGGAGCCGCCCGGGACGATCAGGCATGGCAGGTCGGGCGTCCCAGCCAGCGCCATCATCATCGCGGGCAGGCCTTTGTCGCAGGCCGCCACGCCAAGGACGGCGTGACACGTCGGCAGTGACCGGATCAGCCTTCTGAATACGGCTGCCGCGTCGTTGCGATACGCCAGGCTTTCGAACATGCCGGGGGTGCCCTGGGTACGGCCATCGCAGGGGTCGGTGCAGTAGCCGGCAAACGGCACCGCGCCCAGGTCCTTCAGTTCGCGAGCCGCCGTCTCAGTCAGGAGCCCGAGTTCCCAATGGCCGGTATGATAACCAAGGGCGATGGGGGTGCCATCGGGGGCCCTCATGCCGCCGAGAGTGCTCAGGATGAGCACCTCCCGACCGCCTAGCGCGTCCGGATTCCAGCCCAATCCGGCGTCCTGGACCCACCCGAAAAGGTCGCCGGAAGGCCGTTTGAGCAGCATCTCCGGAGTAAGCGGCAGTCTGCCGGCGGGCCCCGGCGCGGTTGGGCGTATGTCGTAGAGGCGGTCATCCCCGGTATCGAGGATGGAGGCAAGCGAATTAGGCATAAGCACCAGCCTATCGCAGGAACGCCGGGGCCGCCGGTCATGAAAATTAATACATTAAGTTTCTATAATCTACTACCCAGTTATGGCATTCTCGTTTCGGAGAGTAAACATGAATCACGCGTTCGCCGCTCTGCTTGCTACCCTGGCGCTGGCCGCTCCTGCGGTTTCCCAGCAAACATACGTAACCCGGTACGATGCCTACATTGGATACGCGTACCTGAACAGTCCTGCTGTCAAGCTCCCCGAGTCGGGCGTCCACTTCCAGTTCGGTTATAGGCCGAAGACGTGGTACTCGGTGGGGTTCGACTACACCAACGCTAGAGGCGATCTGACGCTGACGCCGAACCTGCTGCCGGTTGATCTCCAGCAGCGGTTGGCGGCGCAACTGGGTCAACTGGCGGCTGCCGGGCGCCTTCCGGCCGGATACCAGCTTGCGGTGACGGCGCGCTCGGAGACACAGACGCTCACAGCCGGGCCACAGCTTGCATTCCGGCATTTCAAACCGGTGACGCTCTTTGTACGGCCTTCGTTAGGGGCCATGCGCGAGGTTGCCATCCCGAAATCCGCGGACCCGATCGCTAACGGGATCGTGAAGCAACTTGTTCCATCGGGCAGGAAACGGGACTGGACGGGCTATTTCGGGGCAGGCGCAGGCATGGACGTCAACTTCAATCATCACTTCGCCATCAGGTTCCAGGGGGACCTGGTCTGGGATCACCTGTTCAACGACCTTTTGGCGAACGGCCGAAAGACGGTGCGCTTCTCAATCGGACCGGCTTTCAACTTCGGACGTAACATCGTGGAGCATTGAGCGAGCGGGGCCGGGTATGCAAAAACTGATCGCAGTGGAGGAGGCCAGGCGGGTACTCACGGAGGGCAAGGAGTGGTCGATCTGGCGATGGCTGCTCGAAAAAAGGAGAGTGCGCACGACTGCGGACGCGGGGACCGCGGCGCTCGACGACCTCGAGAAGAAGGTAAAGTCCGGCTGGAGTCCCGATTTGAAGAAGGCATACCGCGAGTTGCTGGCCGCCGCCTCGGTGAACGGCAATTCGCGGGCCGGCCACACGAAGGAAGCGGTGAACGGCGCCGATGCATTAAAAGCCGCGGTCCGGAAGGTGAAGGAGGCCGACGACCAAGCCTTCAAAGCCCGGGTGGACGCGGAAGCGCTTTTCGCCGAGGCAGAAAAGCGGCTGAGCGGGAGTCTGGCCCGGGAGGCCGCCCAGAAGGCGTTGGAGGCCTACGATCTACGGGAGAAAGCCATCCGGCGCGCCGAAGTTGCGGGGAGGGGTAAGTAGCGGCGTGGCATGCGCGTGGCACATGCCTCCTGGCCTGTGCCACGCAAGCTGTGAAAGAATCCTGGGAAACCCCTAAATCCCGAGTTCCCGCTGCGCGTACGCGAGGCACTGGCGCACGTTGTCCTCTTCGAGCTTTACCCGCTCCTCCGGGCTGAGCGGTTCCACGTGCGGCAGCGGCTTTCGCGGCTTGTTCTCCCGCACCATCCGCAGGATGCGTGCCAGGCGCTCGCCGCCGAGGTCCGGGAACGAAACCCAGAATTTGTCCGTTAAGCACGGGATCTTCAGGGGGCTCCGGGTCATCATCTCCAGCGTGAATTCGGCCTTCGGACGAGCCCGCCGCATAGCGTTTACTACCGCCTTGACGTCCACCATGCCGTCACCGAACGGGACTTCGACGAGCAGGAAACCATCCGGATACTCGCCTACCGCCATATCCTTCAGATGCGCACTGACGGAATAGGGGGCAAGCGCTTCCACCAACTCCTCCATGGTATCGAGCAGGGAGAGGTTATTCCCCGTATCGAGACAAACGCCCAGGTACTCGCTGCTGTACTCTTTCATCAGGCGGGCGAGTTCGTCGGCGGTCCAATCCTTGTGGTTCTCCAGGCCCAGGGTGACCTTGTACTTCTCCAGAACCGGCAACGCCATGGCGATGCTGGCCTTCGACTCGGCAAGAAACGCTTTCCACTGCTCGACCGAGGAAAAGACCTCGTAGCGCCTGCCGCCCAGACAGAACCCGCGAAGGACGTTGGACCCGGCCTCTTTCGCGGCCTTGACGGACCGCTCAAATCCCGCCGTATCCCGCTTCGGCAGAGTCACCCAGGCTTCGAGGCGCATGTTCGACTGCTCGAGCCGCGCCCTGACTTTCTTCAGGTACTCCGGCTCGGAGGACTCCAGCGCAATCTCAACGCCGCCTGCGCCCAGCCGTTCGCAGTAATCGATAAAGTCCAGGACCGACTTCGGCTTCCGGAACGGAAATGAATCCGTAGTAATCGCCATCCTGGTCAAACGTTTGTCCACTATCCACGCTCCACAATTTACGATCTATAATGTGCGGTTCTACAATCTACGATTCTACAATCTACTCAGCCCCAGCGCCCGAATGCGCTTATGGAGGTTCGTCCGTTCCATCCCTAGCGTCCGCGCGGCGGAGGACACGTTCCAGTTCGTCTGCTCCAGCGCCCGCAGGATATGCTCGCGCTCCGCCGCGTCCCGCGCGTCCTGTACGCTCGACCGCACCGCCTGCTCCCGCGGAAGCCGGATTTCCAGCGGCACCGATTCCGCACCCAGCCGCTCGCCGGGCGTCAGGATCGCCATCCGCTCCACAACGTTCCTCAACTCCCGGGCGTTGCCCGGCCACGAGAACCTCTCAAGCAGGGTGAACGCCTCGTCGTCCATCGTCTTATGCCGGAAGTTGTTCCGTTTGCAGAACTCCTCCAGAAAGTATGCCGCCAGCGGACGCACGTCCGCCGAGCGTTCGCGCAGAGGCGGAACCCGGATCGGAACCACGCACAGCCGGTAGTAAAGGTCCTCCCTGAACTGCTTCTGCGCTACCATGCCTGCAAGGTCGCGATTAGTCGCCGAGATCACCCGCACGCTCACCCGGATCGTCTGCTCGCCGCCCACGCGGTGGAACTCACCCTCCTGCAATACGCGCAGCAGCTTCGCCTGTGCCGTTTCGTGCAGGTCGCCCACTTCGTCCAGGAACAGCGTTCCGCCGTCGGCCGTTTCGAACTTTCCCCGCCTCGCCGCCGCCGCGCCGGTGAATGCGCCCTTTTCGTGCCCGAACAATTCGGTCTCAAGCAACTCGGTGGGAATCGCCGCACAGTTCATCTTCACGAACGGGCCTGCCGCGAACGGGCTTTCGCGGTGAATGTACGCGGCCAGCAGTTCCTTCCCCGTCCCCGATTCCCCGGTTAACAGCACCCGCGCGTCCGACCGCGCCACCATCCGCGCCTGCTCCACCACGCGCAGGAACACGTCGCTCGCCCCGAGCATCCGAGGACCTTCGCCAACCAGTTCGCGCAGGCGCTCGTTTTCCCTTCTCAGCGCCGCCTGTTCTATGGCGTTCTTGATCGCCAGCAGCAGCCGGTCTCGCGTGAGCGGTTTTTCCAGGAAATCGAACGCTCCGGCCCGGGTGGCCTCCACCGCATCCGAGATTGTGGCGTGGCCGGAGATCATGATGGCAGGGCTGCGGTTATCGGTCTGCTTGAGCCAGCGCAGCACCTCGATGCCGTTGCCGTCCGGCAACAGCACATCCAGGAGGTACGCATCGGCGCGGCGGATATCCGAGTGGGCGCGGAACTCGCCGGCCGAGCGGCAGATCGACACCGCGTAGCCTTCCCGTTCCAATATGAGCCGGAGGGAGTTCCCTACGTTTACTTCATCGTCCAGGATGGCAATGCGCGCCGGCATTATCTCTCAGCATGCATCCAAAGCGGGTCAGATAGCTACTCTGCTCACCGCCTGCGGAAGCACTACGCGGAACGCCGCCCCGCCCAGTTCGCCCGCGACCAGCAGGATATCCCCGCCCAACCGCAGTGCGTTCTTCCGCGCGATGGAGAGCCCCAGGCCCATGCCGTGCGCCTTGAATGAAATCGTCGGCTCGAACAGCGACCTCCGCGCTTCGTCGTTTAATCCCGGGCCGGAATCGTGTACCTCGATCGCGACCTGCCCGTCGCCAACCGACGTCAGCACCATCACGGATCCCGCCTGCCCCGCGGCATCCGCGGCGTTTTCCAGCAGGTTTGTGAGGATGCCCTTGAACAGGTCTTCGTCGGCCAGCGCCCAGGCGCCGCTGCGCTCGAACCGCAGCGTGTAGCCGAGACCGGGATGCCCGGTCTTCAGAAACGAAATGCGCTCCTCGACGGCGGCGTTCACGTCAACCGGTTCCTGCCTCAGCGGCGGCTCGGCCGAAAACTCGGAGAAGGCCCGCACCCGGCGCTCCAGGCTCTCCACCTCGTCTACGACAATCTGCGCCGCCTGGTCGATGAACTCCTGGTCGTTCTCATTCCGCCGGGCGATGATCTCTTCCATGGTTAGCCGGATCGGCGTCAGCGAGTTCTTCAGCTCGTGCGCCATTTTGCGCGCCAGCATCTGCCAGCTTGCCAGTTGCGTCAGGTAGACCAGGCGTTCGCGGCTGTGCTGAAGCTGCGCGGCCATATCGTTGAACGCTACGATTGCCCGTCCGACTTCATCCTTGCGCCCCGTTTCGACCCGTGCGCCGAAATCGCCGGCGGCAAGTTGCGACAGCCCGGCCGTCAACTGTTGGATCGGCCGGCTCAGCCGGTGCGCCATGAGAATCAGGAGGCACAGCGAAACGATCCAGATCGCGGCCGCAAGCGAACCGAACGTGAACAGCAGGCCGCGGCGCAGGTCGCGCGCCCGTGCGCGAGTGACCGTCTCGCGAGCCTGCCGGTACTCGCTGGCCAACCGCGCCATGTTGAACCCGAACTTGCTCGTGTAGAGGCCGACTCCCTCGGGCCGCCGCTGCATGTACGTCAGCAGGCCGTCCTCTGTGAGCACGAACCGTTCCGGCTCTTCACTTTGCCAGAACTCGCTCACATCCGGGGTCCAGACCGCTTCCTGCCCGCGCGCATACATCACGGGCGTCACGGTTCGGGCATCGCGCTTCAATGATTCGCAGGCGCGTTGATACAGCTCGCGCCCGGCGTCCTCCAGGCTTCGGGAAAGAGTATCCAGTTGGTCGGTGTTGGAGTAGGTGAGGCTGTGCTCCAGCAGCGAAGATGCCACCCACCAGGTCACGGCTAGCGGGCCCAGCGTCGCTGCCAGGAACACCAGAATCAGCCGGTTGCGCAGTCGGTTCACTTCTTCATCTCATCCAGCCGGAACGGCCCGCCGTCATATAGCAACCGGTTTTGATCCCCGCGCGTGCGCCGGCTGAAAATCTCGATAAGCTTCGTCAGGCTCACGCTCTCCTGGCGATCAAGTTCCGCCTGCTCCGCCGGGTTCTCGGACCGTACATCCAGCCGCACCCAGAACGGTTGCTTTTTGCCTATACCGGCCGGCGCGAGCGATAACTCATCCAGGCACCACGCCTCGGCCGCGCGCGCCGCGAGATGCGACACCGACTTCCGCGGATACCCCATCTTCACTACCGTGAACTTCTCTTCCCAGAGGTCGTAGCTGAAAACGAACCGCTGAATATCGCGCGTAGCAACCGTCGCCCACCGGTCCGTCGAGATCGCCAGTTGAAAGGCGAACGGCACTGGCGCGCCGTTCCGGAGCCGCTCCAGCGGCTTGCCGGATACGAATTTCAGGTGGGGAACCACGATGCGCAGTCGGCCGTCCACGAACCGCACGTCCATCCCATCGGACTCCATCCCTTTTGCCAGACCAATACCGCAGGCAGGCACGAGCAACCCGAGAAAGCCCCGGCGCGTAAGGTTAGGTGGCATTTAGAGATTCAGACCAGCGATGAAGACGGCCTCAACCCGCCCGTTGCGAAGAGGAAATGCGATCAGCAGCGCGAGGTCGCCGACGTGAACGCCCGCGCCCACCGAATGCTTGACTGTTGCTTTATTCCCGGTCAGCCAGACCGAACCCGCGTCGTAGAAGGCCTGGAAGGCGCGGTAGCGGTACTCCACGGAGTTGTAGACGACGCGATCCCCGCCCAGTGGAACCAGGTCGTATTTGTTCCACCCCCGCAGCGTCGTGCTGTTGCCCAGCACGAACCGCTCGAACAAAGGGGCGTTCCCGGCGATCCCACCGACGAGGAACCGGTCGCTCAGCTTGTGGTTGCCATGCCACAGCGTGTACCCGAAATCGGCCGTGTGCCGGGTGTACACAAAGTCGCTGCCAAGCGTTCTGGTGGCCGCGCGGAGGCCGTAACCTGCCTCCAGACGCTGCTTACTGGAGCCCGAATCCTCCAACAGCCGGTCATAGCGCAGAGTTGTTATCACGGCGTTGGCGGCCTCGGTGCGCGCGGCCGGAAACTGAAATTGCATCTGCTGAAAACTCGCTCCCACGGACAGCTTCAGCGGGCGTGCCAGCACCACTGTCGCCGTAGGTTGAAATATCCTTCTCGTGCGGTAGGTGTCGAGCGGCTGCCCGCCTGGGCTCGCTTCGGAAGACGCTTCGACGGTCGCCCCGTTCCAGATCGTGTGGTAACTGCCCGCCTCGAACGCCAGTTGCAGGCGATCCGTCCCGATCTTGCGGTTTTCGTATCCGGCCCGTATGCCCGCGAACCGCTCCACCAGCGGCTCCCCGTTGCTCACGATGCCGAAGCTGGCCGTGCTCGATCGCATCTGCACGGCCGCGTCCACCTCGCCGCTCCAGGCCAGCCTCGAGTTGTAAATCGCCGTGGGCGCCGACACGTCGAACCGCTTCGACCGGCCCTTTACCTCGAAGGTGATCCTGACGTGCTCCGGCCTGGTCCCGCGGTGGACGGTAATACCCACGGTGCGCCCAGGGAAAGCCTTGTGGAGCGTCTGGCACATCTGGTCGAGCCGCTCCTGGCTGAATTTCCGCCCCACGAGTCTGTGCAGGTCCTCGCGGGTCGTCCGGTCAAGCCTCGATTGGTCCGCGCCCGTGATCTCGACGCTCTCCACCGTGTAGCGTTCGTTCACGTTCGCCTCGGGCGCCTGCCCCCGAACGGTGCCCGCCGCCGCGAAAAGCGCGGCGATCCAAAGGTATTTCATACGCTTCCGGCGAAAGCACTTCACCTGCCACTCGCAACCGGCTACAAAGAAAGGTAAGTTCCTGCCCTCCCCTGTGCCGTAGATTCACAGTGTGCCAAACCGCCCCATCTTTACGGTTTCACCGGCTGGGCAGCGGGCTGTTGCTCAGTTGCGGGCGCCGGAGCGGGCGGCTTGTTCACCCACGTCTTTACCCAATCGATGAACGTGTTATACCAGAGGACCGTATTCTGCGGCTTGTTGACCCAGTGGCCTTCATCGGGGAACAATAGCAGCTTCGAAGGCACCTTCTGCATCTGTAGCGCGGTAAACAACTGGAGGCCCTGTCCGAACGGCACGCGGAAATCCAGCTCGCCGTGGATGACCAGGGTCGGCGTGCGGAAAAACTTCACGTAGTTGCTCGGTGAGAACTTCGAGTACATCTCAGGATTGTCCCAGGGCGTGCCGCGAAATTCCCAGAGCGGGAACCACAGCTCCTCAGTGGTGCCGAACTCGCTCGGAAGATCGTACACGCCGGCGTGGGAGACGAGCGCCTTGAACCTTTCCGTGTGGCCGAGCATCCAGTTCGCCATGTAGCCGCCGTACGACCCGCCCGCAGCCGCCATCTTGTCGGGGTCGGCCCACGGCTGGTTCGCGACGTAGTCGGTAACGGCCATGATGTCGTCGAATGGCTTGCCGCCCCAGTCGCCATTGATCTCGTCGGTAAACTTCTGGCCGTAGCCGGTGGAACCCCGCGGATTCGGCATCACGACGACGAATCCGGCTCCTGCGAACACCTGCGCGTTCCAGCGGTAAGTCCAGCTCTCACCCCAGGCGCCCTGAGGGCCGCCGTGAATCAGGAAGAGCACAGGGTAACGCCTGCCGGCGCGGAAGCCGGGCGGCTTCAGGAGGAAGCTGGACACGCGCGTCTTGTCGGGACTCTCGACCGAGAACTCCTCGAACTTCGGAACCTCGTACTCGGCCAGGAGCGCGTCGTTGAAATGCGTGAGTCGATGCTCTGCGCCGCCGCTCTGGGCGGAATAGATCTCATTGGGGTGCGAGCCGCTTTGTTCGGCGTAGACGAGTGTCTTGCCGTCGGGCGTGAGGCCGATATCACCGATGGTGCTGCTGCCCGAGATGATAGTCAGAGCGCCGCCGCCCGCGACAGGGACCATTTGCACGCCCTGACGGCCCCGGTCCTCGACGGTGTAAAAGAGGCGCGCGGAATCGGGCGACCACGTGAAGCCGGTCACCCACCGGTCCGTATTTTCCGTGAGAGGCGTCAGCTTCCCGGTTGCGCGATCAAGCACCACGAGGCGCCAGCGGTCGCTTTCGTATCCGGGCCGGGCCTGCGCGCGCCAGGCGAGGTACTTGCCGTCCGGAGAGTAGGCCGGAGAGTTGTCAGCGGCGGGATTCACGGTAATCTTGACAGGGTCGCCGCCGGTGATCGGAACCACGTACAGGTCGGAGTTCGTGCTGATGGCCGGAACGTCGTCGGGGACCATGGCATACGCAACCTCCGCTCCATCGGGAGAGATGGCGTAATCGTCACCTCCGCCGAGGGAGAACGGAGGCACATCGCGATTGCCCGGCGTGAGGTCCTTCACTTCCCCGCCCCCAACGGGCGTGACCATCAGATGGCTGCGCCGCGCGGATTGCCACTTGGCCCAGTGCCGGTAGAGCAGCGTGGTGTAGATCCGCGCCCTGACCTTCGAGTTCTTCTCCGCTTCGAGGCGCTGCGTGTTGCAGGCGTCGTTGGCGCCGCACTCGGGGTACACGTCGCTGGTGAAAACGAGGTTCTTGCCGTCAGGGGAATAGAGCACTCCGCCCGCCTCGGTCGCAAGCGACGTTACCTGGCGCGGATTGCCGCCATCGGCATCCATGATCCAGACCTGCGACGATCCGCCGCGGTCGGAAATGAAGGCGATCTGGCGGGAATCGGGGGACCAGCGCGGCCGATCATTGGTTTCGCCGGCGCTGGTGATGCAGACGGGAGCGCCGCCGCTCACCGGGACGATGTATATGTTCGAGGGCTTCTTATTCGCGGCGACGTCCACCGTTTGGACGGTAAACGCGACGGTCCGGCCGTCAGGCGAGACCTGGGGATCGGAAACGCGCGAAAGCTTCAGCAGCGCATCGAGATCGAACGGCTTCGGCGCGAAGACAGGGGCAGCAACTGCCAGAAGGAGCAGGACAAACAGCATATTCGAATTGTAACGGACGGGCGCTTCGTGGGGCAGGCATTCTTGCTATCGGACGTGGGGCAGGCGTCCACGCGTAGCGTCCACGCCCGGCGGTTTCGCCTGCGGCGGGTCTCCTGTCGCGAGGTCATGGATCCAACCGGGAACTCACGGCCAACCGGCCTTCCCCGCAAGGGCGAAGCCGCCGAAACCGGCGGCATCGTTACCGTGTCCGTCGAGTGCCTGCCGATGTGGGATGAGACCAACGGCTTCGTACGGGAGGTGACGAAGTGCGGCGTGGACGGGATCTGCCAGTAGGCGGCCCTATGAGCTTCGACGGCGCCCCACGAAAAACTCGTAGGCATAGAAATCCGAGTGCCGCCGGTGCATCTCCGGTTCCTGCGCAATCTGATCGAGCACGGCAAGGGCTTCGCCGTCGCCAACGTATTTGCCGCCGCGTAACTCCTCGATACAGCGTTGCATTGGCGTGTAGAAATCGTCCCACCAAGCTTCGTCTGGTAGGGTGAAGTGGCCGATGAGCGAGAAACCGCACCTCTCGATCTTCGCGAGGACATCCGGAACACGGCCCATGCCGGGGTAGTCGTCGAAGCTCGTCGTCACCTCGAGTGGCGGGTTCTCCTTGCGCCAGACGGCGTCGGTGAAAGCGACGTAGCCGTCAGGACGCAGCAGTCTGTGGCAGACGCGCAGGGCGTTCTCGATGCCGATGTTGTAGAACGCCCCTTCAGACCAGACGAGGTCGAAGATCGCAGGCGGCAGCCCAGGGGCGGCCATGCCGGCGACAACCGCCGAAACCCGCTGCGATAGCCCCTGCCTGTCGACCGTTGCGCGCAGTCGCTCAATGCACGGGGCGTGGCCGTCCACGGCGACGAAGGTCCCCGAGGGGAGAAGTCCGGCGAGATGGAGCGTCTGCCCACCAACGCCACAGCCGAGGTCCAGCACAGCAGGCGAGGGCGACAGATTGCGACAGAGACCGAGAGCCTTGACGGCGCAGGCGAGGTTGCCCGGACCTTGCCTAGGCAGGGACTCGAAGACCTCGAAAAAGATCTGCCGCAAACGTGGTGTGGACTCGCTCATTTCATCCCATTTTCTTCTACTCCGGGATCCCAAACGACAACATACCGCCATTGAGCGCTATCCGGCGCCCCCGGCGGCCAAAACCAACTCCCCACCGCAGCATGGAACACCGGACCTCGATTCAGGCCGCGAACCGTCCGCTGCGCCATGAGACCGGATTGAGACAGCCCGCCTCACTTCGAAGCGCTGAAGACAGATGAAAGCAATCGACCGAGGCAATTCCGATCCACCGATGTGGGCAGCGGAATCGAAAGGAGGCCACACAGTCGAGGCTTTCCCCTGGTCCAGCGCGGCCTCTGGGAATTGAAGCATAGGAGCGCGGGTCTGGAGACCCGCTGCAGGCGTGGACGCCTGCCCCACATCGGGCAAGGGTCCCGGGAGCGGGCGCTTCGTGCTAGCATAGTGATTTCAATAGACATTCATGCTACGTGCCTATCGCGGCGTTCTGCCCCGAATTGCCGTTTCCGCATACGTCGATCCCAGCGCCCAGGTCATCGGTGACGTGGTGGTGGGGGAGCGCTCAAGCATCTGGCCGAATGTAACGGTACGCGGCGACGTACACTACATCCGGATCGGAGACGAAACAAGTATTCAGGACAACTCGGTCTGCCACGTCGAGCACGACACCTGGCCTCTAGTCATCGGCAGCCGCGTGGTCGTGGGCCACTCGGTTACGCTGCACGGGTGCGTGATCGAGGACCAGTGCCTGATCGGCATCGGAGCCATAGTTCTGAACGGCGCACGAATCGGTACAGGCTCCATCATTGCGGCGGGCGCGCTCGTCGCCGAAGGGGTCGAG
This sequence comes from Acidobacteriota bacterium, assembly GCA_023436715.1. Lineage (GTDB taxonomy): Bacteria > Acidobacteriota > Terriglobia > Bryobacterales > Bryobacteraceae > Fen-330. The sequence goes on from JAEZIJ010000072.1 coordinate 37,716, forward strand.
ATTCCGCCGCACAGCATGGTGATGGGCGTCCCCGGCAAGGTTCGCCGCCAGGTGACAGAAGCCGAGCGGGAGCGCATCCTCGAAGGCGCCGCCAACTACGTTCGATACCGCCAAACCTACAAGGAAGAAGCAATTTGATTCGGGCCGTTAAAGGAATGCGGGACCTGCTACCCCCTTCGACAGGCGTGTGGAACTACGTCGAAGAGGCCGCGCGGCGGGTCTTCAACGCTTATAACTATCACGAAATTCGCACGCCGGTAGCGGAGGAAACGCAGCTATTCGCCCGCGGTGTGGGCGAGGAAACCGACATCGTCACCAAGGAGATGTACACCTTCGAGGATCGCGACGGCACGTCGCTGACGCTGCGTCCCGAAGCCACCGCCTCAGTAATGCGCGCGTACATCGAGCACCGCCTCGACCAGCGTCCGGGCGTGCAGAAGCTGTACTACATCGGCCCGATGTTCCGCCGCGAGCGGCCGCAAAAAGGGCGCTACCGGCAGTTCTTCCAGATCGGCGCCGAGGCGGTCGGGTCGGAATCGCCGTTCATCGACGCCGAGGTCATAGAGATGGTGGTCGAGCTGTTCCGCGCCATCCGTCTCGAAGGATTCGAGCTGCTGCTGAATTCGGTCGGCTGCCCGAAATGCCGCGGGGTGTTTATCGCAAAACTGCGCGAGGAACTGGCCAAGGTGGCGCCCTCGATGTGCGCCGATTGCCAGCGCCGCGCGGAAACGAATCCTCTGCGCGTGCTCGACTGCAAAGTACCGGAAGATCAGCCCATCATCGAAGCGCTGCCTTCGATCCTCGATTACCTCTGCCCGGAGTGCCGCGCGCACTTCGATGCCGTGCGGCAGTACCTCACGGACCGCGCGATTGCGTTCGAAGTCCGGCCGCGGCTGGTGCGCGGGCTGGACTACTACATGCGCACGACGTTCGAAGTCGTGCACGGTGCGCTCGGAGCGCAGAACTCCGTCATGGGCGGTGGACGATACGACGGACTTGCCGAGTCGCTCGGCTCGAAGATTCACTCGCCCGGCATCGGCTTCTCCATCGGCGAAGACCGGCTCGTCATGAGCTTGGAAGAGAGCCGGGGAGCGGAGTTCAAGCAAGAATTGGATGCGTTCATGGCGCCCATGGGCGAGCGTGCGCTGAGGGAGTGCGCATTAGTCGCGCGCGACCTGCGGCGCTTCGGCGTGACGGTCGAAATCGCGGCCGAGGGCCGGCTGAAGCGCGCCATGGAACTGGCGAACAAGCTCGCCGCGCGCTACGTCGTAATCCTGGGCGAGGATGAGATCGCTTCCGGAAAGTACACTCTTAAAAATATGGCGACAGGCGAACAGCAAAGTGTCGCACGGGAAGAACTGCAAATGAGGTTGGTCCGTGGCTGAGAATTGCGTACCTCTGGATTTTCTGGGCGATCTGCGCCGCACGCATACGTGCGGCCAGTTGCGCGCCTCCGATGCGGGCTCGCGCGCCGTGATCATGGGTTGGGTCTACCGCCGCCGCGACCTGGGCGGGGTGATCTTCGTCCATCTCCGTGACCGCGATGGCGTGTCCCAGGTGGTGTTCCGCGAGGACCTGGACGCGGCCGTACACCAGAAGGCGGAGCTTGTGCGCTCCGAGTACGTGATCGCCGTTGAGGGCAAAGTGGCGCTGCGTGCGCCGGAAACCGTGAATCCGAACATCGATACCGGCGAAGTAGAGCTGGTTGCGGACAAGGTCTGGATTCTGAACGACTCGCGAACGCCGCCGTTCCCGATGGAGGAGACGGTGGATGTGGCCGAGGACGTCCGCCTCAAGTACCGCTACATCGATCTCCGCCGCCCGCACATGCAGCGGAACATCATGCTCCGCGCCAAGGTCTCCTTCGCCGTCCGCGAATTTCTCAATTCGCAGGGCTTCCTGGAGATCGAAACGCCGTACATGACCAGTTCCACGCCCGAGGGCGCTCGCGACTTCCTCGTGCCCAGCCGCATCCAGCCCGGCTCCTTCTACGCCTTGCCGCAATCGCCGCAGATTTTCAAGCAACTCCTGATGGTGAGCGGCTTCGATAAGTACTTCCAGATCGTGCGCTGCTTCCGCGACGAAGACCTGCGCGCCGACCGCCAGCCCGAATTCACGCAGATCGATATGGAGATGTCGTTCCCGCAGCAGGAGCGCATCATCGAGGTGGTTGAGCCACTCGTCCAGGTGATCTGCCGCGCCGCGGGTCACGAAGTCGGGACGCCGTTCGTCAGCCTCACGTACGACGAGGCAATGCGGAGCTACGGCAGCGACAAGCCGGATCTGCGGCTGCCTCCCTTTTACACCGTTGAGGACCTGTTTCCGGGCACTATGCTGACCGGGGAAGGACTTCCGCTGGTGGCAATCGTTGTGCCCAAGGCCGGCGGCATCAGCCGCAAGGAGCGGGACGAGTGGAAAGCCTTCGGCGCAGAGCGCGGCCTCCGCGTCTACGATGACGTGAAGCGCCTCGACCGCGACTACCCGGCTCCGATGGCAGAAGTGCGCGCACGGACCGGGGCCGGACCGGAGGACCTGCTGCTGCTTGCCGGTTGGCCCGGCGCCGCTCCGGCGCATCGGCCCGACCACGCAGTCCTGCAGGCCTGCGGGCAATTGCGGCTCCAGGCTGGACAGAAATACAACGATCGCCACCGCCTCCTCGACCCGAAGGATTTTCGGTTCCTTTGGGTAGTGGATTTCCCGATGTTCGAGTGGAACGAGGACGAGAACCGTTGGGATGCCGCGCACCACCCGTTCACTTCGGTGCGTGACCAGGATCTCGACTTCCTCACCAACGACCCGGCGCGTTGCCGCGCCAAGTCGTACGACCTCGTGCTGAATGGAGTGGAGCTTGGGTCCGGCTCGATTCGTATCCACCGCCGCGACATTCAGGCGAAAGTTTTCGATGCACTCGGGTTAAGCGATGAAGAAGCGCGCGCCCGGTTCGGGCACCTGCTCGAAGCGCTCGAATTCGGTGCTCCGCCACACGGAGGAGTTGCGCTGGGACTCGACCGGCTGGTGATGATCCTCGCGGGCGAGACCTCCATCCGCGACGTGATCCCGTTCCCGAAGACGGCGCGCGGGACCGACCTGATGTGCGGCGCTCCGTCCTCCGTGCCCGAGCGCCAATTGAGAGAACTCGGCATCGATATCCGCAAAAGCCGGTAACGGTGGGGACAGGCCTCCTGGCCTGTCCCTAAACTGGGATCATGCGCATTGCGATCCTCTCGGATATTCACGACAACGTTTGGAAACTGGCGGCGGCACTCGACGCCGCCGCAGCCGCAGACGCGCTCATCTGCTGCGGCGATCTCTGCTCGCCCTTCATCGTGCACCAGATCGCGAGGGCATTTACCAAGCCCGTCCACATCGTTTTCGGAAACAACGACGGCGATCCGTTTCGCATCACGCTCAACGCCCGGAACTACGCCCACGTTCACGTACACGGCGAGTTCTTCAGCGAAGAGTTTGACGGCAAGCGTTTCGCCGTAAATCACTTCGACAACATCGCCCGCGAAATCGGGCGTTCAGGGGAGTTCGACGTCGTGTGCTACGGCCACAACCACGTCTACGACGTAAGCCGCATGGGCCGGACGCTCGCCATCAATCCTGGGCCAGTGATGGGCGCCACATTCGCCGCTGACGGCACTCGAACGGACGTCCCCTCAACGTTCGTGATTTACGACACGGCAGCGGACGCTGCGTCGCGGCACGAGGTCAGGTAGGGATGCCGGCGGCGCGCACCTCGCGCCACGCCGCCGGCGGTAAAGCTAAAAAGCCAGGCCGAATCCGGCGCTGACCTCAAGCATGTGCAGCTTTCCGCTCGGGCCCAGGCCGAAATCGGGCTTGCCCGTGACGTAGTCGCGGAAGTCGAAGCGCGTCATCCATGTCTCGGTCACCCGGAACTTCACGCCCGCGCCGTAGTTGTAGCCGAATTTGGTCACGCCGTTACCCTGCCATACCGACGCACCGGGCGGATAGAACGTGCTGAAGTGGGCGCCGCCTGCTGCATACGGCCTGATCTTGGAGCCCTCGGGGGTTGCGTATGCCAGGAAGTTGTACATGCCCTGGTGAATAGGCATGCCATATGAGGCCCCTGCAAACTGGAGGCTCCCGTGGTTATATGCGTACCCGAACTCGTGGCCGAAGTAACGGAAACTGTTCAGGGTGAGGCGCAGCCCTAAGCGGAAATCGCTGTCGACGAGCGCATCCTGCCCCGCAATGGAACTGATGTTGTTGCTGTTCATCCTGGAAGCGCCTGCGCTGAGGGATACCTCTCCTACCTGCGCAAACGCCGTCGCGGCCGACATCGCGGCCAGCAGCGCTACGGTGAAGTGTCGCATCATCATCTCCTCTAAACGACGATCACGTGAATCTCTCCCGGACCGTGTACGCCGCGCACCAGGATCTGTTCGATATCGGCAGTGCGGCTCGGACCCGTGATCAACAACATGGAACTGCTCCGGTCCGCAGGCAGCGGAACTTCAGTCAGCAGTTCGTCAAGACCAGTGAGAATCCTATCGCGCGGAACTACCGCCACGTGCACGGGAGGCAGCAGTGAAATCATCCGCGCCTCTTCAGGCGAAGAGAACAGAACCAGCGATCCGGTGTCGGCCAGCGCATAGTCCGCGCTCGTGATGCCGAAGCCGGCGGAAGCACATGCCGCTCGCAACTCTTCGCCTCCGCCGAATTCGCTGCGAACGCCCGGAAGCCCCGTGATTCCGCATTCCTGCAGAAACGGCGCGTTTGACGCCACCGCCGAACCATCGCCGATCAACTGAGAAACGTAGCAACGGGCCTCGGCGGGCGACGCCGCCCACAGCGTTTTGCCGGCGAGTTTCTCCAGGTTCGCGAAGAGGCTCGCGACGCGTTCCTCGATGCTCATTTCGGGGATACGGATTCGCGGTTCCGGAAGCGGCTCCGGTGTCTGGCCCGCTCTGCGGCCCAGCGCCGTTCGGGCGCGGTCGAGAATGCATTCGCGCGACATCAGTTTTCCGCCCCCTTCTTCCTCGTGCGCCACAACTGCCGGAAACTCCGTCCCGGCATCGGCACAAGATCCCGCTGGCTCAGCCATGCGGCGAGCGGCCCGTAGTTCATCAACCCGGGCGCGCGGCGAATCCAGGCCTCTCCATTGCCGAACACCGCGGAGCCCATCGACCCGAGCATCTCGTAAAGCTTAGGCCGCCGCATAAGCCACGCCCATGCACGGAACCCGAACCGCTCCAGGCGGCTCTGGGAGTCGCGCACCTTCGCCTTCACCACCTCCGACCGGAGTTCGAGCAGCAGCCGCGGGATGCGTATTTTCACCGGGCAGACCTCCGCGCACGCGCCGCACAGGCTGGAGGCGAACGGCAGCCAGGGGTCGTGCATCACGCCCAGGTATTGCGGCGTGATAATTTTTCCGATCGGCCCCGAATAAACCCAAGGGTAATTATGCCCGCCCACTTTTCGGTATACCGGACAGTGGTTCAGGCAGGCCCCGCAGCGGATGCAGTAGAGCGATTCGCGCTTGTCGCTATCGGCCAGCAGCCGCGTGCGCCCGTTATCGAGCAGGACGACATAGAACTCCTCGGGGCCGTCGCTCTCGCTTTCCCTCCGCGGTCCCGAGAGGAAGGAAGTGTAAACAGTGAGCGGCTGTCCCGTCGCGCTGCGGCCCAACAGCTTCAGGAACACCGCCAAATCCTGCGCCCGCGGGATGATCTTCTCGATTCCGCCGATCGCAACGTGGATGCGCGGCAGCGTGGTGGTCATGCGGGCGTTGCCTTCGTTGGTCACCAGCACGACCGCTCCGGAATCCGCCACGAGGAAGTTGGCGCCCGAAATCCCAATGTCCGCCGCCAAAAACTTCTCGCGCAGCACCGCTCGCGCGATCTTGGTCTGTTTTTCGATTTCGGTCTCGCGCGCCACACCCAGGCGCTCGGTGAACAGGTCGGCCACGTCGTAGCGCGTCTTGTGCAGCGCCGGCGCGACGATGTGATACGGCCGCTCATGCGCTAATTGGACGATGTACTCACCCAGATCGGTTTCAACTGGTTCGAGCCCCTGTTCCTCAAGCCGGCTGTTCAGCTCGATTTCCTCGGTGGTCATCGACTTCGATTTCACGAAAAGCCGGGCGTTTTTCTCCTTTGCGAGCCGCAGCAGGAAGTCGACAACCTCGGAGCCGTCACGCGCCCAGATCACCTTCCCGCCGTGCGCCGTGACGTTCTTCTCGAACTGCTCCAGGTAGTGGTCCAGGTTATCCATCGTGCGCTGCTTCAGGAGATTGGCCTGGGTGCGCAACTCCTCAAAATCCGGCAGCACGTCGGGAGCGACCACGGCTTTGCGGTGGGACATGAGCCGCCCCGTAGCCGTGTAGATGGCCGTCTGCAGGTTCGGATTCCCCAGCGTGTCTTGGATCTTCTGTTCGGGTGCGCCGGTCATATGGATTCCTAACGATGCGCGAGCACTTCGGCCAGGTGCATGATGCCCACCGGCAGACCCGCGCGCGAGAGCGCGCCCCGAATCTGCAACAGGCAACTCGCGTCAACGCCCACCACGAATTCCGCGCCTGTCCTCATGATCGAATCGATCTTCGTCCGCGCCATGCCTCCCGAGATATCCGGGAATTTTACGGAGAAAGTTCCGCCGAAACCGCAGCACTCCTCGGCTGCGTCCATTTCCTTGAGGGTGAGGCCGCGCACGCGGGAAAGCAGCCGCCGCGGGCCCTGCTTGATGCCGAGCTCACGCAGGCCGTGGCAACTGTCATGAAAGGTCACCACGCTGTCGAGCCGCGCGCCGACGTCCTCCACGCCCGCCACTTCCAGCAGGAATTTCGAGAACTCCCAAACTCTGGGTGCGATGGTGCGAGTTGCTTCGAGCCACTCCGGCTCATCCCGAAAAAGCTCCTCGTAATGGTGCGTAATCATCGAGGTGCAGGAGCCCGACGGCACCACGATGTACTCGGAATCGCGAAATACCTTCAGGAAATGCCGGGCCACATCGCGGGCTTCGTCCCGGTAACCCGTGTTAAATGCGGGCTGTCCGCAACAGGTCTGCTCCTCGGGGAAGTCCACCTCGTATCCGATGCGCTCGAGCACGTCAGCCATAGCCATCCCGACCTTCGGGAACAGTTGATCGACGATGCAAGTGACGAAAATCGCTGCACGACGCATGAATCTGAAATTGTATCAGCTTGGCGGCAGGCGTTTGTCCAAAGCGTGGCCCATGCAGCCGTCCTCAGCTACAAGGATGTCCGTGACTTGGGCCTTGTATCAGGGCACGGCGTGAGCC
>JAEZIJ010000076.1 GCA_023436715.1 Acidobacteriota bacterium
TTCTCGGATGATTTCCTGCAAACTTTCAATGTTCAATTGATTTTGAATCGTATTATGGTTCTCATTGTCCAACCTGCTGCTAAAGTCGCTTAGAACATTCATGTAGTTAATGAATGCCTCATAAGGGGAGTCAAATGGATTAGGATAAACCTGATTTTGATGACCTGTAAAATATTTAGTTGACATATAATAAAAATGATCACTTTCCTGAAGATATTTCCAATCCTTTATTAATTCTATGTTTGTACATTGAAGCATCTTATTTGAAAGAACGTAAAGCTTGTCTAAAGCTTCTCTTTGCATTTCATTTCCAAGCCAGGAAGTAAGGTCTCTTTCTTCATCAGCCCACGATACCGGATATGGCACATTAACTATTGAAATTGGCTGAAGTTCCCGGACTGCCTGACCAGGCGTGACAAACTTAAAGTTGTCATTTTTAACAACCTTGTCAACCCAATGTTCAAGAAATTCATATATCCCGCTTTCACGCGATTGCCGTAATCCAATGGAATCATAGTTTAAAAATAAATTGATTACCTCTTCCCTGTTGTTAAGCTTTTCAAGCCAGTGAATATATTTATCAGCTGTTAATGGAAATTCTGACCAGTTGTTATTAGAAAACCTGAAAGCAATGTCATCGCTTAATTTGTAATTTCGTAACAATACCTTCATTCGTGGGTTTATCGCATTAACATAAATGAAATTCGGGCTTTTCCAACCGAGTATTTGTTTTGCACCCTCTGTAAGAATGGCATTGAATCCCATTTTTTGAATCCAATCACCGATCTCATCTGAGTAAATCATCTCGGTATTCCTAAAAGTTATGGGTTTTTGTCCGAAGAGGTTATAAATTTTATCGCTGTGTTTTTTTACATCCTGTTCAAAAATTTCTCTGTTTTTCAGGGATGACAAAGAATGGGAGTATGTTTCAGACAGAAATTCAACCTGGCCTGAACCGGCAAGTTCTTTAAAGGAATCAATAACTTCCGGTGCATATAATTCAAATAAATCTAATGTCACTCCTGATATAGAGAATGCTACCTTAAATTGTTCTTTGTGCTTTGTAATCAGGTTTTTAAAAAAAGTATTGTTTGGTATATAACTTTTTTCAAGTAATTTTCTTATCGTGGTTTCATTTGAATAATCGTCATAATAATAATGGTCGTTACCAATATCTAAAAACCGATAACGCCGGTATCGAAATGGTTGGTGAATCTGAAAAAACAGACATATTGATTTCATCTTTTCTGAACTTGACAATTTTAATAATTCAAAACCGTTTTATAAATCTCATACACTTTTTGAGCTGAATGTCTCCATGAAAGCTGCTTTACTTCCTGTTTACCCGTTCGTTTCAGGTTTTGTGCCAATGAAGGGTATTGTAACAAACCATAGATAGAATCAGCCATTGCATAGGTATCCCAGAAATCTATTTTAATTGCATTTTTTAAAACTTCTGCAACCCCCGACTGATTGGAAATTATAACAGGGACATCAGCCTGAATAGCTTCCAATGGTACAATTCCGAATGGTTCTGAAACTGAGGGCATCACAAAAACATCGGTTAGGTTGAACATTCGTGTTACCTCATCACCTTGTAGGAATCCGGTAAAATGAAATCTATCTCCCATCCCCAGTTGTGCTACCCTGTCTATCATTTCATTCATCTTATCACCACTGCCGGCCATCACAAAACGGACATTTTTCATTTTTTTTAGTATGAGGTAAGCAGCTTCTATGAAATATTCAGGACCCTTCTGCATGGTAATCCTACCCAAAAAGGTTACAACCTTTTCATCGATCCCTTTTGTTGAAAAAGGATTATTACTATTGTGAACTTGTTCCACAGCGTTATGAACAGTAATCACTTTTTCAGGTGGGATAAAATATTTCTCTATAATTGTTTGTCTGGTATAGTTGCTGACAGCAATTATTTTATCCGCCTGTTCCATCCCTTCGCGTTCAATAGAATATACAACGGGATTAATATCTCCCCCGCTACGATCGAATTCTGTTGCATGAACATGTATAATCAAGGGTTTTCCCGATACACTTTTAGCAGCAATTCCTGCAGGATAAGCCAGCCAGTCATGGGCATGAATTAGGTCAAATGTATTTTCCCCGGCAATAGGTTCAGCCACCAATGCATAATTTTTAATTTCCTCTATAAGATTATTCCCATATTGGCCACTAAATTCAATTTTATAACCATTGGTTGTTTTAACTAAACGGGTTTGTCTATTCCTTGATTTCTGTGTTAACGTCCAATATTCTTTATCGTCAACATAAGGGATAATAGTGGAGTTAACTTCGAAATAATCTACCTTTTCCTGGATATTATCAAAATCGATTTCTTTTTTAACGATTGGAATTTCATTGGCTCCAATCACGTCAATATCTGTTTGTTCTTCATCGCCAAATGCTTTGGGAACAACAAATAAAACCTTAAGGCCCTTAATTTGAGTAAGGCCTTTTGTAAGACCATAGCAGGCAGTCCCCAATCCGCCTGATATATGCGGTGGAAATTCCCAACCAAACATTAATACTCTCATGCCGATCATTACTTATGGTTTAAAGCTTTTAACTTTATGCAGGGCATAACATACTCCGGCAATGTTTACAGCCATCGATACTGCTCCCTTTCCTGTATGTGGCGGGTCACCATTATATACCTCCGATAAGGTTCCCACACAATGTTCAGTTAATGCTTCTTCAAACATTTCCAACTGACTTTTTAAAAATGAAATACCTGCCATGCCATGAACACTAAGCCAGGCATCTGTAAAGAACTGTATGAGCCAGGGCCATGCTGCACCC
>JAEZIJ010000085.1 GCA_023436715.1 Acidobacteriota bacterium
CAAAAAATGCCGCGTTCGGAAGCTCACCCAGGCGTTGCGCAAATTGGGGTATACCGTCGCGCTCACCCCGATCAGCCCCGAGCCCGTCCCACAGAGCTAACGGTGATTTTCAACGGAGCGGTTTGGCAGTTCGCGGGGCAACTAAACTTTTGCCGTCTCGTGCTCGCGGACTTCAGCGGGTACGGCGTCGAGCGCCTGCTCGAAATCTGCCAGCAGGTCCCGCCAGTCTTCGATTCCTACGGAAACCCTGACCAGTCCGTCGGTGATCCCCGCCATCGCACACTCTTCGGGAGTCAGCCCGGAGTGTGTGGTGGTCTTCGGGTGGCAGATCAGCGTCTCGACCCCGCCGAGCGATACGGCATTGCGCGCAACCTTCACCGTGCGCACGAACGCGAAAGCGGCTTCGCGGCTGCCGAGTTCGAGCGAGAACAATGCGCCGGGGAATTCGCACTGCGCAAGGCGTATCCGGATCTGCTCTGCATCTTCGAACAGCGTGGGGTAATGCACACGCTTCACGCGCGGGTGGCGGACCAGGCGCTCGGCGATGCGCTGCGCGTTCTTGCTCTGCCTGTTCATGCGCAAGGAAACCGTGGGCAGGCGGCCGTCCAGCATCCAGCACTCGTCGGGCTGGAGAATGTTGCCGAACAGGATGCGGCGACCGCGCATCTGCGCAATCAGGCCGGGGTCGCGGGCAAGCGCGACGCCGCCCAGCATGTCGCTGAAGCCCGAGAGGTACTTCGTCGCCGAATACAGCACCACGTCCGCTCCGAGCGGAATCGGATGCTGGAAGGCCGGGCCAAGAAAAGTGTTGTCCACCATGACCAGCGGGCGGTCCGGATGCTGTGCGGCGGCCTGGGAGGCGCGCTGCACATCCGTCATGACCATCGTGGGATTGGCCGGCGTCTCGATGAACACGACGCCGAGATTCCGGGCGGAGCGGATCGCGTCATCGAGCGCGGCGCCGTTACCGGCCGGCACCCCAACCGCGTTCACTCCCCACGGTTGCAGAAGGTCGTGGATGAGATGCACGGTGCCGCCGTAGAGCGGCAGCGTGTAGACAACCGTGCTGCCCGGCCGCAGGAACGTCATAAAGGCCGTCATGATGGCGGCCATCCCGGAGTTGAACACGGCGGCCGACGTCGCGCCGGGTTCGAGCGGCACGATCTGGTCTTCAAGGATCTCCGCGTTCGGGTGGTTGATGCGCGAGTAGATCAGCTCGACGTTCTCTCCTTCGGCCCGCTGGGCGCGGCCTGTGGCGATGTCGAAGGCCCGCTCGGCCGATTCCGGGCTGGAGAAAACGTAAGTGGAGCTGCGGAACACAGCCGGGCGTGCCGACCCGACGGAGAGCCGCGGATCGAAGCCGCGGGTCAGGACCTCGGTTGGGGGATGAAGCGGGCGGGCATCCTTACCGTCCTTTTCACGGTGGGGCATGATGGCCTCCTGCAACGAGTCTACACCTTAAGAGGTGCTTACCACCAAGAAACGGTGGTGCTTTGGCCGCCTATCCCATTGCTTCTGGATTCAGAAGGTTAGGAGGACGCCGCCCCTCCAGGGCCGCGATGGCATTCTCGGCCGCGAGCAGGGACATCTTTCGCCGGGTGTCGATGGACGCGCTGCCGATGTGCGGCGCGAGCACCACGTTTTCGAGTTCGAGCAAGAGCGGGTGGACCTGCGGCTCCTTTTCGAAGACATCCAGCCCGGCTCCGGCAATGACGCGCCTGGAAAGAGCTTCAGCCAGCGCCGCTTCATCGATCACCGGACCGCGCGAGGTGTTCACGACGATCGCGGAGGATTTCATTTTGCACAGCTCGGCGGCGCCGATCATGTGGCGGGTCGAATCGCTGAGCGGTACGTGAATGCTCAGAAAATCGGACTCCGCAAGCAGCCGGTCCCTATCGGCGAATTCGAGCGCGAGTTCCCGCTCGAGCGCTTCCGGCGCGCGGCGTGCGTCGTGGTACAGCACCCGCATGGAAAAGCCCCCGGCGCGGCGCGCAACCGCCTGCCCGATGCGCCCCATGCCGAAGATGCCGAGCGTCTTGTGATGAACGTCGTGACCGGCGAGCAGGTCGATCGTCCACCGGCGCCACTTGCCCGAGTGAACGAAATGGTGCGCTTCGACGATGCGTCGCGCCGCCGCGAGCAGGAGCGCAAAGGCAAGGTCGGCCGTTGTGTCCGTAAGGACGTCCGGCGTGTTCGTCACCAGAATCTTGCGGCGGGTCGCGGCGGCGAGATCGACATTATCGAAGCCGACTGCGACATTCGCGATGACGCAGATGCCTTCGAGTTGCCCGAGCCGCTCGGCGGTGAACTTGTCCGTAAGCTGGCTCACGATGCCCTGCTTACCGCGGCTGCGGGCTTCGAGGGCTTCGGCGGAAAGTCCGTCGTCGGAATCGACGTAATCCACTTCCGCGTGGCTTCGAAGCAGCTCGATCGCTTCGGGAAAAATGCGCTTGGTAACCAGGACTGCGGGCTTCATGTTCTCCCAGCATCATACAATAGGGCACTGGTCTCCAATATGAGCAGGCAGGTTGTGGTAGCTATTGACGGGCCGGCGGGTGCGGGTAAGAGCACCATCGCGCGGCGCGTGGCAGAAGCACTCGGATTCGTGTACATCGACACGGGCGCAATGTACCGGGCGGTGGCGCTGAAGGCGCTGCGCGGGGGCATCGACACCGGCGACGCCGCACGTTTGGAGCAGCTTGCGCGCGAAGCGTCGATCGAGTTCGAGCCGGGCAGTTCGCGTGTGCTGCTGGACGGCGAGGACGTGAGCGCGGCCATCCGCGCCCCGGAGATTTCGCCTGCCGCATCGGAGGTTTCGGTGTTCCCCGGGGTGCGGCGCGCCCTGGTCGAAATGCAGCGGCGGATGGGCGCCTCACAAAGCGTTGTGATGGAGGGGCGCGACATCGGTTCCGTTGTGTTTCCGAATGCCGGCGTGAAGGTCTTTCTCGATGCGGACCCCGCGGTGCGCGCGGCACGCCGCGTCCGCGAAATGGAGGAGAAAGGGCAGAAGCTCGACCCCGCGCAAGTAGAGCGCGAGATACGCGAGCGCGACCAGCGCGACAGCACGCGCGCCGATTCCCCCCTCGTGCGCGCGAAGGATGCCCTCTCCCTCGACACGACTTCGATGAGCATCGAGCAGGTTGAGCGGGCTATTCTGAAGATCATACAGGAGCGAGTTGGCAGGTGAACGATTTGCTGATCATGAAGTTCGGCGGCACGAGCGTGGGCTCGGCGGAAAGAATCCGCGCGGCCGCGAAGATTTCGGCGGAGCAGGCCCGGCGGCGTCCCGTGGCGATCGTGGTTTCCGCCATGTCGAAAGTTACAGACCTGCTGCTCGAGGTGCTGCGGCGCGCGGAGGCTTGCGACAAGGCGGGAGTCGAATCCGATATCGAGAAGTTGCGGAAGCGGCACGTCGATACGTGCAACGAACTGCTGCCATCGGGCGTGCGCGAGCCGGTGCTCGAAGGCATGCAGAGCCTCATCGCCGAATTCGAGCGCATCGCTAACGGCATCTGCCTCCTGGGCGAGGCGCCGCCGCGTTCGACGGACGAGGCGGTGGCCATCGGTGAGCAGCTATCGGCGCTGCTCATCTCCGCCTATCTGGAGAAGGAAGACACGCGGGCCGTGCCGGTGAATGCTGCCTCTGTCATCGTGACGGATGCGGTGTTCGGAAGTGCCACGCCGCTCATGGAACCGACACGCGAGAAGGCTCGCGCGATGCTGCTTCCCATGCTCGAAGCCGGTGTGCTGCCGGTCGTAACCGGGTTTAACGGCGCCACGGCGGACGGGCGTCCCACGACACTCGGCCGCGGCGGGTCCGACTTCTCCGCCTCTATTCTGGCATCGGTGCTCGACGCCTCCGCACTGTGGATCTGGACGGATGTCGACGGCATTATGACCGCCGACCCGCGTCTCGTTCCGGATTGCAAGGTTCTCGAGGAAGTCACCTACCGGGAGGCTGCCGAACTCGCGTATAACGGCGCGAAGGTGCTGCATCCGCGGACGCTGGCGCCGCTCGTCGAAAAGCAGATTCCGGTTTGGAGCAAGAACAGCTTCGCGCCGGAAAAGCCCGGCACGAAGATCGTGCCGCACATCGAGAGATCGTGCGGGGCGCGCGCGGTTACGTCGATGTCCAACGTGGCCCTGGTCTCGATCGAGCCGGCCAACGGCCTGCTGAACGGCTCTCAGGTGATGGGCCGTGCGTTGGACGGCTTGGGGAGAACGAACATCGAAGTGCTGGCGCTTTCGAGTTCCTCTTACCGGCAGAGCTTCTGTTTCCTGGTGCGGGACCGCGAACTGCCGGCCGCCATCGAGAGCCTCGAAGCGAGCCTGGCGCTGGAACTGGCCCACGGATATCTGCGGCCCATCGACGTCAACGAGGAAGTCGGGCTGCTTGCCGTTGTCGGCGAAGGCATGCAGGGCACGCCCGGCCTGGCGGGGCGCATCTTCACCGCGATCTCGCGCGAGCGCGTCAATATCATCGCCATCGCGCAGGGGTCGAACGAACTGACCATCGCCGTCGTGGTGCGCAGGGACGGGCTGGAGAAAGCCGTCCGCGCGGTTCACGCAGAATCGCGGATGGGCGAGCACGCACACCGGATCTGACGCACTCCGACAGCAGCAATTGCCGAAAAAGGATTCCGTATGGCTTTCATCCACGACGATTTCCTCCTCTCGAACGCGACGGCGCGCCGGCTGTTTCACCGGTACGCCGAGCCGCAATGCATTCTCGATTACCATTGCCACCTTCCGCCGCGGGCCGTCGCGGAGAACCGCCGCTTCGGGAACCTGTTCGAGATCTGGCTCGAGGGCGACCACTACAAGTGGCGCGCCATGCGAGCCAACGGCTGCGAGGAGAGCCTGTGCACCGGCGATGCCGAGCCGTACGAGAAATTCCTGGCCTGGTCCCGCACCGTCCCGTATGCGCTCCGCAATCCGCTCTACCACTGGACGCACCTGGAGCTGAAGCGCTACTTCGGCATCGACGAGCTGCTTGACGAAACGACCGCGCGCCGCATCTGGAACACCGCCAACGAGCAATTGGCGGGCGAGGACCTGCGCGCGCAGGCAATCCTGAGGAAGTTCCGGGTCAAGGCGCTCTGCACCACCGACGACCCCGGCGACGATCTCGCCTGGCACGCGACGATCCGCGATTCCGGCCTGGGCACGCGCGTGTATCCCACCTTCCGGCCGGATAAAGCTCTCAACGTGCACCTGCCCGAAGTCTTCAATCCGTGGGTGGACAGGCTGGCCGCGGCCGCCGGCATCGAGATCTCGAACTTTCAGTCGCTCCTCGATGCCCTGCGCCTCCGCCACGACTACTTCCACGAGATGGGCGGACGCCTTTCCGACCACGGCCTCAACCAGTGCTTTGCCGATTTCTGCCCGCAGGCCGAAGCCGCCCAAATCTTCGATTGCGCGCGACAGGGCAAGGCGGCTTCTCCGCGGGAACAGCACCGGTTCGCTTCTTTTCTTATGCTCTACTTCGGCACACTCGACGCCGAAAAGGGCTGGACCAAACAACTGCACCTCGGCGCGCGCCGCAACAACAACACGCGCGCGTTCGGGCAATCGGGGCCCGACGTCGGCTTCGATTCCATCGGCGACTGGCCGCAAATCGATGCGCTCGGCGCGTACCTGGACCGCCTGGAGCAGGAAAACGCGCTGCCGAAGATCGTGGTGTACAACCTGAACCCGGCTGACAACTACGCGCTCGCAACCATGATCGGCAACTTCCAGGACGGCCGCACCGCGGGCAAAATCCAATTCGGCAGCGGGTGGTGGTTCCTCGATCAGAAGGAAGCAATGGAGTGGCAGATGAACGCGCTCTCCAACTGCGGACTGCTCTCGCGTTTCATCGGCATGCTGACCGATTCGCGTTCCTTCATGTCCTATCCGCGCCACGAGTATTTTCGCCGGGTGCTCTGCAACCTGATCGGCCGCGACATCGAGAACGGCGAAATGCCGGATTCCGACGAACTGGTCGGGCCCATGATCGAGAACATCTGCTACGGGAACGCGAAGCGCTATTTGGGGTTGGAGGTGTGAACCGTTCAGGTACTGAGCCGCGCGCGTAAGCAAGCGGTTTACAAAACGCAGGAGGAAGGGTATATGAGCGATTTTCTCAAACGGATCGCGCGGGGCGATGTCCTCATCTCCGATGGCGCGATGGGCACGTTCCTGCACGCGAAGGGCTTGCAGCCCGGGGAGTGCCCCGAGTCTTGGTGTATCTCGCACCCGGATGTCGTGAAGTGGATCGCCGAAGCTTACATCGCCGCCGGTTCCGATGTCGTCGAGACCAACTCGTTTGGCGGAAATTCGTTCAAGCTGGCCGCATACGGGATGGCCAGCCAGGTGAGGGAGTTCAACCGCGCGGCCGCGGCGCTGGCGAAGGAGGCGATGCGGGACAACGGCTTTGTCGCCGCATCCATCGGCCCGACCGGCCACATCGTTCAGGACGAAGGCGGCGACGTCACGCCCGAACAACTCTACGAAGCTTTCAAAGAGCAGGCCGTGGCTCTCGCCGAGGGTGGAGCGGACATCATCTGCGTCGAGACCATGTCATCTCTGGCCGAGGCGGTAGAGGCCATCAGAGCGGCCGGGGAGAACACCCCACTCCCCGTAATCTGCACCTTCACTTTTCAGGCGGGCATCAAGGGGTTCCGGACGATGATGGGCGTAAAGCCGGAGCGGGCCGCCACGGAAGCGGTTGCGGCAGGCGCCGGCGTGATCGGCACGAATTGCGGCAACGGCATCGCCAACATGATTGAGATCGTGAAGCAGATGCGAGCGGTCTCGCACGGCGTTCCGATCCTGGTACATGCGAACGCAGGCGCTCCGGTGGTCGAAGAAGGCAAAACGGTATTCAAGGAAACGCCGGAATTCATGGCGTCGCGCGTCGGCGAATTGGTCGAGGCGGGAGCGAACATCGTGGGCGGCTGCTGCGGCACTACGCCCGAGCACATTCGGGCGATGGCCGCGGCTGTCCGGCGGTAGGGCTACGCCGAGGGCGGACGAAGCAGGCGCAGCGGCAGGCGGGAGAAATACGCCAGGCGCTCGACCAACGGCACCGCGCGCCGCACAGTCCGGCCGTGGAAAATGAGGCTGCCCGCAACTAGCAGGGGATTGGGAATCGTGGTGCAGCAGCGCGAGCACACATCGATTTCACCTCCGCGCCCCACCGCGTGCAGTTTCCTCATTCGCTGCATCTCGTCTGAGTTCCAGATCTCGTCGATCGATTGCGATTCAAGCGTCCCCAGCGCCTTGCCGTCCAGCATGTAGCTCTGGCAGCAGGGATACACGTCTCCGTTGTGCTTCACGTATATAGGGCCGCGCCACAGGTAATGGCAGGGGTGCTTCCAGTCGGCTGGATTATGGCCCGCCGCCGGGCGCATCAGGTTCGTCTCGTCCTCCTTGATGCGGACCTGGTCCACTCCCGGCACCGCGCGCCAGAACCGGCTGAACTCGCGCGCTTCGCCCGCGTTGCGCTCCATGCGGACCATTTGCATCACTATCTCAACCCGCGCGCCCCGCTCTTTCTTCATGCGGCAGAAGCGGACGAAGTTGTCGCGCACTTTCTCGAACCGTGCGCCCTTGCGGTAGAACTCGAAGCTCTCTTTGGCCGCGCCGTCGAAGCTGAGCGTGATGTGCTCGAGCGAGCTGCGCAGGATGCGGTCCGCTGCTGCCTCATCGAGCAGCGTGCCGTTCGTGGAAAGCAGTGTGGAGATGCCGTGCCTCGCGCAATACTCGATGCGGTCGAAGATTTTCGGATCGAGGAGCGGCTCGCCGAGCCCGATGAGCATCATGTGCTCTGCCGTGCGGCCGGTTTCCTGAACCAGGCGGTCGAAGATGGCCGCCTCCATATCCTCCTTCGGCTGTTTGTGAGTCTCGCGCGGGCACATCGGGCAGTAGAGGTTGCACTTCGCCGTCGTCTCGACGATGTACTCCACCGGCAGTCCGCGCAGGGCCGCGCGGCGCCGCAGATATCCCCAAAGCAGCTTGGCCCGGTTCCAGGCGCGCATTTCATTCCATTGTAGCCGTACGCCTTCGGCTAGCATGAAATCAGGCGTGGAGGAGGAGCGGGTTCGGCAGCTTAACTCGCAGCAGGTTCGCTCCGGTGGGCGCTACGTGCTTCATTGGATGCGCGCAAACCGGCGCGCCACGTTCAACCACGCGCTCGCCTTTGCCGTAAATATTGCGAACGACCGCGACCTGCCCCTGCTGTGCTGCGAAACTCTCTCCTTCGATGATCCCTTCGCCAGCGACCGCCTGCATGCGTTCGTCCTCGAAGGTGTGCGGGAGAACGCCCGCCGCCTGCGCGAACTCGGCGCCGGGTACGTGTTCTCGCTGCGGCGCAGCCAGTCCGACCCCGGCGATGTCATCGGACGGCTCGCCGCAGACTGCTGCCGAAGTTCCTCGAACCAATACGCCCCGTCCGCCTCGGCAGGCGCTACCCGCATGCCGGACACGAACTGCACACCGAAGTGGAGGATCGTCGCATCCCTGCCCTGCTGACCGGCTGCGACATCGATCACACCGTGCCGCACTCCGTTTCTTTTCGCGGTGGAACGGCGGAAGCCGAACGAAGGCTGGCCGATTTCCTGGAAAACAAACTCCGGCGCTACGCACGCGACCGCAATGAACCCTCCGCGCATACCACTTCCGAGCTGAGCGCCTACCTGCATTTCGGTCACATCTCCTCGCTCGAAGTGGCGCTACGCGCCGGCGAGTATGCTCAACGCCACAAGCTGGATGTGGACGGCTTTCTCGACGAACTGATCGTGCGCCGCGAACTCGCCTTCAATTTTGCCCGCTACGCAAAGCGCTGCGACTCGCTCGACGAGCTCCCGGACTGGGCCCGGCAAACCCTAGTGCAGCACGCCTCGGACTCGCGAACCGAACTCTACTCACGCGAGGATTTCGTGGCCGCGCGCACGCACGACTCACTTTGGAACGCCGCGCAGCAGGAGATGTTGCGCCGCGGGTACATGCACAACTACTGCCGCATGTACTGGGGCAAAAAGATCCTGGAGTGGTCGCGCACGTACCAGGAAGCGCTCGCAACCGCTATCTACATCCACGACCGCTTCTCTTTGGACGGCCGCGATCCCAACACCTACGCGAACATCCTATGGTGCTTCGGGCTGCACGACCGGCCCTGGCCGGAGCGGCCCATCTTCGGCCGAGTCCGCGCGATGTCGCGGGCGGGCATGGAACGTAAAATCGATGTGGAGGCTTACATCCGGGAGGTCGAGGCGTTATGAAGGTCGTCATCACCGGGGCGAGCGGCTTCATCGGCCGCGCATTGACGGCAAGGCTCCAGGCTTCGGGACACGATATCGAGCCTCTGCGGACCCGGAAAACGACGGACGTGCCGCGCTGCGACGCGGTGGTACACCTGGCCGGAGAGTCGGTCGCGCAGCGCTGGACGACAGAAGCGAAGCGCCGGATTCACGACAGCCGCGTCGAAAGCGCCCGGCGCATAGTGGAATCCTTCAAACTTCTCTCGCCGCCCCCGGCCGTGCTGGTCTCGGCCTCTGCTGTCGGCATCTACGGTTCGCGCGGCGACGAAGTCCTGACGGAAAACTCACAGCCCGGCAGCGGCTTCCTTGCTGAAGTCTGCGTCGCCTGGGAGCGCGAGGCCCGAGCCGCAACCGCGCTCGGCGTCCGCGTGGTGAACCCACGTATCGGCGTGGTGCTCGGCCGCGGCGGCGGCGCGCTCGAACGCATGCTCCCGATGTTTTCTCACGGCGCCGGCGGCAACCTTGGTTCCGGCCGGCAGTGGTGGTCCTGGATTCACCTGGACGATCTGACCGCGCTGATCGAGTTCGCGCTGAGCGACACGCGCCTCGAGGGCCCGGTGAACGCAACCACCCCTCAACCGGTGACCAACTCGGATTTTACCCGCGCGCTCGGCGCCGCCCTGCACCGCCCGGCCGTCCTGCCCGTGCCCGCATTCGCCCTCAAGTTGAAACTCGGCGAGATGGCGAGCATGTTGCTCGACAGCCAGCGCGTTATGCCCGAGGCCGCGCGGGCCGCCGGCTTCGAATTCCGCTATCCCGAAATCGGCCCCGCACTCGCCGGCATAGTGGCGTAATACAATCTCCCCATGCGGATTGTTGCACTTACTATTCTGCTGTTCCCCTGTCTCTACGCTGCCGGGCCCTATCGGGAAATCCCGATGAAGGTCCTGCACGACAAAATCGCCGGAGGCTGGGCCGGTCAGATGATCGGCGTCAGCTATGGAGCGCCTACCGAGTTTCGCTCCAACGGCAAAATCAATGAGAGCGAGCTGCCGAAGTGGGCACCCGAGCGCGTCAGCAACTCGCTCGGCCAGGACGACCTGTACGTCGATATGACCTTCGCGAAGGTCCTCGACGACAAGGGCATCGACGCAACTTCAGCCGATTTCGGAGCCATGTTCGGCCAGGCGAAATACGCCCTCTGGCACGCGAACCTGGCTGCCCGCCGCAACCTGCGGCGCGGCATTCCGGCCGAGCAAGCCGGTATGCCGAAGTACAACGCCCACGCCAATGACATCGATTTTCAGATCGAGGCGGACTTCATCGGCCTGATGGCGCCCGGCCTCTACCAGTCCGCGAATGACATCGCCATGCGTGCCGGCCGCGTCATGAACTACGGCGACGGCATCTATGGCGGCATGTTCGTGTCCGGCATGTACGCAGCCGCCTTCTTCGAAAGCGACCCGCGCAGAGTAGTAGAGGCGGGGTTGGCCGTCATCCCGCAGAAAAGCCCCTACGCAATGCTGATCTCCGACCTGCTGACGTGGTCCAAACAGTACCCGAACGATTGGAAAAAGGTCTGGCAGCTTATCGAAGACAAGTGGGACAAGAACGACCCCTGCCCGAGCGGCGCCCATCAGCCGTTCAACATCGACGCCAAGCTGAACGGCGCCTACATAGCGCTCGGCCTGCTTTACGGAAATCGCGATTTCGGCAAGACGATTGACATCTCGACACGCGCCGGGCAGGATTCAGACTGCAACCCCGCCAGCTCTGGCGGCATTCTCGGCGTGATGCTCGGCTACGACGCCATCCCGGACGTGTGGAAGGGCGGCATCCCGGCCATCCCCGACAAGAAATTCGCCTATACGGACTTCTCGTTCCGCACCATTGTCGACAGCACGGAAAAGCGAGCGCTGTCGCTCATCAGGCAGACCGGCGGCCGCGTGGAAGGCGACAATGTCATGGTGAAAGCGCAGGCGCCCAAGCCTCCGAAACTGGAGGTCTGGAACTACGGCACGGTGGCCGAGCGTATCGAAGCCGCCGACCCGCGCTGGACCTTCACCGGCCCATGGTTCGTAGAGCCCAAGCGCCCCCGGACGGCATCCCGGAAAGGCGCCGAAGCGACGATCAGGTTCACCGGAACCGGAGTCATCGTCGTGGGGCCGTACCTGCCCGAAGGCGGTAAAGCGGACGTCTACCTGGACGGGAAGTTGGATCGCACGGTTGACGTCAACTCCGATGAGAAGGCCAGCAAGGGAGGCGAATCCGTCTGGCACGCGTTCGGGCTGAAGAGTGGAGAGCACACGGTCCGGCTCGCGGTCCGCGGCGAGCCGTACGGTGAGTCAAAAGGGACCGACGTCGCGATCGAAAGCCTGGTTGTGTTCCGGTAGGTGTTCTACTTCCTCTCCAGCAGATACACGCAATTCTCGAGCCGGCTCTCGCCGCCGTCGTTGACGGCGAACCGGCTCGGAATCAGCTTCCCTTGCCGAATCCGGCCGCTCCACAGCGCGCCGCCCGCATAGTCGCCGTCCTTCCTCAAGGCGTAGAAGTTCAGATCGAACTGGTTCAGCTTCCCCCGGTCGTCGTTGAAGTTCCGCGCCACCCGCTTCAGCGCGTCCAGGCACGCTTCCTTCGCGGACATCCCGTGCCGCATGTTCTCGACGATCGTGTGAGCTCCGGCAACGCGAATATTCTCCTCGCCCCGCCCGGTCGATCCGGCGGCCCCAACGTCCTGGTCCACCCATAGACCGGCTCCGAGGATCGGAGAATCGCCCACGCGCCCTGGTATCTTCCACGCCAGGCCGCTCGTCGTCGTGACGCCGGACATCTCGCCCTTCGTGTTCAACGCCAGGCAATTGATCGTGCCCGTCGGAGGGTGTATTGCCATGTCCCGGGCCCAGGCGAGCATTTCCTCGTCGGCTCCCGGGAACTCCCGCTTCAGAATCGACAATGGCTTCTGCGGAGCCGACAGGCCCGGGCCCCAATTGCTATGGCCGTCCGCGTCCCGAAGGGATTTCTTCCAAACCAGCCAGGCCAGCCGGGATTTCTCGGTAAGCAGGTTTTCTTCCTTGAAGCCAAAGGCTCGCGCGAATCGGAGCGCCCCCTCGCCCACCAGCATGACGTGGTCCGTCTGCTCCATCACCACGCGGGCGACTTTGGACGGCGTCTTGATATTCCGCAGCGCCCCCACCGACCCGCATCGCCGCGTCGGGCCGTGCATAACCGAAGCGTCCAGTTCGACGACCCCTTCCTCGTTCGGAAGGCCGCCGTAGCCGACCGAGTTGTCCTCCGGGTCCTCCTCGTTGATGTTTACGCCCGCGATCACGGCATCGAGCGTGTCCTTGCCCGCGCTCAACTGCTCCATCGCGCGTGCGCAGGCGCGCAACCCGTTCGCGCTCGAGATCACGATGGAACGCTGCGCCGCCGCCGCGCCGTTTCGTGCGGCAGGTAGCAGGGCGGAATTCAGAATCAGTTGCCGGCGGTTGATCATCTCCGTAGTATTCTCCAGTATCGCCCGCTCCGGCCGCAATGGTACACTGCATGGAAATTCGGTGGTGAGTATGAAATGTCTCCTCGCTTTCGCCCTCGTTCCGTTGCTGGTTCCGGCTGCCGCCGGCCAGAGGCGGAAGCCCCCCAAGCCGCCGAGCCTGGAAATACTCGATATCACGGTCCGGCGCACCACCGAGCGCACCGTGGAAATCGAGGGTCGCATCCGGAACACGGGTGGTAAACCCCTCCAGAAGATCACAATCCGGTTCCGCGTCCTCGCGCCCGACGACGCCACGCTTACAACCCAGCGCGGCAAGCTCGAGCCCGAAATTCTGGACCCTGGGGAAGAAACCGAGTTTCACTGGCAGATGAGGGAACCCGCCCGGTCAGTTGCCGTCCTGGTTGAGGCGTCGGACATTAGGGATGCCGAACTCGTCGTTTCCAAGCCCGGCCCTTACGCCATCGATTAGCGGCTTCGCCCCCTCTTCGCGGCACTCCGTTGAAAACCGCAAATCCGCCAAACCGCTCCGCTGAAAGTCACGGTCGACTGCGTGGGACAGGCCAGGAGGCCTGTCCCACTGTCGGGCCGAACACGGGTCACGCACGCGCGAACGGCTCCAGGGCCGCGGCGACGACGCGCGCCGACTTTCATCGTTATTCGCGGCCCGCAGGGCCATGGGACTCCGTTGAAAGTCAGCGGCTCATGTGGGGTCAGCCCTTCTGGGCTGCCGCCGCGCTTCCGCGCGGCGTTTGGATTACGCCGGGCCAAAGCCCGGCTGCGGGGCAGAAGCCCCGGCCCCACAGGGCTTTCATGGCTATCGGCGGCCCGGCAGGGCCATGGGGCACTCCGTTGAAAATCACCGGGCGCGCCCCCGCAAATCCGCCAAACCGCTCCGTTGAAAATCGGTCGAGACCGCGCGGCTGCTTCCGAATCGCGAGTGGGGCAGACCCGCGGGCTGCGCCGGCCTCTCAGGCTGGCCACGCAGGCGGGCTGGGAGCCCGCCGCAGGGCGAGGCCCTGCCCCACTGGGCGGTCCTGCCCGGTGTGCATTTTCATCACCCTTGGTGGGCCGCAGGCCCATGAGGCACTCCCTCGCG
The DNA here is from genome assembly GCA_023436715.1 of Acidobacteriota bacterium. Lineage (GTDB taxonomy): Bacteria > Acidobacteriota > Terriglobia > Bryobacterales > Bryobacteraceae > Fen-330. The sequence continues at coordinate 13,832 of JAEZIJ010000085.1, forward strand.
GTTGCGGCTCGGAACCGGCACGAAACCGAGCCGCGACCGCAAGGGAGCGGTCCTGCCCGCCTCACTTTTCATCACCGTTGGTGGGCCGCAGGCCCATGCGGCACTCCGTGGAGAGTCATCGCCACCCTGGACTCCCTGGGAGATTAAGAAACCTTTAACATTTTTTTACACCTCAAACGCCCTTTCAGTGATCTAGGAATAAGCAGGCTGTTGCTAAGGTCGCACGATCCCACGCGACCTTCCGCAGCAGCCGCTGGTACCTGGGGAACAGCGATGGCTTACTTTGAACTCGAAAACAAGCAACAGGATGGATACCGGGACACCCACTTGGAACTGGATCACCGCATGCCGGGGCTGGTCGTCGATGCCCGCCCCGTGCGGCTCACCCGCAAGGAGTACGAACTGATGTCCCTGCTGACGCGGAACGCGGGGGAGATCGTACCTCGCGACGTGCTGCTGATGAGGGTCTGGGGTTACGGCAGCGAAATCCGAACCCGGACGCTGGATGTTCACATCCGGAGGCTGCGCAAAAAGCTCGCTGGCTACGGCGAGCAGTACATTGAGACCATCTTCGGGGTGGGATATCGTTTTCAGCCGTTCCGTGAAGCCCGCCCGTTTCGGCTTTACGAACGCGCCATGGAAGTAGTGGCTTGAGAACGGCCGGCGGGCGGCTTCGCGCTAGAATGGGGGTTTCCCATGCCAGCGCGAATCCGTCCCGCTACTCGCATCCGCGGAACCGTCCGGCTTCCGGGCGATAAGTCGATCTCGCATCGTTACGCCATGCTGGCGGCGATCGCCGAGGGCCGCAGCCGTATCCGCAACTACTCGACCGGCGCGGATTGCGCCTCCACGCTCAGTGCAATGCGCGCGCTCGGTGTCCCGATCACGCGCGAGGGGGATGAGGTCACAATCCAGGGGAGCGGACTCGAAGGCCTACGGGAGCCGGCCGGGCAGCTCGATGCCGGGAATTCCGGCTCCACCATCCGCATGCTGTCGGGGATTTTGGCCGCACAGCCCTTCCCCACCCGGATCGGAGGCGACGAATCGCTCTCTCGCCGCCCGATGGACCGCATCATGCGGCCGCTCGGCGCCATGGGCGCTTCCATCACTGCGCGAGACGGGCGATTTCCGCCGCTTGAGATTCTTCCCGCCCGCCTGAGGCCCCTCGACTATGCCCTGCCCGTGCCCAGCGCCCAGGTCAAGACCTGCGTCCTTTTCGCGGGCCTGTACGCCGACGGGGTGACCGTCGTTCACGAACCGGTGCGCACGCGCGACCACTCGGAAATAGCCCTTCGCGAATTCGGCGCCGAAATTGAAGTGCGCGGCCGCGACATCTCCATGCGAGGCCGGCCGCACCTTCGGGCCCGCGACGTTGAAGTCCCGGGCGACCTGTCCTCCGCCGCGTTCTTCCTCGTGGCCGCCTTGCTCGTGCCGGATTCCAACCTGCGGATTGAGAACGTAGGCCTGAATCCCACACGGTCGGCGCTGCTCGATGTATTGTCCTCGATGGGCGCCCCCGTGAAGATCGACGCGCTGAGGCTTCAGGCCGGCGAGCCGGTTGGCGACCTCGATGTGCGGTATGCCCGTGTGCGCGGCGGTGTCATCGAGAAGGAAATGACGGCCGCGCTGATCGACGAGATCCCGGTGCTGGCCGTTCTGGGCGCTGCGAGCGAAGAAGGGCTGACCGTTCGCGACGCCGCCGAACTGCGCGTGAAGGAGACCGATCGCATCGCAACCGTCAGCGAGAACCTGGGCCGGATGGGGGTCGCGGTGGAGGTGCTTCCGGACGGGCTCCATGTCCCGGGAGGCCAGAGCTTCCGCCCCGCCGAACTCGACTCCTTCGGCGACCACCGCATCGCCATGGCGTTCTCCGTCGCTGCCCTGGCGGCGTCCGGCGAATCGGCTATCTCGGGCGCCGAAGCTGCCAGCGTGTCTTTTCCCGAGTTTTTCCGTATACTCTCTGAAATCGCGCAATGAAGGCACAAACCGATCTCGCCTTCCGCGGACTCGTGCATGATCTGAACAACGTGTTCGCCACGATCCTCGATGCGGCCGACATCCTTGAGGCCGGCGAGGATTGGGCCTGGCTCGCAAACATCGTTCAGCGCAACGCCCTGCTTGGCCAGCGGATCATCCGCGGCTTCGTCGAGTCCGGCGGACCGGCGGTGAGCGTCCGTGAGGTGATCGAGAGCGCCCAGCTCCTCGCCGGAGACTTCCTTCAGGCGCGCTGCTCGCTGGTTGAGTTCGAGTGGGAGTGTGCGCCGCACCTTGAGATCCGGGGCTCCTGCTCGGCGTGGGAGCGGGCGCTTGTGAACCTGCTCATCAATGCCGGTCAGGCAATGGGGGACGGAGGGACGATAGAGATTCGCGCGAGAGAGATGGATGGGTGCGTCGAGATTCGGATCGCCGATTCCGGCCCAGGCATACCGGAGGATCACCTCGCGCGCATCTTCGAACCGGGCTTCTCCACCAAGCCGGCCCGCTCCGGTCTGGGCCTCCATATTGCGGAATCGATCGTGAAGCAGAATGGAGGCTCGATTTCGGCCGCCAACCGGATCGGGGCACCTGGTGCGGTCTTTACGATCCTGGCTCCTGGAAGGTTGGACACACCCTAGCCGTGCACCCGGCCAGCCATGGCGTCATCGGCATCATGCTACCAACATATCCGGCTAGAGTTGTTCCGGCATGTCGTCGCCGCGAAGCTCTGCAAGATACGGATTCGGCTGAAGGTCGCTATCCAGGCCGTCGTCTTTTTGCGACTTCCGTTCCTCTTTGCGCGCAGCCTTTGCCTGCCGCCGCTCGAGTCGAAGTTGCTCTTTTTGTCGTTTCTGGTAAGTTGTTCTGCCGCGTCCTGCCATCACAAACTCCTGAAGTCACGGCGCAAAAACGCGCCGAACTATGTAATATTCGCCGGAAACAGTGTCCCCCGGCGTACTACGGGTGCTGCGAGCTTACGCTATTACACCACTCACCAGACGCCGGCACTCCTACTCCCCCTGCGGAGTGAACGGACTACGGAAGGATTTCTGTCCGGAACTCTATTTCCGGGATTGATTTTTATTATACCAGATCACTCAGTAGACCTCTCAGTTTTGCGCCCGCGAATGTAGGGGCCGCATGCCCCAGTGCTGTCCAAATTGCGTTTTACGATTAGCGCGGCGCGTACTCCGGCCACGGGCGACGCATGCGTCGCCCCTACATGGATGCTTCATGTAGGGGCCGGGCATGCCCGGCC
>JAEZIJ010000089.1 GCA_023436715.1 Acidobacteriota bacterium
GGCCGGGCATGCCCGGCCCCTACAGGAACCACGCATGCGTGGTCCGTGGCCGGTCCCATGGGTACATGGGCATGTAGGCCGCCAATAGCGATGAAGACCGCTTGCTGACGCGCGCGGCTCGGAATCAGGGGAAACCGCACAGGCCGGGAGGCCTGCCTGTGTCACGGAACATGGAATTTCCTAAATCTCATTTGGGGGTGTATAATTGATTTTAGATGTCGAGCCACTGAAGTGGGCGAAAGCCCACTTTTTTGTTGGCCAGTGGAAGCCCAGGAACCATGAACGAAGCGGTTGTCGCTCAAGTGACGGAGATCGCCGAACGTGTGGGTCGATCTGAGGGGATCGAAATTGTCGACGCAAGACTCCTGGGCGGGGGCTCGAGGCGGATGCTGAGGATCGTGATCGATAAGCCCGGCGGTGTGTCCCACGCCGACTGTGAGCTCATTTCTCAGCAAGTGGGAACCATTCTCGATGTGGAAGATGTCATTCCGGGGGGGAAGTACACCTTAGAGGTGAGCTCCCCGGGAGTGGAGCGGCCGTTGAAGAGACCGCGCGATTTTGAGCGGTTTGCCGGCAGCAAAATCCAGATCACCCTGCGGGAACCGGTCGAGAACCGGCGCAGGTGGGAAGGGATACTGGCGGGCTTCTCCGGCGACACGGTAACGCTCGAACCCGAGCCGGGCAAGAGCATCCGCTTCACGCTCCAACAGGTCGAGAAGGCGAATCTGAAGTTCGACTGGTAATCTCCTGACATCTCGGAAAGAGGAAATACCTTGGGAACGATCTACCAATCCATAGAGATTCTGAGCAAAGAGAAGGGCATTGACCCGCAGATAGTGATCGACGCGGTCAAGGACGCTATGCTCGTTGCCGCGAAGAAGCACTATCACACCAACGAGGAGCTGGTAGCGGAATTCGACGAGCAGACGGGCGCCATCCAGATCTTTGCCGTGAAGAAAGTGGTTGAGACGGTTGAAGACCCGCTGACCCAGATTTCCCTCGAGGAAGCCCGCCGGTATAGCGCGGAGGCTCAGCCGGGATCGGAAGTCCGGTTTGCCAAATCGACCGAGTTGCTGGGCCGGATCTCGGCGCAAACCGCCAAGCAGGTGATTCTCCAGAAGGTGCGCGAAGCCGAGCGGGAGACGATTTACCTCGAGTACTCCGGGCGCGTCGGAGAGCTGGTCAACTGCATGGTAAAGCGCATCGAAGGGCAGGACCTGGTGGTAGACGTCGGCAAGACGGAAGCGCGGCTGCCGAAGAAGGAGCAGTCGAAGCTGGAGAGCTTCAGTGTGGGCGACCGCGTGCGGTGCGTTATCCGCAGCGTCGAGAAATCCGGCAAGAACCCGGGCGTAGTGGTGTCGCGAGCGGCCCCCGAGCTGGTCATCCGGCTTTTCGAGCAGGAAGTTCCCGAGATTTACGACAACACGGTCACCATCAAAGGCTGCGCGCGGGAAGCCGGGGAGCGGACCAAGATCGCCGTGCAGAGCCGCGACCGGGATGTGGACAGCGTGGGCGCCTGCGTCGGGATGAAGGGCATGAGGGTGCAGTCGATCATCCGGGAACTGCGCGGAGAGAAGATCGACATCATCGAGTACTCGGAGGAAGCGGTAGCCTTCGCAACCCACGCGCTCAGTCCGGCCAAGATCAGCCGGGTAAGCATCGTGGACGGGACCGGGAAGCACATGGAAGTCATCGTGGACGACTCTCAGCTCTCGCTCGCCATCGGGAAGAAGGGGCAAAACGTGCGGCTCGCGGCCAAGCTTCTCGGCTGGCGGATCGACATCAAGAGCGAGGAAGAGAAGCGGCAGGAAGTGGAATCGCAGATGGCGGCGCTGGTGGTATCGGGCGCGCCGGTATCCGTGCTGGTGGATCATGGAATGGCGGAAAAGGTAGTGGAGAAGCTGCTGGAAGCCGGCATTGGAACGGTCGAGAAGCTCGGGGCGATGACACCGGAGCAGTTGGAAGAAATTCCCGGGATCGGGCCGAAGACGGTAGAGCTGATCCAACTGGCCGTCAACAACTACTACGCGCAATTCGAGGAAGCCGCGGTTCCGGAAATCGAATCACAGGAATTGGCCGCGGAAGAGGTTGCTCCGCCTGAGGAAGGCGGGAGCGTAAACGAGGCGGAAGATGTCTCCGCCGCGATGGAAACAGGGTCGGGCGACACCGGAACAGAACTGGCGTCTCCGGAGTCCGAATCCGGGAGTTCCGCGAAAACCGAATAGATTGTATCGAATCTGATACGATGAAGGTCTCGGCTTGAACCCGGAGGCTAGGACAAAACTCGTAGAGCCAGCGTGCGGCGCGATCTCTGAAGAGATTGGACGCCAGGGTTGTGTCGTCTTGACCCCGGGGATCTTATTGAACGTATGAAGAAGATTCGTATAAACGAGCTGGCGCGGGAATGCGAACAACCCAATAGTGTGATTATCGCGATTCTCCCGCAGTTCGGCGTTACCGAAAAGAAAACGCACTCCAGCTCAATCGACGAGGACGCAGCAGACGCTATCCGCCGCCATTTCGGCGCCTCTGTCGAACAGCGGGAAGCCGAAGCTCCCACCGAAGAGCCCGGACCGCCGGCGCCAGCGCCGGAGGCAACCGAGACGATTGCCGAGGCTGCGCCTAAGGCAACGCCGGAGCCCCCGGAAGAGCCCTCCGCCGTCAAGGAAGCGAAACCGGAAGAGAGGCCGGCCGAGACTGCGCCCGGCGATACGAACATGGCCGCTCTCACGCCGGAAGAGAGGCCGAGCATGCGGCCAGCGGTACAACCGCTGCGCCCGCCACTGGCCAGCCGACGCGGTCCGCAGGCAGCGGAGCCCGTAGTGTCCCCGCCGCCCACGCCTCCGCCCGCGCAGCCGCTCCATCCGGCGCCTCAGCCGCCGGCGGCCATTGTGATTCCGGAGCGTCCGCCGGTACAGGCGCAGCCGCAGCGCCCGGCGCCGCCGGTTACAGCGAAGCCGCTGCCATCGCCGCGACCCGGCCAGATCATATCGGGACCCAGGCAGCCGTTCCCGGCTGCTCCGGCGGAACCACCACGTCCGGCGCGACCCGTGCAGGGTCCGCGTCCGGGCCAGGCTATCCGTCCGGCGCAACCGAGCCGTCCGGCCCGGCCCGCGGTTCCGCCTCCACCGGCAATGGTTACTCCGCCCCAGCCGGGATCCCAGGCAGGCCAACGGCCAACGCTCGCCGGACAGCCGGCCGCGCGGCCCGTGGTGCCGCCGCGTCCGGACCTCGTGGCGCGGCTCCAGCAGACCAAGGCCATGCCGGGGCAGCCGCAGGCGCGGCCCGGGTTGCCAGCCCGGCCCGCTACGACGCCGATTCCGGGTCAGCCGATTTACCAGCCGAGAAGCCCGGTCCGCCCTGGCCAGCCGTATACACGTCCAGGACGCCCCGGAGCTCCCGGAGCACCCGGCAGAGGGCGGGGCTTGCACCCGACAACGCCGTTGCGTCCGGAGCCGGGTGTTGTTCCAACCACGGATCAGCGCAGGACGCAGAGACCCCACGCACGGCCGCAAGTCGACCGCGAAGCCGAGCGCGAGGGCAAAATCATTCGCCCGACGTCCCGCCGCGAGGAGATCGCCAAGCTCGCCGAGGGCAAGCAGATCACGGTAGCCGAGGGCATCACCGTCAAGGAACTCTCCGAGAAACTCGGCATCAAAGCCAACCTCATGATTCGGCGGCTGGTGGACCGCAAGGTGTTCGCGACCATCAACCAGACGCTGGATGTAAAGCTGGCCGAGGACCTCGCGAGGGAATTCGGCGCCACGACGTCGCAGGTCAGCTACGAGGAAGAAGCGATCCAGCAGGAAGTGGAGCAGACCGAGGACAATACCGGGCCGGTGAAGCGGCCTCCGGTGGTGACCATCATGGGTCACGTCGATCACGGCAAGACCTCGCTGCTCGATGCGATCCGGCTCAGCAATGTTGTGGACAGCGAAGCGGGCGGGATCACGCAGCACATCGGCGCCTATCAGGTCGAGAAGGGTGGACGGCTGATTACGTTCATCGACACGCCCGGCCACGAAGCGTTCACTCGCATGCGCGCCAGGGGCGCGAAGGTGACCGACGTCGTGGTTCTGGTAGTAGCGGCCGACGACGGCGTGATGCCGCAGACGCTCGAAGCTATCGACCACGCGAAGGCCGCCCAGGTGCCGCTGCTGGTAGCCATTAACAAGATCGATAAAGCGAACGCGCAGCCCGAGCGCGTGATGCAGCAGCTTTCCGACCGCGGGCTGGTGCCCGAGGCGTGGGGCGGCGAAACGGTGATGGTACACGTTTCGGCGCGCACGAAAGAGAACCTCGACCTGCTGCTCGAAATGATCCTGCTGGTTTCCGACTTGCAGGAACTGAAAGCCAACCCGGGCCGGCCCGGTCTGGCTACGGTGCTTGAAGCGAAGCTGGACCGCGGCCGCGGCCCGGTGGCCACGGCGCTGGTGCGCAACGGCACGATGCGCGTGGGCGACTTCTTCATCTGCGGCTCGGTATTCGGCAAGGTCCGGGCGTTGTACAACGACCGGGGCTTGCCGATCAAGGAAGCGGGACCGTCCGCGCCGGCCGAAGTGCTCGGTCTGGACGCGCTGCCCGAGGTCGGCGAGACGCTGCAGGTGGTGACCGACACGGCCAAGGCGAAGCAGATCGTTCTGTACCGCGAAGCCAAGGCGCGTGAAGTGGCCATGGCCAAGAGTTCGCGCGTCACGCTGGACCAGTTGCACCAGCAGATCAAGGAAGGCGAGGTCAAGGAACTTCGCATCATCCTCAAGGCCGACGTGGGCGGCAGCGCCGAGGTGCTCTCGGACACGCTGCAGAAGCTCTCGACCGACAAGGTAAAGATCCGGGTGATTCACAGCGGCGTCGGCGCAATTACCGAGACCGACGTGCTGCTGGCCTCCGCCTCGAACGCGATCGTCATCGGGTTCAACGTCCGGCCGGACCGGAATGCGTCAACGCTGGCCGAGCACGAGAAGGTCGATATCCGGCTGCATACGATCATTTACGACCTGACGGACGAGATCAAGCGCGCGATGACCGGAATGCTCGAGCCGGTGTTCAAGGAAGCCTACAAGGGCCGGGCGGAGGTGCGGGACACGTTCCGCATCACCAAGATCGGCACCATCGCCGGCTGCCTGGTGGTGGACGGCTCGATTACGCGGGTCAGCGAAATCCGCGTGCTGCGCGACAACGTGGTGGTGTACCGGGGCAAGATGGCGTCGCTCAAGCGTTTCAAGGACGACGCGAGCGAGGTCCGGAGCGGCCTCGAGTGCGGCATTGCGATTGAGAATTTCAACGACATCAAGCCAGGAGATGTACTGGAAGCGTTCGTGACGGAGCGTGTGGCCCCAGAGGTCCTGGTCTGACCCTGTAATGGCAAGTATAGGCGTGCTCACTCTGGAGGTGCGGCTGGACGGGTCGCACTCGCTAAAGGAGAAACGCCACGTTGTTCAGAGCGTGAAGGAGCGCCTGCGGCACAAGTACAACGTGGCGATAGCGGAGATCGACTGCCAGGACCTCTGGCAGCGGGCTGTGCTGGCCGCCGTAACTGTATCAAGCGACCACGGGCATGCCGCGGTAGTTCTGCAATCCGTCGAACGGGAAGCGGCATCCCTGCTGGGGCCGGAGTTGGTCAGTGCCACCGTAGAGTGGCTGGAGTAAGTCAGGATGGAACCCCACCGCGCGGAACGCGTCTCCGAAGCGTTGCGCGAGGAGCTTGCGGAGATCATTGAATACGAACTGTCGGACCCGCGCTTGCGCGGCGTCACGGTTACAGCCGTGCACGTCACCCCGGACATGCGGCACGCCCATGTGATGGTGAGCACCGGCGGCACGCCCGAAGAGACGCAACAGGCGCTCGAGGGACTGCTGCACGCGTCGCAGTACCTGCGCCGGGAGTTATCGAGCCGGATCAGGGTCTGGCGCATACCCGAGCTGCACTTCGAGCAGGAGGCGTCTTCCGGCGCGGCCAACCGCGTAGAGGAACTCCTGGGCCGGGTGCGAAAGAGCCGTAAAAAAGATACCGGCGATAGCGAAAAATAGCCCAAACGATGCCACGGTTCGTGCTACTTTTGTTTTTGTTGGCGCCGGTGGCACAGGTCACCAGCCTGTGCGCTGCATTGGCCGGCCCGGTCCGGCAGGAGGCGGTTTCCCAGGAAACCAGCCAACTGCTTCGGCTCGAGGAGAGCGTGGACGCCATGGGCTCCACGTACTCGGTGGTTGTCTATGGGCGCGACCGCAACCAGTTGGAGGCCGCCGTCGAGGCGGCATTCGACGAGGTGCGGCGTCTGGACCGCTTGCTGTCGAACTACCGGCCGGACAGCGATCTCAGCGAGATCAACCGGTTCGCGGCCCAGCGTCCCGTAAAGGTGACGCCCGAGGTTTTCCAGTTGCTTTCGAAGTGTCTGGAATTCAGCCGCGAAAGCGAGGGCGCCTTCGACATCAGCGTCGGCCCGCTGATGAAGGTTTGGGGATTCTACAAAGGCACGGGCCATCTCCCCCGCAAAGCGGAGATGGCGCGGGCGTTCACAAAGGTAGGCTATCGAAAGATTCAGATCGACTCCGAAAACCGGACGGTACGTTTCACACAAGCCGGCGTGGAACTCGACCCCGGCGGGATCGGCAAAGGGTACGCCGTGGATCGCATGGTTGAAATTCTGAAGGAGAGCGGCATCTCGTCAGCCCTGATCACAGCGGGGGGGAGCAGCATTTATGCGCTCGGCGCCCCGAATAACGACAAGGGGTGGGAGATCAAGATCCGCGATCCGAAAAATCAGCGAAAGACGGTGACAGACGTATACCTGAAAGACCAGTCCTTATCCACCTCCGGCAGCTACGAAAAGTTCTTCGAAGCGGACGGGAAGATCTACAGCCACATCATGGACCCTCGCACAGGGTATCCCGCCAGCGGCATACTGTCCGTTTCGGTGGTTGCCCCGACGGCGCTCGACAGCGAGGCCTGGACCAAACCCTACTTCATCCTCGGCCGTCAATGGACGGCTAACCACAAACCCAAGAACTTTCGTGTATACATATGCGAGGACAGAGCGGAACAGCCATGCGCATGGCTCCAATGAACAGCCGGTTTCTGGACGCCTGCCGCCGCCGCCCCACGGACGTCAGGCCCGTGTGGTTTATGCGGCAGGCGGGGCGTTATCTCAAACAATATCGTGAGATTCGGGCCAAGCACGGGATCCTGGAGATCTGCAAGCGCCCGGACCTTGCGGCTGCCGTCACGCTGCAACCGGTGGAGATATTGGACGTAGACGCCGCCATCATCTTCGCCGACCTGCTGCTGCCGGTGGAGCCGATGGGCCTCAAGCTGAGATTCGTCAGCGGCGAGGGCCCGGTGATCGAGAATCCTGTCCGCACCTCGGAGGACATCGACACTCTGTCGATTTCCAACACGGATGACCTCGGCTACGTCGGGGAATCGATCCAGATGGTGGTGAAGGCCCTGGCGGGCAAAGTGCCGGTGATCGGGTTCGTTGGAGCGCCATTCACGCTGGCCAGCTACATCATCGAGGGCGGGCCGTCGCGCACGTTCCTCAAAACGAAGCAGATGATGTATTCCAATGAGACGCTATGGCGGCGGCTCATGGGCAAGCTGGTGGATGTGTTGGGCCCGTTCGGAATTCTGCAGGTGGCTGCGGGTGCCCGCGCCATCCAGGTGTTCGATAGCTGGGTGGGCGCGCTCGGCCCGGACGATTACGTCCGCTACGTGGCTCCGTACTCGCGCGCGCTGATAGAGCGGGTCCGATCGACCGGTGTGCCTGTGATCCATTTCGGCACGGGCGCCGGCGGATTCTTCCGCGAGTTGCACGCGGCGGGCGGGGACGTCCTCGGCATCGACTGGCGCGTGAATATCGACCAGGCATGGATGGACATCAGCTACCGTTCGGCGATTCAGGGCAACCTGGACCCGGCGGTGCTCTTCGCTCCACTGTCGGAGTTGAAGATGCGTGTACACGAGATGCTGAAACGCACAGGAACGCGTCCCGGGCATATCTTCAACCTCGGGCACGGCGTTCTTCCGGAGACGCCTGTGGAGCACGTGAAGGCCGTGGTGCAGTTCGTGCGGGAGTTCAAGCCTTGAGCGGTGGCACAGGCCTCCCGGCCTGTGCTGCACAGGGAGGCCTGTGCCACTGAAGCAAGCTGTACTGCTGCTCGCCCACGGAGCGCCGGAACGCCTGGAAGATATCCCCGAATACCTGGCTCACGTGCGCGGCGGCCTGCCCACGCCGGAGACGACCGTCGAGGAAGTCCGGCGGCGGTACGTCGAGATCGGCGGCAGTTCGCCGCTGCTGGCGCGCACGCGCGAACAGGCATCGGCGCTCGAAACGGCGCTGGGCATGCCGGTCTATTTCGGCATGCGCAACTGGCATCCGTTCATCGAGGAAACCTTGGCCAGAATGCGCGACGACGGCATCGGGCGGGTGGTTGCGATCTGCCTCGTGCCGCAACAATCCAAGGCCAGCGTCGGGGCGTACTTCCGCAAAGTTCAGGCGGCCAGCCAGGAACTCGATATCGCCTGGGCCGGGAGTTTCCACGACTCGCCGCTGCTGCTCGAGGCCTTCCGGCAGAGGCTCGCGCCGCTGCTGCCCGCCGAGCGCTTGTTGTTCACGGCGCACAGCCTGCCTGAGCGCGCGCTCGAACCCGCGGACCCATACGACTCCGAGACGAAAGCCACGGCTGCGGGCGTGGCGGCACTCGCGAACCTGGCCACTTGGGATTTTGCCTACCAGAGCCAGGGGTTCACGGAAGACACGTGGCTGGGGCCGACTGTGGAATCGCAGCTCGACTGTTATGCAGCCGAAGGCGTGCGTGAAGTGGTTGTCGCGCCGATCGGGTTCGTTTGCGACCACGTCGAAATCCTTTACGACGTCGATATCCTGTTCCGCAATTACGCCCGGGAGCGCGGGATTACTCTCCGCAGGCCCGAATCCCTCAATGCGTCGCCCGCATTCATCGCCGCACTGGCCGAGGTAGCAAAGCAGAGGTTATGCGCCGAGTAGTCGTCATCGGGGGCGGAATCTCCGGCCTCTCCACCGCGTACTATCTGTCGAAGGCGGGCGTCCCCGCGACCATCGTCGAGCGCCGGCCGCGGCTGGGAGGGGTGATCGAGACGGAGACGATTCACGGGTGCGTGCTCGAAACCGGTCCCGATAGCTTCCTCGCTGCCAAGCCATGGGCCATGGACCTGATTCGTGAGCTCGGGCTGGCCGGGGATATCATCAGCTCGAACGATCATGCCCGCGTCACCTGCGTTCGCAAGAACGGGCGGCTCGTTCCGCTGCCGGACGGGCTGATGCTGATGATTCCGACCAAAATCATGCCCCTGGTTTCGACCTCGCTGCTGGGCTGGGGGACGAAGATCCGCATGGGTCTGGAGTGGTTCCGGCGGCCGAAAGGCGCGGCAAGGCCGGACCAATCCGTGGCGGCTTTCGTGGCCGAACACTACGGGCCGGAGGCCGTCGATTACCTGGCGGAACCGCTGCTGGCCGGAGTCTATGGCGGCGACCCAAACAGGCTCAGCGTCGCGAGCGTGCTGCCCCGCTTCATCGAACTCGAGGCCAGGTACGGCAGCCTCACCAAGGGCGTTCTCCACGAGCGGCGCAAGGCGGCCCGGCAGGCCAAGGGGCAGCCGCTATTCCGGACGCTGAAGGGCGGTCTCGGTCAGCTCATCACGACTGTAACAGCAGCCATGCGGCCGGAGCCCGAGGTTATGCAAGGCGAAGCGGAGAGCTTGGAGCGGACGGCGGAGGGCTGGCGTGTACGTATCAACGGCGACTGGATCGACGCCGCGAATGTCGTTCTGGCCTGCCAGGCGTATGCGGCCGGAGCACTGGCCGGCGGAGTGGATGGAGAACTCGGGTCCCTGCTCGGCGAAGTGGCCTACTCTTCCTCGATCACAATTTCGCTCGGATACGAGAAGGCGAGCTTTTCGCACCCGCTGAACGGATTCGGTTTCCTGGTGCCGAAGCGGGAGCGGGGCCGGATGGTGGCGTGCACGTGGGTCGGAACGAAATTCTCGTATCGCGTGCCTGACGACATGGCAGTCCTGCGATGTTTTGTGGGCGGCGAGGATGAGTCCGTCCTGCGGGAATCGGACGAAACGTTGATCGAGGCGGTGCGCGCGGAGCTGCGGGAGATCATGGGCGTGACCGAAACCCCGGTGTTTGCGCGGCTCGCACGCTGGCCGCGGTCCATGGCGCAGTATACGGTGGGCCACCAGAAACGGATGGCGGTGGTGGAAACGCGCGCCGCGGCCCTTCCGGGCCTGCACCTGGCCGGCAATGCGTACACCGGCATCGGAATTCCGGACTGCATCCGGATGGGCAAGCAGGCCGCGGAAAGGATCGTCAGCGCGCGATAACGACACGCACGTCAGCCGGGCTCACTTCAAGCCGGTCGATGCGGTGATCCAGTTCAAACGGTTTGCCGACATTTGCCTCGGGGTAGTAAGACCAGAGGAAGTTTCGGATGAGGTAATCGAGGGTGCCGCCGCTGATCGTGATGCCCGAGATCACGACCTGGTCGACATCCACGGTGGCCTGACCGCCGCCCGAACGTATCCTGGCATCGACTCTCACCGGGCGCTCTCCCTCAAGCAACTGTTCCATCAGCCATCCCATCGGCTGGCCCTGCGCGCGCCGGAGCTTTACGAAATCGACGTCGGCGAACGCGGTGGCGCGGTTGTGGCCCAACTCGATCCGGGGATTCCGCACACCCTCCGGCGCCACCTCGACGACCTGCTTACGCACGTAAGCATTCAACTCCGGCTTGGTGAACGTGACTTTCGAGCCGGCGGGGACGGTCTCCCGCCGGATCATCTCGATTTTGCGCCGGGCTTCGAGGTAATCCGTTTGCTGTGAGGCCAGTAGCAGGCCCGCGAGCACGGCCAGTCCGGAAGAAACAGCCGCGCTGCGTCGGTGTCGCCGCATATACCCATAATGACGCAGGCAGGGACCGTCCGGTATGGCCGCAGACAGGGGCTAAAGCCCGTGGCTTGGCAAGAGGGCTTGCGGCACGGCTGAAGCCGTGCCCTGATACAGGGCCGAAGCCACGGATACAAAGCGCGCCCGCGTTTACCCGCGTTTGTCGGCGGCCCATCAATATCGATGAACCGATGGACGGTGATATGGGTCTATAATGCAAGGGACCAACCTGGGAAAATACTGTGGCCTACGAACGCGAAACTCCGTTTGACGACATCGAGAGCGCGAGGCAGTATGTGGAGTTGCTGGCGGAAGCCATTGAGGAGGCGCGCCGGGAGGTCGAAGCCGAGATGGCGAATCCGCAGCCGGAACGCCGGCTGCAGGCTCTCCAGTTGGTCTCCTTCAAACTCGCCAGGCTTTCGACGCACATCGGCGGCAGCTCCCGCATCCTGAACGATCTGCGCACTTTACGCCGTTTGCTGTTAGGGGAACGCGCGCTGGAACGGGAACCGGCCGAATAGTTACTCGCGTCCCGCGGGGGCGAAGCGGCCGTCGGGATAGACGATGTAGCGGCGCCCGCGCCAGCTCACGGTGTTGCCCAGGAAGCCGGCGAGCCAGAGGACGAAGCTGGCGACGTCCTGGAGCGGCAAGAGCCAGCACTTGCGGGCGGTAAGGGGATCGTGAAGCACCCATCCGGCCGTCGCCCATGCGGCTGCGGCGCGAATCAGCACGGCGGCGGCAGCCAGCGGCCAAAGCGCCGGCTTGACGGCGAATAGCAGGAGGGCCAGAGGCAGCGGGTACGTGAACAACTGCCCGAAGTACCCGGCGGGCCGCGAGCGGCGAGTGGAGCGCGCCCATCGCAGCCGGTGCTCCAGATTCGGCCGGAAGCGCTGCGCGCCGATGCGATGCTCGATGACGCAGGAGGAAAGCGCCGTGCCGTAGCCCGCCTCGGCCGCCAGCTTGCCCATCATGAAGTCCTCGGCCAGGTATTGCTTGAGGGTTTCGAAACCGCCAATCCGCTCCAGCACCTCCCGGCGGACAGCCATGCCGGGCCCCACGCCGAACTTCATGCCTTCGAGCATGCGGGCTACAAGGATGCCGGCCAGGAACTCGGTGTTCATGCCGATGGCTTCGAGGGTAGACCAGAACGAACGCCCGGGAATCCCGCGGTAGGGGCAGGTGGTGAGGCCCAGGCGCGGGTCCTCGAACTCGGACGCGAGGCAGCGCAGCAGGTTGGGCTTTGCGCGGGTATCGCTATCCGTCATAACCAGCAGGTCGTAACTGGCTTCGGCCAGCATGTTGTCGAGTGCGAAGACCTTGGCGTTGGGGTAAGGCGGCTCGCCCGTGACGATCAGGCGCGCCGGCACGCCGGGATACTGCATGCGGAGCTTCTCAACAACGCCCGCCGCCGGATCGCCGGCATGCCGGACCGCGCAGATGACTTCGAAATCGGGATAGTCCTGCGCGAAGTAACTGCGCAGGTTCTCCTCCAGACCTTCGTCGAGGCCGGAGAGGGGCTTGAGAATGGAAACGGACGGGTACACCGACGCGGAGCGGCAGGCCCGGTCTGCCGCGAGATACTGCCGCGCGGCCACGATCACCAGGATCGCGAACGCCGATGAGCCAGCCACCAGCAGTACGAGTACCGCTGCGGCAAGGTCCATAGACTATTCGCTCAGTGACTTCCTGGCGATCAGATCGCGAATTTCCTGCGTGAACGCGTCCACCGGCTTCACGCCCTGGTCGCCGTGCTTGCGGTTGCGAACGGAGACCGAACCGGACTCCGCTTCGCGGTCGCCCACGACGAGCATGTAGGGCACCTTCTGGAGTTGGGCCTCGCGGATCTTGAAGTTGACCTTCTCCTTGCGGTCGTCGAGGTGGGCGCGAACGCCGGCTTCCTCGAGCTGCTTCGCCACCTGCTGCGCGTAGGGAATGTGGCGGTCGGTGATGGGCAGCACGACTGCCTGAACGGGAGCGAGCCAGACGGGGAAGGCGCCGGCGTAGTGTTCGAGCAGGATGCCGAAGAAGCGTTCCACCGACCCGAACAGCGCGCGGTGGACCATCAGCGGCTGGTGCGCCTTACCGTCCTCGCCGATGTATTCGAGGCCGAAGCGCACCGGCATGTTGAAATCGAACTGGACGGTTGAAAGCTGCCAGGAGCGGCCGATTGCATCGACGAGTTTCACGTCGATCTTGGGACCGTAGAACGCGGCCTCGTCGGGCATCACCTTCACTTTCATGCCGACACGCTCGACCGCATTCAGCAAGGCATTTTCGGCAAGCTTCCACTGCTCCTGGGTTCCGAGATACTTGTCGGTGCCGCCGCCGTCCCAGGTCGAGAGTTCAGCCTCGTAGCGCTCAAATCCGAAGGTCTGGAGCGTGTCGCGCGCGAACTCGAGGCAGCCCACGATCTCGTCGCCGATCTGCTCGGGCGTGCAGAAGATATGCGCGTCGTCCTGCGTGAATCCGCGGACACGCATCAGCCCGTGCATGGTGCCGGAGCGCTCGTAGCGGTACACGGTGCCGAGTTCGCCGAGCCGGACCGGCAGGTCGCGATAGCTGCGCAGCTTGTCCTTGTAGATCAGGATGTGGAACGGGCAGTTCATCGGTTTGAGCTGGTATTCGGCGTCGTCCAGCTCCATGCGCTTGAACATGTTCTCGGCGTAAAAGCCGTAGTGGCCCGAGGTCTTCCAGAGGTCGGAGCGCGCGATGTGCGGCGTGTAGACCAGCGAATACCCGCGCTTGACGCACTGGTCGCGCATCCAGTCTTCGAGGATACGGCGCACGGTGCCGCCCTTGGGATGAAAGAAAATCAGGCCCGGTCCGGCGAGTTCCTGAATGCTGAACAGGTCGAGTTCCTGGCCAAGTTTGCGGTGATCGCGCTTCTTCGCCTCTTCCACCTGGTGCAGATAATCTTCGAGATCCTTGGGAGTGAAGAAGGCGGCGCCGTAGATGCGCTGGCCCTGGCGGTTGTGCTCATCGCCTTTCCAGTAAGCGCCCGCGATGGAGAGGAGCTTGAAGGCCTTGATCTTGCCGGTGGAGGGTACGTGCGGCCCGCGGCAGAAGTCGATAAATTTGGGCCCGAGAGTGTACTCGGAGAAGATCTCGTCGGCCTTCTCCCGGATGAGCTCGCACTTCAGCTCCTCGCCCATTTCGGCGTACTTCTTGAGCCCTTCGGGCTTGGGCGTGAGCTTGCGCTCGTAGGGCAGGTTCGCGCGCTGCAGTTCCCACATCCGGGCCTCGATCTTCTCGAGGTCGTCGGAGGTAAAAGCTTCATCGCGGTAAAAATCGTAGAAAAATCCGTTATCGGTGGGCGGGCCAATGCCGAGGCTGGTTTGCGGGAAGAGGTCGAGCACGGCGGCCGCGAGCAGGTGAGCGGTCGAGTGGCGGTACACCTCGAGCGATTCGGGATTCTTCGTCGTCAGAATCTCCACCGAGGCGTCGGCGTCGAGGGGCCGGCTCAAATCGACGAGCTGTCCGTTCACACGGGCGACGACAGCATCGTCCGCCAGGCGCCGGCTGATGGATTTGGCGAGATCGAGAGGCGTTGTTCCCGCTTGCGTGCTCCGCCGGCTTCCATCAGGGAGAGTAATGGTAATCTCGCTCATAAATGGTTGACTTTTCAGCGTAGCATGACCGGTGCGAGTGAAGCGGATTGAAGCCGAAATCCCGTGTTCCTGCAAGAAGGAAGACCGTACTGCTATGTTAAAGTATGAATCCTGGAGCGGGTAGCAATGATCCAACGCGTAGGGCAGACAAGCGGGTTCGATGAGGCTGCTTTAGTCGCGGAAGCCCAGCGCGGAGGCGTCGATGCGTTCACCGAGCTGGTGAACCGGTATGAATCGAACATTTTCCGGTTGGCGAGGCACATCACGCAAAATCCGGAAGATGCGGAAGATGTTCTCCAGGAGACTTTTCTCAAAGCGTACGAACACCTGGAAGACTTCCAGGGGAACTCGAAGTTTTATACGTGGCTGGTGCGAATTGCCGTCAATCAGTCACTAATGAAGCTCCGGAAACGGAAGTCGGACGCGTCCGTTTCACTCGACGACCCGTTCGACACCGGAGAGGAAACCCTGACGCGCGAAATCGCAGTGTGGGATCCGAATCCCGAGCTGACGTATTCGCGCGAGGAGATCCGGGCGATTCTCGAGAAAGCGGTAGAAAGCCTGCCGCCGACGTTTCGGGCGGTGTTCGCTCTGCGCGACATCGAGGAACTCTCGACTGAGGAAACAGCCGCTGTGTTGAACCTGTCGGTCCCGGCCGTCAAGAGCCGCCTGCTACGGGCGCGCTTGCGATTGCGGGAGAAGCTGACCCGGTATTTCAAGCGAAAGGGGGAAGACCTCTTTGGTTACATGTAAGGATTTTCTCAGCGAGCTGAACGAGTTCCTCGACGACGAGTGCGGCGAAGGAGTTCGGAAGGAGCTTGAGCAGCACCTGAATGAGTGTCCGAACTGCTGGGTAGTGTGCGACACCACCAAGAAGACGATCGACATCTACCGGGGCACGGAGCACTACGCCATTCCAGCCGGAGTGCATCAGCGGCTGATGTGCGCGCTCAAGGACAGATCGAAGGCGGGGGAACCGGAGCGGCTCCCACCGACTTCCTGAACGTTCGAAACCACTCCCAACAAAAAAGCCGCCCGGCAAGCCGGGCGGCCGTTGACATATTGAAGTGGGCTTGTGCGGCGCGGAACGGTTCTCGGGCTACCTGAGGAAAGCCGCCTGCGCGCAGCGTTGATACCCGCCCACCATAATCACGATGATCAAAACCTGCAAACAGCGTCTCAATATCATCGTTCTCCTCACGAAACGGCATGGCCGTTTGTCTTTCCGCAATTTGTCACAAATGCGCCGTGGGCGCAAGATTCATTTTCTTCCCTGTAAGTTATAGAACCCTGCCCCTACTCCCCGTCCGAACTGATGTGCCGTGTCTCCGGCGGGGATTTCAGGGTGAAACTCGCCCACGGACCCGGAATCCAGGGGTAACGCGCTATGACCGATTCGTTCACGCTGACGCCCAGTCCCGGGCCTCGCGGCACGATCAGGTCGCCGTGCTCGATCTGGAGCGGCTCGGCCAATATGTCGTCCGCCAGCGGGAACGGGTACATCCCCCGGCGATCGAACCCGGAGTAGCAGGGGTATTCGAGCCATTCCGCGACCATTTCGGGCCAGCAGATGCCCAGATGCGCGGCGGCCACGAGTTCGAGCGCCGTGCCCCAGCTATGGAAGGCGAACTTCAGGCCCTCCCGCGCCACCTCGGTCAGTACCAGTCTTCCCGTGGGATACCCGCCCTGGCGCACGACGTCCATCTGCACGTAATCCACGCATCGTGTCTGGATCAGTTCGAGGTAGCTATCCTCGCTTTGCTCGTGCTCCCCGCTTGCGAGGGGTAAGTGCCGCTTCTCTTTGAGGTGCCAGTACGTTGCGTGGTCCTCGGGCATCCAAGGTTCCTCGAGCCAGAAAATCCGCTCGGCCGCCATGCCGGCCGCCACCTGCTCCACGGTGTCCAGCGAGTAGCTCAGGTCGCCCATTCGCCACCAAGCGTGAGCGTCCACCATGAGGTCGAAATCCGGGCCGACGGCCTTGCGCATCAGTTCCACCATCCGGACGTCGTCGTCCGGGCCGAGCGCCGGTCTCATTTTGTAAGCCGAAAACCCCATTCCGGCGACGGCGGAGGCCTCCTCGGCGTACCCCTCGGGCTCCATGCACATCCCGGCGCTGCCGTACAGCCGGATTCTGTCCCGCACCCGCCCGCCCAGCAGTTCCGATACCGGCGCACCGAGCGCTTTACCGATCAGGTCGTACAGCGCGACCTCCACTGAGCAGTAGACTTTGGCTACCTCCGGTTCGGTTGCGAACCCTTGCAGGAACAACACTCTGAGGGCGTCAGGGTCCGCCAGCGTCCGGCCTTCCAGAAACGGCCCGATCGTGTTCTTAATCGCGCGGTCCGCCTTCTCGCTGCCCTGTCCCGGCGCATAGCCGGCGAGTCCGTTATCGGTCAGGACGCGGATCAGCATCGCGTCCCGCTTCAGGATCTTCCGCTCGCCCCCGTAGAACCGCATCGTGAGGGGTTCTGCGAGGGGATAAGACATCAGGAACGACTCCACACGCGTGATTTTCATGCGCTTCCGCTCTCAGCTATAGCATAGATGCGGGGGTACCGTTGGGTTTTTCTAACCCGCTCAAGGGTACTAGATTACCCACTCAGGTCCCTGGTACCGAATTGATTCTGGGGGGCAAAAAAGTATACCTACCCGCGTTGACACCCCCCAAATGGGTCATATACTGAGAATCGCAGCGGGTAAAAGGATCTCTATATGACTGGTTTCAGCAGTGCAAACTGGGTGTTTTTACGCGCCCTCGCGGTTGTCGCGGGCGCTACGCTCTTAACGGTTCCCCTGGCAGCCACCCCAATAGCCACCGGGTCCGACGGGCTAAGTGTTTTCAGTCCCGGCAACGGAAGCCTGACTTATCAGGTCGTTACAAACAACGGAGGAGCCGGAATTACATCGCAGGGCTTTGTGCCCGGTGGCAATCCAGCCACGTTCGCCTCCACGGTCACCGGGTCGATGACGTTGGATAACATTCTGAGTCCGGGCTACACCGTAAATTCGGCTACCCTGGATTTGACTGTTCTCAGCTCTTTGACCGCGGGTTCCGTGAGCACCTTCTACAATTGCACCGGGTCGGGCGATTGCGCGGCCTATGTCCATGACCACCCGACGATCACCCCCAACGCTCCGGCGGCACAGGTTGCGATCACGGTGATCAGCACGAGCGGCACGACTTACACCTGGAACTATCAAGTGAGTTCGTCGAGTCCGTTCCAACTGAACCTGGCGACTGCGAATCCCGATTTTCTGACCGATCTTTCGAACGGACAGGATCTGAGCATTTCCTGGACGCAGACTCAGACCTTCCAACTCACGGGCTCCTATGCGACTCCAACGGGCCAGAACAAGTGCAAGAACTGCACGTTGACTTTCCATTACGACGGGTTGTCCCGGTCGACCACCGTCCAGGCGAGCGTGAATGGCACGGTGACGGGGCCGCTTGATCCGCCGGACCCCACGAACCCGGTCCCCGAACCCTCCACCGGTCTCCTGCTTGGACTCGGGCTCATTGCGACGACCGCTACGCTACGCCGCAAGTTCTTCCCGCGCTAACCCTTCGCTGAGTTCGAAGAGGCCCCTCCCCAGGTGGAGGGGCTTTTTTATTTGGTCAGGCCATCCGCAAGCTCGACTGCATCCCCTATAAGCTTCACGCACCGCGACTGAAAGAGCGCTTTCTCCCGCGTCTCCGCCAATCCCTCGGGAGTGCTGATGTCGCAGCCGAGCAAATCGCGGCAGATAAGGGAACCGTTCCGATCCTCAAAAGCGCGCATGAAGCGTTGGCACGCCGCGTAGGTTTCCTCCCTTTCGGATCGGTTGTCCTCAGGGGAAACGCTGCGCTGCGACAAGCCGATTGCCATCATCGCGCCGGTCACGCAACCGCAGGTTTGCGCCGAACGTGCCAGGCCGCCGCCGAAGCCGGCGGCTATCCTGAACGACAGATCCGTATCGAGGCCCCGCTTCCCCGCAAGCGTGGAAAAGACCGCCTGCGAACAGCAGTAGCCCTGCTGGAACCGTTCGACTGCTGTTTCTTTCAGGTCCATATTATGCCGTAGCGCGCAGTCTAGCATAATCCCCTGTCAAGCCAAATAACGAGGTGACCGAAACGGGGGTTGTTGAGCCACGTAAAAACATGACCGAACGCGCCGGCGTTTTCTCCTCTCGGTAAAGTGAAATCGATTCCCTGGGGAGTCGCGCTC
>JAEZIJ010000095.1 GCA_023436715.1 Acidobacteriota bacterium
GGCCGGGCATGCCCGGCCCCTACAGGAACACGCGGTTTTTCGCAGGGGCCACGCATGCGTGGCCCGTGGCCGGTCCCCCGGGTAACGGCGGCGGTCCTGCAGGCCGCCAATGGCGATGAAGACCGCTTGCTGACGCGCGCGGCTCGGAATCAGGGCCTCGGGCGCCACAGAAACGTCGCGCACCCGGTGGAACTGGCTATCCCTGCGAAGTAGCACGGGACGAGGCCTGTCCCACTTGCAGGCGGATCTTGATGTCGTCGCGGTCTTCGGAGATGGGTTCCGCGGGAGTGAATTCGGCCACGAACTGCCGGTGGAGGAGCTGGGTGGAGAGCATGCCGGCGAGGGCCATCTCGTCGGTTTCACCGATGGCGGCGCCGCTTGAGACCTTTTTCACGAGGTGGGCGACGGCGTCGGGGCGGAACAGGCTGCACGCCTTGATTGCGGCGGGCGAGAGCAGGTCGCGGACGTAATCCGGAACCGGCGGCTTGAAGAAGCTGCGCTGGATGGGGGCGCGGTAGGGGCGCTTGGGGCGCTCCCAAAGGCGGTCCGGCAGGCACTCGCTTCCCAGGCGCCTGAGCAGATACTTGTCGTTGAACCCGCGCAGCTTCATGCGGGTCGGCAGGCTATTGCAGAACTCGACCACGCGGTAATCCAGGAACGGCATCCGCGATTCGACGGAGTGCGCCATGGCCATGCGGTCGCCCTGCGAACAGAGCAGGTACTCGGAGAGGAAGACGGTGCTTTCGAGATACTGCGCTTTCTGGAGGGGGCCCCAGGCGGCAAAGCTCTCCGGTAGCTGAGGCAGCGACTCGTTGCGCACGAAGTCCTGGCAGAAGAATCGGCGGCTGCGGGCGTTGTTGCGCCAGCGCACGAGGTGCGAGTAGTAGGGGGAATCGACCTCGGTCAGTCCGTTGCCGAAGAATGCGGCGAGGAAGGAAGTGCTGGTTCGTGCCATTCTGGGGATATCGCCGTAGAGGCGGCCCAGGAGCAGGGGCCTGAGCGCGGAATCGGGGCGGCGCGCCCAGAAGCGGCGGATGGCGGCCTCTTTGAAGATGTCGTAGCCGGCGAGCACCTCGTCCGCGCCTTCCCCGGTAAGCACGACTTTGAAGTTGGAATCGCGGACGAGCCTGGAGAGCAGAAACATGGGGGCCGGGGCCGTGCGGGTGGTGGGCGTTTCCGTGTGCCAGATGACTTCGGGGAAGACGCGGGCGATATCGGCGTGGGTGGCGTGGACGATCTCGTGCCGCGTGCCAAGGAAACGGGCCATGCGCAACTGGAATTCGCTCTCGTCGAAATCGGGGTCGTCGAATGTAATGGAGAAGGTGGCGAGGCGCTGGCCGGCGCGGGCGGAGACGAGTTGCGTGATAACGGAGGAGTCGAGCCCGCCGCTGAGGTAGGCGCCTACGGGGACGTCCGAGCGGAGGCGGATGAGGGTGGCGTCTGTGAGCAGTTCGCGGAACCGCTCGAGGTACTCGTCGTCGTTGGTTTCCCGGGATGAGGTCTCAGCTTCCGGCGGGAAGGAGACGCTCCAGTAGCGCTTGGGCGTGGGGGTTTGGGCTCCATCCAGTTCGAGGAAGTGGCCGGGCGGGAGGGCGTGGATGTTTCTGAAGGCGGTGCGGCCGGGGAGCGGGCTCCAGTAGGTGAAGACCTGGTCGATGGTGAGGGGATCGATTTCGGCCGGCACGCCGGGGAACGCCAGCAGCGCCTTGATTTCGGAAGCGAAGAGGAAGACGCCGTTGCGTTCGGTATAGAAGAGGGGGCGGATGCCGAGGCGGTCGCGGGCGAGGAAGACGCGGCGGCGGCGCGTATCCCATATGGCGAAGGCGAACTGGCCGTTGAGCCGGTTGAGGCACTCGGGGCCGTATTCCTCGTAGATGTGGACCAGCACCTCGGTGTCGCTATTGGTGGTGAAGCGGTGGCCGCGCTGTTCGAGATCCGGGCGGAGCTCGACGTAGTTGAAGATTTCGCCGTTGAAGACGATCCAGAGGGAGCCGTCCTCGTTGGAGATGGGCTGCTGGCCGGAACTGAGGTCGATGATGCTGAGGCGGGCGTTCCCGAGCGTGGCGGCGTCGTCATGATAGATGCCGAACTGATCGGGGCCGCGATGGCGAATCATGCCGAGCATGCGGCGGATCTGGAGGCTGTGTTCGGCCGCGTTATGCTCGGTCTGGCTGATGATGCCGGCGATGCCGCACATGATGAGAAGGTAATTTTTGTGTAGCTTACATTGGCTCGCTTGTCAATTAAAAATTTGTAACCATAAGAAAGGGCAAGGAATTCGGGGGGACACTGTAGAGATGCGGATTCTGGCGCTGGCGGACGACCTGACGGGCGCGCTGGAGACCGGCGCGAAGTTCGCGGCGGTGGGGCTCGATTCGCTGGTGACGACCGAACTCACGCTGGAACCGGCGTCCGAGGTGCTGGTGATCGACACCGAGACGCGGCACCTGGCGGCGCGTGAAGCTGCGTTGCGGGTGGGCGCGTTGGCGCGGGCGGCTCGCGAGCGGGGCGTGGAGTTGGTGTACAAGAAAACCGATTCGACGCTGCGGGGCAATATCGGCGCGGAACTGGGAGCGCTGTTCGAGGCGTACCGGGGAACGAGCGTCATTTACGCGCCTGCGTATCCGGAGATGGGCCGGACGGTGAAGGGCGGCGTCCTGTACGTGCACGGAAAACCGGTGAGCGAGACCGCATTCGGGGCCGACGCGTTGGATCCGGTGCGTTCAAGCTTCATTCCCGATGTGATTGCTGAGGGATGGAGGGGGCCGGTGCGGATAGTCCGGGATGTCTGTCCCACCAAGGAGCCGGCGGTTTATGTGTACGACGGAGAAAGCGCCGCGGACGTAAGGGCTGCGGCGCGGGCGATCGAAGGCTTGGCTGCGGGTCCGGCGGCATTGGCGGAGCAGATTGCGGCGCTGGTTTCGCCGGGCCGCCACCGGGAGGCGACGTGGCCGGCGGCGGCAAACTGCCTGGTGGTGAACGGGAGCCGGCACGCGGCATCCGCGGAGCAGGTGCGGCACGCCGTCGAGAGGGGGTGGTCGTACATCGAAGCGGGCGAGCCGGTTTCGGGTTGGGCTGTGCTGGCGTCGCGCATACAAACGATTCTGCGGCTGACTTCGGAAGCGGTGGCGCGGCTGCGCGAGAACCCGCGGATCGCGGTGGCCGGGCTGAATCCGCACGCCGGAGAGAACGGCTTGTTCGGCGACGAGGAGACTCGCGAAATCCGGCCGGCGGTGGAATGGGCTCAGGCGCAAGGCATGCCGGTGGAGGGCCCATTCCCGCCGGACACGGTGTTTTACCTGGCCGTGCGGAAGAAGCGGTTTGACGCCGTGGTGTGCATGTACCACGACCAGGGGCACATTCCGCTGAAGCTGCTGGACTTCGAAGGCGGCGTGAACATCACGCTTGGGCTGCCGATTGTGAGGACGTCGGTCGATCACGGCACCGCGTTTGACATAGCGGGAAAAGGGATCGCTTCGACGGCGAGTTTCATCCACGCGCTGGATTACGCTGCCAGACTGGTGGGCGACGCTATGCGCCAGCCGCAAGGATGAAGTCCGTGGCTTGGGCCTTGTATCAGGGCACGGCTTCAGCCATGCCCTGATACGATTCCATCACTCGCCCGGAGCGTAGTAGCCGCGCTTCCAGGAGACGTGGAGGCGCGGGGACCCGGGCGGCAGCTTAAGTTCCACTTTCACCTTGTGGTATTTGCCGTCGCTTTTGAGGTTACTCGGAGCGTAACCGAGCACATACTCGCTGCGCATGGCCTGGCTGATCTTGGAGATGATCTCTTCGAGTTCCTTTAGCTTGCGCACGCGGTAGGCCTGGCCGCCGCTCTCGTTCGAGAGGTTCTTCAGAAGGCGCGAGCCGTCAAGTATAGACACTGCGAAGATGCGCACGTCGGCTTCGCGGACGATGTCCTTAATTTCGTACTCGGAGTACCGGCTGTTGTTGTCGCCGCCATCGGAAAGCACGAGCAGAGCTTTCCGGGAATGGCCGGCTTTATGCATCTCCTGGATGCCCATGTAGATCGCATCGAGAAGCGCGGTCCAGCCGGTGGCGAAAATGCTGTGAAGCACACTGCGAATCTCGCCGGTATCGTTCATGAACGGCGTGAGTTGCTCCGGGCGGTCGTTGAACCTGATCAGGAAGAACTCATCCTCGGGCATAGCCGTATCGAGGAAACGATCGACTGCATCGCGCGATTCCCTGATTTTGTCGTGCATGCTGCTGCTGGCATCGAAGACGACCCCGACCGAAACGGGAGCGTCTTCGCTCGAAAAGCTGGTGATTTCCTGCGCGTTACCTTCGTCCTTGAGCAGGAAATTTTCTCTCCGCAGCCCGTGAAACGGCCGGTCCATCTGGTCGGTGACGCTGACCGGGATCAGCACGAGTTTCACATCGAGATGGATTCGTGGAGTGTGTTCAGTAGTCCTTGCGTAAGATGTGGTGCGTGGTGTGCTCTCGACTCTCGGACTCGGCTGCTGGGCCGCCCATGCGGCGGAAACGAGAATGCAAAACAATCCGATTACTCGCCCCATGCCCCGTGCCCCCTCTGCCTTCAGTATCGGATATCGATCAAGGCAGCGCACATAAAACTTCGGGTTCCGATACTGCCTGTAAACGGGCGTTTGCCCGCTATAAAAGACGGCTTATTGTCGGGTTACTGGTGGGCGAGATCGTAGGCGGCGTCAGGCGTGTATTCGGTATGCGGCGCGTCCGCTCCACCGATGATGGACACCTGCGGTTTGGCAGCGAGCCCCGCGGCAGGGGCAAGGTTGCGGTTCGGCCGGCGCAGAGCCACGCGGCGATTGCGTTCCACATTGGGCTCATCGGCGACATGCACAGCGGACAGCACGCGGTTTTCGAGCAGGCCGCTGCTTTCCCGGTTGGACCAATCGCTGCCCCAGACTCCGTTCCGGACCTGATAAGAGACGGAAATCCTGGCTTCGCAACCTTGCTCGAGTTGCGAAAGTGCGAGGACGGCGGATTCGATGCGAAGCTTTGCCGATTCCTGGCTGGAACCGTCGGCGGCGAGCGCCAGGTTGTCCGAGCCCTCCCCGGAGCGAACGATCTCGGGTAACTGCGGCTCGAGGTAGAGGAACCGTGCGATGTGCCCGGTGTCGTCCTTTGCCACCAGACGAAAACCCGCGTCACCGACGACTCCCAGCAGGTCCGGCCAAGCGGCGGTGCAGGAACATCCGAGAATCCGTGTCTTGGGGTAGACGGTGGCGCGGGGCCGGCCCGCAGGACCGGCGCAGCCCACGGAGAGGAGTGAGCCAACGACGACCGCGATGCACCATTTCCTGTTCATTCGCGAACCGGACATCCTGATCTGATATTAACGGCGCCAGCGGGCAACGGAACTGTTCGTTTTGGGATTTACGAGTAATGTAGCGATAACGGTACTAGAGCACGGTGGCCGTTCCGGTAGTACCAAGGGAAAAGGGATGTCCTAGTTCTGGAGATAGGCGGGTCTAGTACCTGCCCCCCTACGTGGTGGTGTTTCCCCGCCCATCCGGGTACCCGCGAGCCGCTATCGCGAGGCCGTTGCCGCCGGTGCGGAGCAGATGGCGGAGACATCGGCGGCGCTCAGTTTCGCTGCCGGGTGCATCAGCTTATACGAAAACAGCGGCATGCCGCCTTCCTTGGCCTCGTCACACATCTGCTGCATGCGCTTCTCAGACATCTCCGGGCTTAGCCGGTTCCACTCGGAGATGTTCAGGCGCGCCCTGCCCACTTTCACGTCGTCGGCGACGACCCAGGAAACAGGGGCGATTCTGCTGTACCACGGCCATACAGTGTCATTGGAGTGGCAATCGCCGCACGCCCGCCTGACGACCGCGGACGCCTCCTTCGACGGCTTAGCTACAGCGTCGAAGTGGGCAGCGGGATCGGAGGACGGATTGGTCCGATCAGGCTGAAGGAACTGGATGCCGGCGAGCAGCACTCCGGCCGAGATCACGTACTTAGTCAGTTTTCGAGGCATCTCGTCCGCCGCTTAGTCCGCCGGCGCGGGCTTGGGAGTCTTCGCTGTGCTCTTTGGCAGCGCGGGCTCCTTGATGTAATCCGCCGGGATCTCGCCGGTCAGCGTTTTCAGAAACGCGACCACGGACTTCACCTCGGCGTCGCTGGTCTGTTTTCCTAGCTGGTATTCGGCCATCTCGGCGACAGCCTGCTCGAGCGTAGGCACCTTGCCGTTGTGGAAGTACGGGCCGGTCTTCTCGATGTTTCTCAGAGACGGGACTTTGAACACCATGCGATCCGCTTCGCTCTTGGTGACGCTGAAGCGGCCGGGGTCGGATGAATTCGGATAGGGTTTCATGAGCCCGAGCTTCTGGTACAGGTTTCCGCCGACGAGGGAGCCGACATGGCAGGTCTGGCAGCCCAGTTCCGTGTACTTGTTGAAGCCGGCCTTTTCCTCGGCGGTCAGGGCAGTCTGGTCGCCGGCGAGGAACTTGTCCCACCGCGAAGGCGTCATGAGCTTCCGCTCGAACGCACCGATTGCAATGGCGGCGTTGTCGAAGGTAACGGGGTCCTTTTCGCCAGGAAATGCGGCTTGGAACGCCTTCACGTATTCCGGTATGGATTTCAGCACGGCCACGGCAGCTTTGGAATCGGGCAGGGCCATCTCGACCGGATTCAGCATCGGCCCTTTTGCCTGCTCTTCGACGTCGGCGGCGCGGCCATCCCAAAACTGGACGAAGTGAGCAGCCGCGTTATACACGGTGGGCGAGTTGCGGTCTCCGTGCTGGCCCTTGAAGCCTTCTGAAGTGGGACGCCCGTCTACGCCGTAGTTGGACAGGGTGTGGCAGCTATTGCAGGAGATCTGCTGGTTGGCCGACAAGCGCGGCTCGTGGAACAGCATCCTCCCCAGCGCGATCTTCTCCTCTGTAGCCGGACCCGCCTTCGCCGCAACCGCATCCGGCAATTTGGCGAACATTTGAACTTTCGCGGGATCGATTTCCTGAGAGATCGTCTGCCTGCCGCAGCCGGCCGCAATGA
Organism: Acidobacteriota bacterium; assembly: GCA_023436715.1. Taxonomy (GTDB): domain Bacteria; phylum Acidobacteriota; class Terriglobia; order Bryobacterales; family Bryobacteraceae; genus Fen-330. The sequence continues at coordinate 7,006 of JAEZIJ010000095.1, forward strand.
TCAAGAGAACTGCCGCTGAACTGAAGATCGGTATTCTGGTGTTGCGCATCGATACCTCCGAGAATCCCCGGAAGAAGTATACAACAGCACTGGGCGCGCGCTGTGTAAACTCTGTTACCACCCGGACACCCAAAGCTATCGGCGACAATGGGAAGAGGCAATGGATCCTCTGGTGTGTGTGGAGCGCGAGGTCGTCGCCTGCAAGCGATGCCCGCAGTTGATCGACTACTGTACCCTGGTTGCACGGACGAAGAAGAAGGCTTTCCGGGACTGGGATTACTGGGGCAAGCCCGTGCCTCCGTTCGGCGACCAACGCGCGCGGCTGCTCGTGCTCGGCTTGGCCCCCGCCGCCCACGGAGCGAACCGCACCGGCCGCATGTTCACCGGCGACCGCTCGGGCGACTTCCTGTTCCGCGCCCTTCACGCCACCGGCTTCGCATCCCAGCCCGAGAGCCGCTCCCGGGGCGACGGCCTGGAGCTCCGGGACGCTTACATCAGCGCCGTTCTCCGCTGCGCACCGCCCGGCAACCGGCCCGCTCCCGACCAGATCCTCAACTGCCGGGAGTATCTCGAGCGGGAACTCGACATGCTCACGAATCTCGAGGTCGTGGTCGCTCTCGGCCGCATCGCTTTTGACCAGTACCTCACGATTCTGCGGAACCGCGGAATCATTCGCAGCAAATCCGGTTTCGTTTTCGCGCACGGCCGCGAGCACACCACAGCTCCCGGTCAACCTCTCCTGATCGGCTCGTACCACCCCAGCCAGCAGAACACCTCAACGAAACGGCTGACGGATGCGATGCTCACGGATGTTTTTCTGCGGGCACGCCGCGCACTGAGTAGACTGCCATGACCGATACCAAACACATAGCCGCCGTTGTAACCTCGCGCAGGGACATCAGCTCGGATCTCTGGGTCGTGCGGATTCGTCCCGAGGAGCCGGTGACATTCGCACCCGGCCAGTACGTGACGATCGGACTCCCCGGAGACGGACGGCTGATCGAACGGCCGTATTCGGTCGTTTCCTCGCCGCGCGAACCCGAACTCGAATTCTTCCTCGAACTGGTCCCTGGCGGTCACCTCACGCCGCATCTCTATGACGTGCCCGTGGGCGCTGAGGTAGCTCTTCGCCGCGCGGCAAAGGGTCGGTTTCTGTTCGACCGCCAGAGCGGCCATACGCAGCACTTCATGGTCGCCACCGTTACCGGCGTCGCTCCGTTTGTGAGCATGATGCGCGAATTCGCCGCCCGTCATGAGGAAGGCGAGCCTATGCCGCACCGCGTCGCGCTCGTGCACGCAGCCAGCGTCGCCTGTGAACTGGCGTACTGCGAGGAGCTGTCCGCTTATGCGCGCCGCTTCGAGTGGTTCCGCTACGTCCCCACCATCAGCCGCATCTGGCTGGACGCGGGCTGGCGGGGCGAACTCGGCCGCGCCGAGGACATAGTGCGCAAGCATGTGGATTCCCTTGGCTTCACGCCGGCCGAAACCTCGGTCTACGCGTGCGGCAATCCGAGCATGATTGAGAACGTCAAAGGAGTCTTCCAGCGCGCCGGTTTCCCGAAGGAATCATTCCACCAGGAAATTTATTGGGTCGCGGAAAAGGGCGAATAGCACCGCTCCCTTGCGGTCGCGGCTCGGTAGCGGCATAAAAC
>JAEZIJ010000108.1 GCA_023436715.1 Acidobacteriota bacterium
GACTTCCACCCGGCGCAGCTCTTTGCTGCTCAACGCTGTCCTTCCCAACCCGACCTCCATTCGAGGTCTTCAGGTTAGGGGACATTTCTATCGAGGTCCAAAGGGGACATTATCAAAGTGGCGCGACAGGAACTTAACGTAAAAACACCCCGATTATCCACTCGAGCGCAAAAGGGGGCGAACAACTTGGAAACCCGGAGTGACACAGGCCGGGCGGACTGTGTCACTCCGGGCGACAGTACTATTCTTCTTCCTCTTCCTCGCCGGTCTTGGCTGCCTTCGCGGCGGCGATGACCTTCTCGGCCTGCAACTGCGGGACGAAGTCGTAGTGGCTGAACTCCATGGTGAAGGACCCGCGGCCCTGAGTCATCGAGGTCAGGTCGTTCTGGTAGTTCAGCATTTCGGCCATGGGGACCTGCGCTTTGACGATCTGCGTGCCGCCCCGGGTATCCATGCCCGAAATGCGGCCGCGGCGTCCGTTGAGGTCGCCCATCAGGTCGCCGGCGTATTCGACCGGAGCCTGAATCTCGACGTTCATAATGGGCTCGAGCAGAGCGGGCTTGGCTTGTTCCATTGCCGCCCTGAACGCCTTGCGCGCGGCGAGCTTAAAGGAAAGCTCCGAGGAGTCCACGTCGTGGTATGAGCCGTCGTACAGGATGACCTTGAAATCGACGACCGGGTAACCGGCAAGGTAACCCTTCTCAGCGGTCTCCACAATGCCTTTTTCGACTGCCGGGATGTAGTTCTTGGGGATGGAGCCGCCGAAAATGTCGTTCACGAACTCGAACTTGCCGCCGCGGGGCAGGGGCTCCATCTTGATCCAGCAATCTCCGAACTGGCCGTGGCCACCGGTCTGCTTCTTGTGGCGTCCCTGGACGTCCGCCGTTCCGCGAATCGTCTCGCGATACGGGATCTTGGGGGCTTTCAAAGTGACATCGACGCTGTAGCGCTTCCGCAGGCGGCTGACGATCACCTCGACGTGCTGCTGCCCGGAGCCGGCCAGCAGGAACTCCTTCGTCTGCGGATCGCGATAAAACCTGAGCGACTGGTCCTCTTCGAGGATGCGCGCGATGGCATTGCCCATGCGGTCCTCGTCCTGACGGGACTTGGCTTCGATGGCATAGGCGATCGAGGGCTCAGGCAGGGAGACCGGCGGGTACTGGATGAGGGACCCCTTGTCGGCGAGCGTATCGCCGGTGAGAGTCTCCTTCAACTTTGCGACAGCGCCGATGTCCCCGGCATGCAACTCGGTAACCGGCTGAATCGTCTTGCCCTGGAGGCAGCCGACGTGCGCGAGGCGCTCGGCGCCGCCCGTGCGGGCGTTCACTAGGTTGGCATCGTTCTTTACGATGCCTGAGATCACCTTGAAGTAGGTGAGCCGGCCGGCGAAGGGATCGGCCACTGTCTTGAACACATACGACGAGACGGGCTCGGAATCCGAAATCGGACGCGCAACTTCCTGGTCGTTGATCTTGCCTGTGACCGGGGCCCGGTCGACCGGGGACGAGAAATTGTCCACGATGAAACCCATCAGAAGGTCGGACCCGATGTTGCTGAGCGCGGCGGTACACAGCACCGGGAACAACCTGCGCTCCTTCACGGCAAGTGTGAGACCCTCGAGCATCTGTTCGGGAGAGAGCGAGCCCTTCTCGAAGAACTGCTCCATCAGCGCGTCGTTGCCTTCGGCCACCATCTCGACCAGAGCTTCGTGCGCCTTCTGGGCGGCGTCCGCCATATTGGCGGGAATTGCGCCCTCTTTGCCCTTGCCGTTGCCGCCGGTCTCGTACGTGAACGCCTTCATCTGCACTAGATCGACTACGCCCTGGAAATCGCGCTCGGCGCCGATCGGAAGCTGGATGGGGACGGCGGTCCGGCCGAAATTCTCCTGGACGTTCGCGAGCACCCGGTCGAAGCTGGCGCGTTCGCGATCCAGCTTATTGATGACGAAGGCGGCAGGCAGGCCGAATTGCTGGGTGAACCCCCAAACCTTTTCGGTTTGGACCTCGACGCCCGCGACACCATCGACTACGATGAGGGCGGAATCCGCCGCCGAGAGCGCGGCGTTGGTGTCGTTGATAAAGATGTTGAATCCGGGGGTATCCAGCAGGTTGATTTTGGCCTTCTTCCACTCGACGAACGCGACCGCGGTGGAGATGGTCACCTTGCGCTGGACCTCTTCCTCGTCGAAGTCGGTGAGGGTGTTCCCCTCATCGACGCGCGTCATCCGGTTGGTTGCGCCGGTGGTGTAGAGGAGCGCGGCGGCCAGCGAAGTCTTCCCGCTGTTGCCGTGCCCGATCAAACCTACATTCCTGATGTCCTTGCCTTCATAAACTTTCACAGTGAATGCTCCCTAGTGACGAACTCAAAGCCGGTGATCCGGAGCCACAGCTTGACTAGTCTACCCGGGGGCGGATGCCCCGCGGTCAAGAAAGCCGCTGGGGGTCCCTAGAGGACGGCGAAATGCTCCAAAGTCTGGATCGTAGCACAGATAGGAGTCCGGAGTCTGGAGCACTCCCTGCGGCGGGCCGCGGGCGTGCGACAAGAATGTGGAGCAACGGCGGATGTGGTTGATTCCGCCGGACTATCCGAGCGTACGGATACGCTCGGATAGTCCGGGAGCAGGCCGGGCATGCCCGCTCCTTCAGGACGCGCGGTTCTTCTTAGGGGCCACCTCGGCCGCTAATGCCGATGGCTGGCTTCAACCGGAGCGGAGTCCGCGCCGGCGTCGTCGACTTCCGCGGGCGGCGGAGTGTAGAAAAGAATCCGGCCGCAGCTTTCGCAGAACATGATGCGATCGCGCCTGCGGAGGTCCTGGTAAAACTGAAGGCGCAGGGCCATGTGGCAAGCGGAGCACCGGCCGTCGATCGCCTCGGCGACTGCAATGCCCTTTCGGCTCTTGCGGATTCTCTCATAAGCCGAGAGAACGTTCGGCGTCATGTCTTTGGTGGCTTTGCTGCGTTCGGCCAGGAGTTCCCGCAGTTGCGCTTCAGTAGTGGCCGTTTGCTTCCGCGCCGCTTCCTGTTCCGCGTTCACCTGCTGTTTTTCCGCGTTCAGGGCCGACTCCGCCGTCTTCACGTTCCGTTCCAACGGCTCGGATTCAGTCATGCGCTCGAGGATGCGGTCCTCGCACTTGCGGATTTCCAGTTCGCAGTAATCGATTTCGTTCTTGAAGCTCGTGTACTGCGCATTCGTCTTAGCCTGGAGCATCTGGTCTTTGAGCTTAGAGATGCGTTGTTGCTGCTCCTGAATATCACTGTCCAGCCGCTTGCGCTCGCGCTGATTCGCTGCGAGTGCCGCACGGTCGGCTTCCACCTTTCGGATGTGTGAATCCAGGGTTCTCTCTATGGCTGAGATGTGCTTCGGAAGAGCGGCTATCTCATGCTGCAGTTTCGCAATTCGTCGATCCAGATCCTGCAGTTGGATAGCCAGGGTAAGGTCTGGCACCATTTGATCCTTAATTTTAGCACGCGCGCAGCGCTGGAGCGGCAGCCCATGAATGCCTCCCGGTCTGTGCGGGAGACGCTATGCATCGCTGACTCGTATCAGGGCGTGGTTTTAGCCATGCCGTAGCGTCACGAAAAGGCTCAGGCTTTAGCTTGGCTTTAGCTGAGGACGGCTTCCTTGATGACGGATGTACAAACTCATTCATCGGCGGGCTATCGGGGCGATCACGGCGCGCGTTGCTGTTTCGAGTTCAGCGACGCGGAACAGGCGGCAAAGGCCCCCGAACACGGCCACGCCGGCCGGAATTGACAGCGCGAGTTCTACCAGGCGGGCAAACCGCGTGACCCCGAGCCAGTCCTGAATCGCATTGCGGCACAGCAGGACAGCTCCTCCCATCACGACCGCGGCCACACCGATCTTCACCGTACTTGCCGCCAGGGCTCGGCCGTGTATGCCGCCGAGTCGCTCCTTTATCAGCCAGAACAGCACCAGCGAGGCGAACACCGATACGCCGGATGTCGCCAAAGCCAGGCCCGCATGGCCCAGATCGGTGTGGTGGGTCAGCGTCCACGCCGCGCCGAAATTGATGAGGATTGAGGCGATGCTCACGAGCGCGGGAACGCGTGCGCTCCCGAGCGCGTAGAACGCTGGCGCAAGCACTTTAAGGGCTGCGTAGCCGGCCAGTCCTATGGCGTAGCATGACAGGGCCACGGCGGTCTGATGGGTGTCGTACGCCTCGAACTTACGGCCCTGATAAATCAGGCCGATCATCGCGTCTCCCAGAATTACCAGCCCGATCGACGACGGGACAGTGAGCAGCAGGACCATGCCCACCGACCGGGAAAGCGTTCGCCGGAACTCGTCGAGGTTGCCGGAGGCGGCGCTGCGGGAGATCGAAGGCAGGGTGGCCGAGGCGATCGCGACTCCGAACAGCCCCAGCGGAAGCTGCATGAAGCGGAAAGCGAATTGAAGCCAGCTCACCGGGCCATCCAGGCCGCGAATGGGATCGACGATGGAGGACGCGAAGTTTGTGTTGACTACGACGTTGACCTGCACGGCCGCACTGCCGATGATTGCCGGGCCCATAAGCCGGATGATGTGTACGAGCCCCGGGTGGGACCAGCTCAGGCGGGGGCGGAAACGAAAACCGAGCCGCCACAGTGCCGGCACCTGCCAGAGCAATTGCAGAACTCCGCCGAGGACGACGCCCCACGCCATTCCCGTGATCGGAGCGACGCCTACGTGCGGCCCCAGCCAGAATCCAAGCGCGACGCCGAAAACCACGCTCCCGACGTTGAAGAACGTGGAAGCCAGAGCGGGGACCGCAAACTGTCCGCATGCGTTCAGCACACCCATGGCCTGTGCAGCGAGCGCCACCACCAGCAGGAACGGGAACATGATCCGCGTGAGATTGATGGCGAGCGAGAATTTCGCGGGGTCCGCCGTTTCCCATCCCGGCGCGAGCAGGCCCACGAGAAACGGGCTGAACACGGTGCCGAGCACGCAAAGCGCGCCCACGATGAGGATCACTGCCGTGCCGACGAGGTTCGAAAGCTCGGCGGCGCCCTTCTTTCCCTTGGTTGCGAGGTACTCGGTGAAGGTCGGCACGAAGGCCGACGAGAGCGCGCCTTCCGCGAACAGGTCGCGCGTGAGGTTCGGGATGCGGAAGCCGAGCGAGAACGCGTCGTAGATGCGGCCGGCGCCGAACAGGTGGGCCATGACGGTTTCCCGCACGAGCCCGCTTACGCGGCTGAGCAGCACCGCCGCCGACACCACGCCCGCGGCGCGGACGATCTGCTCGTGGCCGGCGGAGACCGCGTCCGGGCGGCTTTCAGTCACGTGGCTGATGTCCGTACTCCTCGAGGAAATGCGCTACGGTCAGAATGCCCTGATAGAAGTTCTCCACGCGGAACTTCTCATTTGGCGAGTGCAGACCATCATCGGGCAGTCCAAAACCCATCATCACGCTGGGGATGCCGAGGTGCTTCGCGAAGTCACCCACGATCGGCACGGACGCGCCGTCGCGGATGAACACCGTGGGGCGGCCGAACACAGTTGAAAACGCGCGGGCGGCGACGCAAATGGCGGGGTGGTCCGGGTCGACAAGCACAGCCGGAGACGCGCTGAGGACGCGCACATCCATGCGGATGCCCTCGGGCGCGTTTTGGGCGACGAATTCCCGGAATCGGGCGATCACCTTTTCCGGATCCTGATTTGGCACAAGCCGGAAACTCACTTTCGCGGTCGCCGAGGCCGGGATCACGGTCTTGGCGCCGGCGCCGGTGAAGCCGCCCGCGATTCCGTGTACTTCGAACGTGGGCCGCGCCCAGATGCGCTCCAGCACGGAATATCCGCGCTCGCCCGTGAGTTTTTCCGAGCCGACCTCGTTCGTCAGGAACTCGCCCTCGTTGAACGGGAGACTCGCCCAGCTTGCCTTTTCGGCGGGTGCCGGGGCGACGACATCGTCATAGATTCCGGGCACCCGGATGACTCCGTGCTCGTCCTTCGCCTTCCGCAGCAGTTCGACGAGGCCGAAGACGGGGTTTGGCGCTGCGCCGCCGTACAGGCCCGAGTGGAGGTCACGGGCCGGGCCGGACGCTTCAACTTCCAGGTAAATCAAGCCGCGCAGGCCGACGCAGAGGGTGGGCATGCCGTCTGCGTACAGCGCGGTGTCCGATACCAGCGCCGCATCGGCTTTGAGTTTCTCCGGGTTCTCCTCGACGTACTTCGTGATGGATGCCCCGCCGACTTCCTCTTCGCCTTCCGCGAGGAACTTGAGATTCACCGGAAGTGTTCCGTACACGGCGCGCAAGGCCTCGACGGCTTTGATGTGCATGTACATCTGGCCCTTGTCGTCGGCCGAGCCGCGGGCGTACAGATTGCCATCGCGCACGGTGGGTTCGAACGGGGGGCTCACCCAGGCCTCGAGCGGATCGGGAGGCTGTACGTCGTAGTGGCCATAGCAGAGCACGGTGGGTTTGCCGGGCGCGTGCAGCCAATCGGCATAGACCAGCGGGTGCCCGGAGGTGGGGATCACCTCGACGTTCTCCAAGCCCGCGCCGGCTAGGGCTGCCGCGACAAAGCCGGCCGCGCTCTCGATATCGCGGCGGTGCTCCGGCAGGGTGCTTACGCTTGGAATGCGCAGAAAGGCCTTGAGTTCCTCAAGGAAGCGCTCTCGGTTCTCAGCGACGTGACGGTCGATGACGTGGGGCATGTGTCTCCGGGGGTGGCGAAAAGTCCATTATAAGCGCCGGAGTGGCACAGGCCCTTACAGCCCCGCCGGGATCGTCTTGAGCCTCGCGATCTCCTTGCGCGCGGGTTTCCTCGTGAACTGCAGGCAGGCGTTGGTAAGAATGCGGCGCACCTCTTTCTCATCGAAGGGCTGGGCCAGCAAATCGTACGCCCCCAGGTTCAGCACCTCGGCCCAGAACAGGTCGTCGGCGGTGCGGCGAGTGACGATGATGGCAGGGAAGACTCCCAGTTCGTAGGTGAGGTCGATCACGTCTGTCCATACGCCGTCGGGGAGTTCGGCCTCGGTAAGGACAGCGCGGTACGGTTGGGCGCCGAGCATCCGGCTGGCTCCCTCGATCGAAGTGGCATGGTCCAATGTGAGCGCGGCCGGGCGAAGTATTTCGGAGAGCGTTTCCGCTTCCGCTTGGTCGGGGGATATGAATAGAACCGAGAACGCCATAAAGACCGGCTCCCAGGACCGGTATTGCCCAATGGTAAACTGCTTTCACGCACCGGGCAATGGGGCTTAATTTGCTTGCCTACTGACTCTTGTCGTGCTTCATGACGGCGATGTAGCCGAGGTTTCTGTACAACTGCCTGTAATCCAGGCCGCAGCCGACGACGAAGCGGTCCGGAATCTCGAAGCAGCGAAACTCAACGGGGATCTGAACGATGCGGCGGGAGGTGCGGTCGAGGAGCGTGCAGAGCGCGAGCGTGTTTGGCCCCCGCGCGGCGAGCGTTTGAAGCAGATACCGGGCGGTGAAACCCGTATCCACGATATCCTCGACGAGCAGGACGTCTTCGCCCTCGATTGTGTCGTCAAGGTCCTTGGCAATCCGCACCACGCCCGGTGCGGAAGGCTTGCTCGAAAAGCTGGAGATCGACAGGAAGTCGATCTTCACCGGTATGTCGATTCTGCGTGCCAGGGCTGTCAGAAAGAACACCGAACCCTTCAGCACTCCGACGAGCTTGAGTTCCCGGCCGCGGTAGCGTTCGCTGATCTCGGCGGCCAACTCGGCGATGCGCTCCGAAACCTCCTCCTCCGTGTAGAGGATCTTTTCCACCTCGGGAGCGGCGGACTTCATATACCGGCCACACCCTGTCCGCCGGACGCGGGTTGAATCACGAGCCGCTCCGCCAGGCCGTATTTGAAAATCAGGTTCTCAAAATCCTTCTGATAGAAGACCTGGATGTTCACCTGGGGATAGATCATGCGCAGCAACTTCACCTTCCGGTTCTTCCTGGTGACGAGGGACTGCTTCATGGTGGTGAGTTCGAGGTAAAGGTCGAACTCCGGCAGGTAGAAATCCGGAGTGAACGACTCGAGCACCCGGCCGTCTTTATCCCACTGTATGGGGAAGCTGCGCGGCTCGTATTCCCAGGCGACTCGATAGAAATCGAGCAGATTGGCGAAGATCTGCTCGCTCGGGTGTACGAAGGTCCCTTTCTTGAAGTTGGTTTTCGCGGGCGCGACGATGCCGAACTTCGAGAGCCTGAGCCGCGCCTGGAACTGGATGTGCGCCTCGGCCGCCGGTGAAAGCAGGCCCTGCTCGATCAGTCCGCGTGCGCTTACCGCGCCGCGAACCAACTCGGCAACTCCTTCGTTCTCGAGAGACTCCGTGTTGCAGACGAGGTCGAACGAGTGGGGCGGCGCCGTGGTTTTTCCGAATTTCCGACTGCGCAGCTCTTTCTGCTGCCGCTCCAACTCGCGAAGCAGGTGGCGTGCCGAAGGCCTGTCAATCCGGTGCTCCAGCATGAGCGTGCCTATGCGCCGCGCTTCGGGCGCGACGACGTTGACGCGCAGCACGCCGGGAAAACTCTTGAAGAGCAACTCCGCCCCTTCCACACAAACAACAACGTGCTGCTCCGTGGCGAGGCGGGCGACAATCGAAAGCACGGCATCGGGGAAGGCCTTTTCCGGGACGGGGGGAGCGGAGCCGTACTCCTGCTCGATCAAGGTCTGGAGGCGCGACTCGGTGAGCAGTTCGAAGCCGAGCAGTTGCGAAATATGCCGCGCTACATCCTCATGCCGGCAGCCCGGTTGGCCGGATATCGTAATCAGCCCCATCGCGGGCTCCGCGAATGGTTTCGAACCATTTCTCCCTTTAGTCTCATGATATCGTACCTCCATGGCAGTTTTAGGTATTGATATTGGAGGAACCAAGATAGCCGCGGGCATTGTCGACTCGGAAGCGCGGGTCCTGGAGACCGCCGTTGTGCCCACGCGCGCCGCCGAAGGCTTCGCCATGTCCTACGCTCAGCTTCAGGCCGCCATTGAGGCCACCATGCGCGACGACGTGACGGCCATCGGCATCTGCTCGCCCGGCCCGATCAATCCGAAAACGGGAGTCGTCATTAATCCGCCGAATCTCCCTGGCTGGGTGAACATCCCGCTGGCCGAACGCATCTCATGCACGTACGGGCTTCCCTGCCGCGTGGAGAACGATGCGAACGCAGCCGGGCTGGCCGAGGCGCGATTCGGCGCCGCCCGCGGGTATAGCACGGTGTTCTATGTGACCGTGAGCACGGGCATCGGCAGCGGGATCATCCTTGACGGAAAGATCCACCACGGCAAGAGCGGACAGGCGGGCGAGGGCGGCCACGTCACCATCGATTACCGGAGCGAATCTGTCTGCGGTTGCGGTGTGCCGGGGTGCATCGAGGCGTTGGCGTCGGGTACGGCCATCGCGCGCCGGGCGGGAATGTCCGCGGAAGAGGTGGGCCGCGCGGCTGCGCAAGGGAACGCGCGGGCAATCGCAATACTGGATGAAACGGCCTTGATGCTCAGCGCCTGGCTGGGCAGCGCGATCAACATGCTCGACCCGGACATCATCGTGATCGGCGGAGGTGTGGCACAGATCGGTGAGCCGCTGTTTTCGCGCTTGCGGCGCATTGTGCCCACGCGGAGCATCAACCAGTTCGCGGCCGAGACACCCATCGTGCCGGCGGCCTTGGGGGCAAATTCGGGAATCCTCGGTGCCGCCGCAACCGTGTTCGCGTAAGGCGACAGGCCAGGGGGCCTGTCCCACTGTGTACGGTTTCGGAGAGGGCCGTCCCGGAAACGGACAGTTCCGGATGCTCTTCCGTCCCTAAGCTGTTGAATTCGGGAGGGAATTCCTGGACGTTCGTTTGCACTGAGGCCAGTTATGCTGCAAGATCTCCGCTATGCGTTCCGGCTGCTCGCGAAGACGCCGGGCTTCACAGCCATCATGGTCCTGACGCTCGCCGTCGGAATAGGCGCCAGCACGGCCCTGTTCAGCGTCGTGGATACCCTCTTGGTGCGGCCGTTCCCCTATCCGGACGCAGAGCGGCTCGCTGTCGTATGGTCAGTCCCGCCGCAGGGTGGCGTGATCAACGTCTCGCCAGCCAATTTTCTCGACTTTCGCGACCAGAACCGTGTGTTCGATCACATGGGTGCGGTGTCACTCGCCGAGGTGAATATCTCGATTGACGGCGTAGCGGAGCGGCTTCAGGGCGTTCGCGTTTCGTCGGACTTCTTCGACACCTTGGGAATCAGGCCCGCCATCGGCCGCGCCTTCTCGGAAGCGGAAGATCGTCCTGGTGCGCCGCGCACGGCGGTGCTCAGTTACGGCGCCTGGCAGCGCAGATTCGGTGGCGACCGGCGTGTCATCGGGCAGTCCCTTACTGTGGACGGTGAGAAATGCACCGTGACCGGGATCATGCCTCCAAATTTTCGGTTTGCGTTCGCGCCGGAGATCCTGCTGCCGTTGGCTATCGATGCTGCGGGCGCGCCCCGGGACCTGCACGTCCTGTTCGCACTGGGCAGGCTCAAGGCGGGCGTGACGATGGCCCAGGGGCTCGCGCAGATGCAAAACCTGGCCCGGAATCTCGAAAAGGCCTATCCCTCCGCGCTGAAAGGTTGGGGCGTGGACCTCTATCCCTGGCGAGACAACTTTGTTCGTGGCGATCAGCAGAGAGTTCTGGTCCTGTTCGGGGCTGTGGGATTCGTGCTGCTCATCGCGTGCGTGAACCTGGCCAACCTGCTGTTGGTAAGGGCGGCGGGACGCCGGAGGGAACTCGCGGTGCGCGCGGCGGTTGGCGCGGGGCGGCGGCGCCTGATGAGGCAGATGTTGACTGAGAGCGTGTTGCTGTCGCTTGCCGGAGGCGCGGCCGGCGTCCTGGTGGCGTATTGGCTCGTCCCGCTGGCCACCACCCTTGTTTGGGAGCCCGTCTTGGCCGCAGTTGCGCCGATCGGTATCGATTTTCGCGTTCTGGCGTTCGCGCTGGCTCTCTCGATCCTCACAGGTCTGCTGTTCGGCGCCGTGCCGGCATGGCGCGCGTCGAGGGTGAACCTCCACCAGGAGCTGAAGAGCTCCTCGCAGGGAGCGATCCGCGGCGGCTGGGGCGTCCGTTTCCGCGGCGCTCTGGTGGTAGCGGAACTGGCGTTGTCCCTGATGCTGCTGGTCGGGGCCGGCCTGATGATCCGAAGTCTCGCCGTTATGTCCACGGGCGATTGGGGTTTCAGGCCCGCGAACGTGCTGACGATGCGCCTGACTATGCCGCAAGCCCGGTACTCGAAGCCAGAGCAGATTCGCAATTTCGACCGTCAGCTTTTGGAAAGCGTGCGGGCGCTCCCGGGCGTCCGCGCGGCTGCGATGGGGTTCGCGGTGCCGCTCGAGCGGCTGGCTGTGCCGATGCGCTTTGAATTCGCTTCGAATCCGGTCCCCGAGGCCGCGCGGCTTCAGGCCGGCTATCATCCCTCGACGGACGGTTACTTCGAAACGCTCGGCATCGCACTTCGCAAGGGACGGTTCTTTTCCGAACGGGACAACGAATCCGCACCGCGCGTCGCCATCGTAAACGAGGCGTTCGTCAAGCAGTTCCTGCCGAAGGAGGACCCGCTCGGGCAGCGGCTGGTCCTTGATGAGCGAATCACCGGAGGCGGCAAGCAGCCTGGAACGATTACGCCCTGGGAGATCGTCGGGGTGGCCGGCACGGTGAAGATTTCGGGAACGGACCCGGGCAACAGGCCGATCATCTACACGCCGCTGGCGCAATCGCCAAGACCCGGCGGAGTGCTGGCCGTGCGAGCCGAGGCGGATACGGCGGCACTTACCCGGGCGGTACGTGCGGCGATCTCCGGCGTTGATCGGGACGTCCCTGTAACGGACATCAGAACGATGCAGCAGGTGGCGGCGGCATCGATGGCGCAGCCCCGAAGCCAGGCGTGGATCATCGGACTTTTCGCCGCCGTGGCGCTGATCCTTGCGGCGCTGGGCATATATGGGGTGATGTCGTACACGGTGGCGCAGAGCGCGCGGGAGATGGGCGTCCGGATCGCCCTGGGCGCGCAACCCAACGACCTGTTGAGCATGACCGTACGCAGGGGCGCGGTGATGGCGATGCTCGGGCTCGCGCTCGGACTCGTGGGCGCGTTCGCTCTCAAGCGTGTAGTCGAACACCTGCTCTACAAAGTGACGACTACCGATCCGCTGACCTGGACCGCCGTATCGCTGCTGCTGCTTGCGGTGGCAATGTTCGCGGCGTACATCCCGGCGCGGCGGGCGGCGAAGGTGGACCCGCTGGCTGCGCTACGTTGGGAATAAGGTGGAACCTTTCCTGGAAGACTCGGGCGATGGGCCGGCAGTGCGGGGCGTTCTGCACCGCGGGACGTCCGGCGACGGGCTGGTGCTTACCCACGGCGCGGGGTCGAACGCGGGCGCGCCGCTTCTGGTGGCCCTGGCCGATGTGTTCGCCGGCCTGGGCGTCAGCGTCTTAAGGTGCGACCTGCCATTCCGGCAGGCACGTCCTCATGGCCCTCCGCCGCAATCCGCCGCTCCACGAGACAGGGAAGGGTTGAGGCGGGCTGTCGCCGCGCTTCGGAAGTTGGCGCCGCGCCGAGTGTTCCTTGGCGGGCAATCCTACGGCGGGCGGCAGGCGACGATGGCGGTTGCCGAGGACCCCGCGCTCGCCGACGCCCTGCTGCTGCTCTCTTATCCGCTGCACGCCCCGCAACGCCCCGGCAGTCCTCGCACGGCGCATTTTCCCTCGCTCCGAACGCCCGCGCTGTTCGTACACGGCTCGCGCGACCCGTTCGGCTCCATCGAGGAAATGCGTAATGCACTGCCCCTGATTCCCACCCGAACGGAACTGCTGCCGGTGGAGGGCGCGGGCCACGATCTCTCGAAGAGGGTGGATCCGGCGGAGGTCGCGGCAGAGTTCCTGAGATTCCTGGAATGAGCGACGACGAAGAGCCAATCCGGATTCCGATCACGGATGTATTCGATCTGCACACCGTGCCGCCGCGGGATGTCCAGCCGATAGTGGAAGCTTACCTCGAAGAGGCCTGCCGGCTGGGGTTCAAGGCGCTCCGCATCATTCATGGGCGCGGGATCGGGGTACAGCGAGAGATCGTGCGGGCCGTCCTGGCCCGCACTCCCTTCGTTCTTGACTACCGCGACGCTCCCGCCGAGGCGGGCGGCTGGGGAGCAACTATCGTTACGCTTCGCTGAGCTTCAGCTCTTCTTCGCCGTCACGGCAAAAAACCGTTCGACCTGGTGCCGAACATTGGTGCTGCCGCACTCGGGGCATTTCACCTCGCCCTTTTCCAGTTCGGAAAAGTGCAAGGCCTGGGTAAACTCCTTCTTGCAGTCCTGGCAGACAAATGAGTACTGAGGCATAGCACGACCCTCTGATTCCGCTAATATTCTAATACCAATATGCCCGCCTATCAGAAGTCATTTCGCCTATCGACCCGCGGCCGGTGCGACGTTTTGGATATCACAGCGCACGTGAGCCGGATCGTACAGGAGAGCGGCGTGCGGCGCGGGATCGTGAACGTCGCGGGCCGCGGCTCGACGCTGGGCATCAGTACAATCGAGTACGAACCCGGCGCGGTATCCGACCTTGCGCGCGCGCTCGAGAAAATCGCCCCGATGAATCTCGATTACGCGCATAACGCGCGGTGGGGAGACGATAATGGCTACGCCCACCTGCGCAGCGCTCTTATGGGAACAAGCAAGAGCTTCCCGGTCCGGGATGGCGGGCTTTATCTGGGGACGTGGCAGCAGGTCATCTTTTGCGATTTCGATAGCGGTCCGCGCGAGCGCGAGGTGACAGTTACCGTGGTCGGCGGGTAGGCATGCGCGGCTGAGTTGTTCTCGTTCGACACCCTGCGATTACATGGAGGCAGGGGGGGACGAGCGAGATGGCCGACGAGATTCTGGAAGCACTCAAACTGAAATACCTTCCTGTTTTCCAGGAAATGGAAACGCATCGGGTGCGAGTTGATGATGTCCATATGGAAGGCGACAAGCTCCTGGTTCGCGCTGTGGTGCCTACAGCCGAGGAGAAGGACCGCGTCTGGGACGAGATCAAGTACGTGGACCCGAGCTTTAGCGACCTGATCGCAGAAATCACGGTGGCGCAGGCGGCGCAGGCGCGAGCGGTGGGCATCGCCGTGCCGGAGCCGCTCGTCTACACGGTCCAGCCCGGGGACACGCTGTCCAGGATCGCCCGGAACTACTACGGCGACGCGGACCAGTCCAGCCGGATCTTCGAGGCGAACCGCGACAGGCTCGACGACCCCGAGGCGATCCAGCCCGGACAGAGGCTGGTCATTCCGCAATAAGCGCCAGGAGGAAGCCCGATGGATTGGCTCAATCAGATCAGGGGCGTACTGTCGAAGTACGCCGAGCGCCAGCCGGAAGTTCCGGAGGGGAAGTGGCCGGGAGCGCTGCACACCACGGACCCAGCGGCAGTACACAAGGACTTCGAGGAGGTTGCACATCGCGCGCCGCGGTCGGCGCTGGCCGATGGGCTTGCCCAGGCGTTTCGCATGGCCGACGCGCCGCCCTTCGGGCAGTCCGTCGCGCACCTCTTCAGCCAGGCGGATGCCGCGCAGAAGGCCGACTTGCTGAATCAGGTGCTTTCGATCGCGCCGGCCTCGGCATCGCGCGAGATGCTGAACTTTTTGACGTCGCGCAGGATCAGCCCCGAGGAGGCGCAGAGGGTTTCGCCGCAACAGGTGGAGCGGCTGGCGAATGAGGCGGAGCAGAAGGACCCGGGGGTGGTAGACCGCATGGCGGACTTCTTCGCCGAGCACCCGAACCTTGTGAAGAAGCTCAGCATCGGCACACTCGCCGCGGCCATGGCCAGCATAGGTCGCCGCGGGGGGAGCCGTAGTGCCGGCGGCCGCACGGCAGCCTGAGATCAGGACTTGCCGGATTTCGGCTTTGCCGGCGCCATTCTAGGCATCGGAGGATGCACGGCGCCCATCGATTCATCGACGACAACCAGCGGCCGGATCTTCTCAATCGTGTCCGCGGGTACGCCCACGCGCTTCAGGTCCTCCACGGCGCGATACGGGCGGTTGGCGATGATCTTTTTTGCCAGCGGGCGGGTGATGCCGGGCAGTTTCTCGAGGTCGACCTGGAATGCGGAGTTGATGTCCAGCCTCGTATCGGCCTTTTTGGCGGCGGCAGCCGGGGGCTTGGGCGCCAGCGCGGCTTTCTTCTGAGGAGCGGCCGCGGCGGCGGAAAGAGCCAGCACGGCGAGTATAGCTAAGTTCCTGTACTCCATTTGAGGGTTCCCAGTGGAAAACCCTTATTCTACCTTGGCCGGAAGGTCCGGCCGGACAACCACGCCCTTGCTGTCGCGGTGCCGGCGGTTCTAAAAATACTGCTTGAGGGCTGTGAATTCCGTTTCGAACTGCTCCAGCAGACTCGGGAGCTCACCGCCGATTCCGAGCGCGTCCAGGCAATCGGCCGGAATTTCGGGAACCGGCGGCTGCGGCATCAGCGTATGGCCCAGGTCGTTGGCGAGCCGGTCGGCGGCGCTCACAAGCCAGCTCAGGTGCGGCTCGCCGCCCGGAGCGTGGTGCAAGAGCACGGCTTCCTGAATGGGCAGCGGCAGGTTCCAGTGCGCCAGCACCGCGCCGGACAACTCGGCGTGCGCAAAGCCGGTTTCTTCGGGATCGTACGGCTCGTCCGGCTGCGACACCGCTATCAGCAGCTTGCCGATATCGTGCAGAAGGCCGGCCACAAAGCCGCCCTCCGGATACGGGACATCGACTCTTTGGGACAGCAGATCGGCAAGCACGGCCGCCGCCGCCGAATGAAGGTTGAAGCGGGCTGTCGACCACCCAAGCGGCGTGCGCGCCCGCCCCCACATTCGCGTAATCGACATGCTCAGCGCCACGTTGCGGAGCTTGTTCATGCCGAGAATCGCCACGGCGTGCCGCACGGAGTTCACTGTGCCGTCGAAACCGTAAAGGGCGGAATTCACCACCCCGAGAACGTTGCCGGCCAGCACAGTATCTTTTTCGATCAGATCGGCCACGTGCGCAAACGAAACATCCTCCTCGGCAATCGTGGCCAACAGACGGTTCAGAATGGGCGAAAAGGGAGGCAGCCGGTCCAGGTTCATCAATGCCTGGCCGGGACCGTGCGCGCTCCCGGGTTCGACGGAAGTCACGATTGTCGTATCGGCCGCGGGCGGCGAAACTTGACTTACCGCGCGGGGTACCATGAGATTCTATGCCCGACCAGCCGCCGGCCATCGCCGTGCGCGAACTGCGGAAGCTATATGGCGATAAGGCCGCGGTGGATGGCCTCACACTTGCCGTCCCGCGCGGCTGTTTCTTCGGCTTTCTCGGACCCAATGGCGCAGGAAAGACCACCACGATCCGGATGCTGATGAGGCTCGCTCCGCCGGACTCCGGCTCCATCGAGGTGCTCGGCCTGCCGATGCCCGAGCGCGCTGTCGAGATCAAACGGCGTATCGGAGTGGTGCCGGACGAATCCGTCCTGTTCGACCGGCTCACCGGCGGCGAGTTCCTGGAGTTCGTCGGCCGCATGTACGGCCTTGATCGCTCGGTGGCGGCCGAACGCGCCGGCGAACTGCTCGAACTGTTCGAACTCCAGCCCACCCGCAAGAAGCTGATCGCCGAGTATTCCAAGGGCATGCGCAAGCGCGTCACCATGGCCGCCGCGCTGATCCACCGCCCCGAAGTATTCCTGATGGACGAGCCGTTCGAAGGTGTGGACGCCGTGGGCGCGCGATTGATGAAGGACCTGCTGTTGGACCAGGTCCGGCGCGGCGCCACCATCTTCCTCACGTCCCACGTCCTCGAAGTAGTGGAGCGCCTTTGCGACCGCGTCGCGATCATCCATGACGGCCGTTTGGTGGTGGAGGGTGACATGGCCGGCCTCCGCGGCGGCTCGGAGACACTGGAGGACGTCTTTGTGCGGCTAGTAGGCGCCGGCCGCGCCGCTGAACGCCTGGACTGGCTATAGCGATGCCCGGACAGATCACCGCCATCCTGTGGGCGCAGTGGAGAGCGCTCTGCAATTTCCGCCCAACCGAGGGACATGCGGGCCGTGTGCTCGGCGTTGTCATGAGCCTGATCTGGTACGGCATGTGGGCCGGCCTCGCGGTGGCGGTCGCAGCTGTAGTGTCATCCCTCGACCTGGCCGGGTTGCGCGTCGCGATGCCCTGGGGCCTGATGGCGGTGTGCCTGTACTGGCAGCTTGCCCCTCTGATTACGGGCAGCGCCGGGGTGTCCATCGACATCCGAAAGCTCCTGCCGTACCCCGTGCCCCCGGGCCGCCTCTTTGCCATGGAATTGACGCTGCGCGCCGTGGCCGGGTTGGAGATGCTGCTCGTGCTCGCCGGGGCGGCGGCGGGACTGCTGCTCAACCCCGCGGCGCCGTTCTGGGGCCCGCTACTCGCCCTGCCTCCGTTCGTGGCGATGAACCTGTTCACGGCGGCCGGCATGCGGAGTCTGATCGAACGCATTCTGGCTTACCGGCGCGTCCGCGAAATGCTGGTGCTCCTGGTGCTGCTCGCGGCGGGAATTCCGCAGGTGGTGGCCTACTTCGGCGTGCCTCCGGGCGTCGCGCGCTATTTCGGCCACGGTCCCACGTTTCTTTGGCCCTGGGCGGCAGCCGCCCGGATTGCGCTGGCCGACCGCGTGCTCCCGTCGCTGGCCCTGCTCTGCGGATGGGCCGTGGTGGCGTGGCTGTTCGGGACCCGCCAGTTTCAGCGCAGCCTGAACTTCGATCTTGCGGCCGCAGCGGCGTCCGGCGGGGGGACGGCGGGCGGGACACGCTGGGTTGACGCGCTCTACCGTTTGCCCGGCCTGTTCCTCTCCGATCCGGTCGCCGCGCTGGTCGAGAAGGAATTGCGATCGCTGGCCCGCACGCCGAGGTTCCGGGTGCTGTTCCTTATGGGCTTTTCTTTCGGCGTGCTGATCTGGCTGCCCATGTTCCAGCAGCACGCGCACAGCCGCTCGGGCGGCAATTACCCCGTGCTGATCAGCGTATACGCGGTGATTCTGCTGGGCGAGGTGCTCATCTGGAACGCCTTTGGGTTCGACCGGGCGGCCACACAGATTTACTTCTCCGCGCCCGTCCCATTCGTGAAGGTGCTGGCGGGGAAGAACCTGGCCGGCGCGATCCTGATCGTGCTCGAAATCACGATTGTGCTGACGGTCTGCGCGGCGCTGCGCCTGCCGGTTTCAGCTTCGAAGGTACTGGAAGCGTATGTGGTGACGCTGGTGTTGTGCATGTATCTGTTCGCGGCGGGCAACCTCGTCTCCGTCCACTATCCACGCGCGATGAACCCCGACAATTCCTGGGGGCGGTCCTCGGGCGGCAGGCTCGTGCTGCTCCTGCTGTTGGGCCTGCCGCTGTTGAGCCTCCCGGTGCTGTTGGCCTATGCCGCGCGGTACGCGTTCGAAAGCGAAACGGCCTTCTTCGCCGTGCTGGCGCTCGCGGGTGGTGCGGGCGTTGTGTTCTACGGCGTCTCGATGGATTCCGCAGCTGGCCTGGCCGAGCGGCGCAAGGAGGCGATGCTGGCCGCGCTCGGGATCTCCGCCGGCCCGCTGGCGTCCGAATAACGGACCCGAATTTCAGGTATGCTGCTACAGAGCCGGAACGCGAGGACAACCTATGCACGGAAATGCGTCATTCAGTGAGGCGGTCGGCGTAGCGCTCGGATCGCTGCGCGGCAGCAAGATGCGCAGTTTCCTCACGCTGCTCGGCATCATCCTCGCCACCACTACCCTCATCGCCGTCATGTCCGTAATCAACGGCATGAACGTCGTGATCGCCACCCAGATTTCCGATATGGGCGCGGACGGTTTCTGGGTTCGGCAGTACAGCATGATGGGCCAGACCAGTCCGAAGAAGTGGCAGGAAATGATGCGCCGCAACCCCTTGCTCAAGCGCGACGAATACGAGTTTCTCAAGGAGCACGCGACGCTCGTGCGCGAGATCGGCATGGAGGCGGGGCGGGGCATCTCCGTGCGATACGGCAACGAGCAGGTGGACTGGGTAAGTCTCACGGGCGTCACGCCCAACACGGCCGTAATCAAGAACGTGCAGGCTGCCTCGGGGAGGTTCTTCACCGATTCGGAGAACCGCAAGCGGTCGAGCGTCGTTTACATCGGCAACGATTTCAAACAGAAGTTCTTCCCGGACACCGAAGCGGTGGGCAAAACCCTGCAGGTGGACGGGCGGCCGTTCCTCATCGTGGGCGTCGCAAAGGCGCAGGGAACGCTGTTCGGGCAATCGCGGGACAACTTCGTGATGATCCCGATCGAGACCTTCTTCAAGATGTACGGAGCCCGCGGCGGGCTGGGCTACAACGCGCTCGCTATCGATCAGCCGCACTTCCTGCAAGCCCAGGAAGAAGTACGAATGCTGCTGCGCGCCTACCGGCATCTCAAACCGAAGCAGGAGGATACCTTCGGCATCTTCGGTTCGGACTCGCTGGTGGAGATCTGGCAGCAACTCACGGGTGTGATCGCCGCGACGGCGGTGGCAGTCGTTTCGGTGTTCATGGTTGTGGGCGGCGTGGTCATCATGAACATCATGCTGGCGGTGGTGACGGAACGGACGCACGAGATCGGCATCCGCAAGTCGGTCGGAGCGCGGCGCCAGGACATCCTGAGCCAGTTTCTTGTCGAATCGTCGACGCTGGCGGGGGCCGGCGGCCTGGTAGGGGTATTGTTTGCCTGGGCGATCGCGGTGTTGGTGAGAAACACGGTGGGTGTGCCGATGGAACTACCGGCATCGGCGGTGGTTGTAGGCGTGGGGCTTTCGGCCGTGGTGGGGCTGTTCTTCGGCATCTACCCGGCGAAGCGGGCGGCGGAACTCGATCCGATCGAGGCATTGAGGGCTGAGAAATGAGCGGCTCGGAAATCGCATCGGCCGCGCGGATGGCGCTGGCCACAATACGCGAGCACAAAATGCGCAGTTTCCTCACCGTGCTCGGGGTCATCATCGGTACGGGCACAGTAATCGCGGTGGGCTCGCTGATTACCGGCGTGGACGCGGCCATCGCGAGCATCATGGCGAGCATGGGGCCGGACACCGCGATGGTGTTCAAGTTCAACATCGGCTTTCGCGGCGCGATGACGCCGGATGAGTGGAAGCGCAAGCCGCTGACGTGGGAACACGCGCAGGCCATCAAGGAGCGCTGCCCGTCTTTGCTGCACGTCAGCCCCTACCTGTTCAGTCCGAATACGTTCGGCGCGCGCGGCCAGGACCGGGTGAAATACAAGGGCGAAGAGGTCTACCGGGTCCAACTGGCGGGGACGGAGGAATCGTACGCGGTCGGCGGCGCGGAGAAGATGATCTTCGGCCGTTTCTTCACCGACGAGGAAAGCAGGCGGCGGCGGCGGCCCGTGGTTGTCGTGGGCGAGGACGTCAAGAAGGGTTTGTTCCCTTACTCGGACCCGGTCGGCAAGTGGGTCGATGTAAACGGCCAGCAGTTCGAGGTGGTCGGAGTGATGGCGCGCCCGACCGCATCGGTGCCGGGCCAGGAAGACCTGCGCGTCATGCTGCCTTACTTCACCATGCGGAAAATGTTTCCGCAGGCGAAGGAGCACATGCTGATCGTGGTCGCCCAGAAGGGGAGGATCACGCTCGCGATGGATGAGGTGCGCAGCGTGCTTCGCCAGGAGCGGCGTGTTCCCTACAGCAAGCCGGACGATTTCTGGATGTCCACCGGCGAGCAGATGCTCGAAGATTTCCGGCGCATCACGAGCACGGTGGCTCTGGTGATGGTGGTACTCAGCTCCATCGGCCTGCTGGTGGGCGGGATCGGCGTGATGAATATCATGCTGGTTTCGGTGACCGAACGGACGCGCGAAATCGGTATTCGCAAGGCGGTCGGCGCGAAGCGCGGCGACATCGTGGCGCAATTTCTGACCGAGGCGGTGGTATTGACGGGGCTGGGCGGCCTGCTCGGGATGTCCTTTGGCTGGCTTGTCTCCACTCTGGCGCGGCTCGCGTTTCCCAGCCTGCCGACCGCTGTGCCGCTGTGGGCGGCCGTGATGGGAGTGGCGGTTTCGGTAGGCGTGGGGCTGTTCTTCGGAATCTGGCCGGCCGCAAAAGCGGCGCGGCTCGATCCGGTCGTGGCATTGAGGTACGAGTAGGAGGCCGAAATGAAGAAGCTCTTATTGCTGCTGGCGATTGCGGCCGCGGCGTTCGCTCAATACGACCAGTATGGCGGTTGGCAGAAGCTCAAGGGGCGGAAAACGGGATACTTCCACACGGAGCAGATCGGCGGCCGATGGTGGCTGGTCTCGCCGGAAGGAAATGCGTTCTTCTCGAAGGGCGTGTGCAACGTCTCGTACACGCCCGAGAACGATTCCGCGCCCCCGGCGCCATCGGATATCCCGGCTTGGATGAAGACGGTGACGGGCGAACTGCGGGACTGGAACTTCAACACGGTGGGCGCGTGGTCCACGCGAGAGATGTGGGAGACCGGCCTTGCGTACACGCCAATTCTCGGGATAGCGGCGTCCGCCGGCCGTGATGTCTGGCTCAAAGGTGGAATTCCCGACTACTTCAGCTCCGAGTTCCGGGAAGGCGCGGACCGCGCGGCAGCCGGCCAGTGCGGCCCGCGGGCGAACGATCCGCGGCTGCTCGGTTACTTCACCGACAACGAATTGCGCTGGGGTGCGGACTGGCGATCCAAAGAAACCCTGTTCGACACGTACTTGAAGATGGCCGAAAACGCACCGGGGCGCCAGAAAGCTCTGGAACTGTTGAAGTCGCGTGGGCGCACGCCGGAGACGGCGACCGATGAGGATAAGGCGGCGTTCCTCGAAATGGCGGCTGCGGAGTATGCGCGTGTGAGCCACGAGGCGATTCGGAAGTACGACAAGAACCACCTGATCATCGGCTGCCGGTTCGCGGGCTATGCACCGGAGCCTGTCTTGCGCGGGGTGGGTAAGTATTTCGACATCGTCTCCTACAACAGCTACAACCCGAAAGCGCCGGTTGACAAGCTGACCCAAATCACGCAAATCACAAGCAAGCCGACGATGATAACGGAGTTCAGCTTCAAGGCCATGGATAGCGGGCTTCCGAACACAAAGGGCGCGGCGAAGCCTCTGGCCACCCAGCAGGAGCGCGCCGACGGGTTCGCCGGCTACGTGGAGGCGCTCGCCGAGCACTCTTCCTGCGTGGGCTTCCACTGGTTCGAGTTCCGCGATCAGCCGAAGGAAGGCCGGCGGCTGGATGGCGAGAACAGCAACTACGGACTCGTGAAGATCGACTTCACGCCGTGGGAAGTGCTCACCAAACGCATGACCGCGGTGAACGCGACCCTGGAGCAGATCCGGGCGCGGTAGGCCAGCGCGTGAACCGTATCAGGGCACGGAGTTTGTACAGTTACCGGGACGACCGGGCACGACTTTGTTGCTGGCATGACCGGGCCATGTATCAGGGCACGGCTTCAGCCGTGCCGTACGGTGCCACCATCATAGGGCTTTAGCCCCCGCCGCCTGCGCTTGGGTATGGCCATAGACAGGGGGCTACGATGCCTTGACGCGCACCGGTGACTTCAGCCGGAACGTCAACAGGGTTTCGGCCGGCATGCGGACGTTCTTCTTGCCGGTTGCTGCCGCTCCCGCGGTTCCTGCGGCTGCACCTGCGCCCGCGCCGATGGCTGCGCCCTTGCCGCCGCCCGCAATCGCGCCCACCACCGCACCGAGCCCGGCGCCGCCGCCGATAAGCGCTAAGTTGCGCTTCTTGTGCGCCGTGCTGGCAACGGTGTGTACGCCGGTGGCGATGCGGTACGTGGCTCCGTCAAGAGCAAAGGAATCGAGCGCAACGCCGAGATACGCGCGTCCTTTCAACCTTCCTGAAGCCTGTGACGTGGTCACGTGTCCGTGAAACGTCGTACCCTTCGGGATTACTACGTCACCGCTCACCGCGACCGGCGCGACGAGCGTTGCCGCAAACCGGTCACCGCTGCCGTTCCGCGCAGTGTCGAGAGTCTGGTCCAACCGCACGCGGATGCTTGTGCCCGCGGGCACCTGAACGGTGCGCTCGGCAGGCGCAGCGGCGGGCGCCGCAGGAGGTGCCGCGGCGGCTGTCTCCGGCGTGGTCGAGGCGGCCGGCGCGGCCGCTCCATTGCTGGGAGCTTGCGAGCAGCCGAACAGGCACAAAACAAGAGGTACAGCGATGAACGTCTTTTTCATGAGCGTGCTCCATGCTGCTGCCTGCAAGCACTGTGCCAACTCTGGATTTCCAATAAACAACTATGAAAGGCTGCCGAAGAGTATGTAATTTTGACAACCGAAACGGAGAAATTGCACGTCCTCAGGGCAGCGAGGCGGTGAGTTCGGTATTCGGGAAGTAACGGTCGAGTATCTCGCGGAAGCCGGCGCCTGCCGCTGCCATTCCCTTCGCGCCGGTCTGGCAGAGGCCGAAGCCGTGACCTGCCCCCGCCCGGTGCGGATCGCAGTACGAACAGCGAGTGCGGGGCCCGCGACGGCAATACGGGCAGTCGATTGCAAAATACGGATATTCGTCAGGACCGGGACTCGCGAGCATCCGCGTCCGCCCGCCGCAACTCGCCGAAAACAGCGTCGCAACTGGCGCGCCGTGCCAGGTAAGTATCTGCCCTTGCGTTCGCCGCGCCGCTTTGGACGCAGGTGCATCAGGGGGCGGCGGCTCGCGCAGGAACTGGCAATGCGTCGTATCGCAGAAGTCGAAGCCGCTATGCCGCGCATGCGCGGCGGTGTAATACGAACGCGTGACGACCGCTTGCGCCATGAGGGCCGCCACCGGAGTGCCGGGCTGGCTCTCGGCCGCCACCGCCGATGCCACAGCCGTTTCCCGAGCCATGCCGACCACGGCGATCAGCACGCCGCCTTGGGCGGTGATTTCGAGATCGCCGCGATAGCGCCGCTCGATTTTGCCCGGCACGGCAATCACGAACTCGCCTGCGCGGCGTGGGGATGCGCGTAGCGCGCCCGCGGCGATTCGCCGGCGCTTCGCCGCGATTTCAACCGAATCGCCGGACGCGTACACGCGGAGTGATTGAGACCCCTCGAGGACGGTGCGCCACTCGTCCGCCTCGATCTCCAGCGCATACCCGGGCGCCGGGCGCACAACCATCACCTCGGGCCGGAACAGTGCGAGCACGCCAATCCGCAACACCGCGGCGAGGACCGGCGTCACCTGCCTTCCCTCAGAATTCGCAGCATCCGCCCCGCAACTTCCGCCGCCTGGGCGCCGCTGGTTCCGTGTACTCTGACGAGCAACGTATATCGCGGAGCCTCCGCGGGGTAAAGAGCGATTACGAAGCCGTCGCCCGGCGCTCCGGGCCGGTGTACGCATGGGGCCGTGCCAGTCTTGACGAGTCCGAATCCGGCGGCGATGCCCGTCCCCGTGCGCGCCGAAGCGGCCATGCCGCTCACCACCTGTGCGGCGCCGGCCTCCGCGATCAAGAGGCCGTAAGCGCGCGCGAGCGCGGCGGGGGTGATCTCCCACGCCTTGCCCAAGCCGATAAGCGACTCGGCCGTCGCATCCGCGGCGGGTGTTTCCATGCCGTACCGCAGAGCGAGCGTGCGCACGTCCTCCATTCGGAGCTCGGCCGCGAGCGCGCGGAAGTAAGCGTTGCATGAGTGCGCTACAGCCTGCACGATGCCCATCTCGCCGTGGCCGCGCGGAAGCCAGCAGCCCGACGCCTTGCCGCGGCACACGACATTGGGAAAGCGTCCGCCGTGCGTTTCGCTATAGGCCAGCGCGGTGAACACCTTCAGGAGCGAGCCCGGCGCGACGGGCCGCTGGGCGTCCGGCCATCGCGAGCCTAGAATCTCGCCGTTCGAGGTTTTCAGGAACAGGTACGAAACACGGGTATCTGAAAAGCCCTCGGCAAAGAGTCTCACGACCGACTGCTCGTAGAGTGACGCCGCCGCGAGCACCACCAGAGCGAAGATCATGGTTGCCCGAGGCGATATGTCACGGTTTCGATCACGGTGCGGCCGGTGTCCTCGCGCACGATTCCGGCCGACTGCACACGCCCCAGCGTCCGTCCCAGGCTCGCGAGGTTCTCCGAAAAGAACCGCGGCTCGCGCGACGGGCTGTGCTGATCGCGGCTGGACACGTGGTCGATGAGGCGCGTGATCCTCTCGTAGTTCGCGCGCTCACCCGCCGCGTTGAAGGCGGCGGCATACGCGGCGCCACTGGCCGGCGGCGGATTCTGTATGCGTGCGGCGATCTTCTTGACCAGCGCCGAAGAGTTGCCGATCACCAGTACGGGGCCGCGCGCCTCAAACGCGATTCTTCCAAGCGGTCCGGTCTCCGCGGCGGATTCGAGCGCCGCGCGCACGGCGTTCGCGTCCCAATCGGTCCCTGCGATCAAGGCGACCGCCAGGTCGATGCCGGCAAACACGCCGTCGGGCAGCAGCCGCGTGGCTCCCGTTTCCATCATCGCTTCGAGCTTTGCGCTTTCGATGATCCGGCGCACAGGCGCTGGCACGAACCTGTCGCCCGTCTTTTCGAGTGGCGGCTCATCGATGCGCGTTTCCAGGTCGCCCTCGCTGCCCGCGATCATTGAGACAGGCGCTTCCGGAGCCATCTCCGAGGGACGCCCGGCCTGCGCCTGCGGATCGAGAACCCTGCTCACGATGAGGCTGAGTGCGTCGTCCGGCGCAGGGTTGGCCCAGGCGCGAAACAGGCCGGCATCGTCCGGCACGAGCCGCAGCGCCTGGCCCATCGCGCCGCTTTGCACCGCGGGCCGCGCCTCGCCGAACCGCAGCAGCACACGCTCTTCGCGCGTCTGTGCGGGTGAGCGGAACACGTCGGCGACTCCCGCTCCGAACTGGCGAACTTCGGACACGTTGCGCTGCACCCAATACGAACGGAAGTGTGGGCTGCGCACCAGCGCCGCGAGGTTCATCACCAGCCGCAGTTCGCCGGGCTGCTTTGCGGCGCGCACCGCCTCGGAATACCACTGCTCGTCCGTAACGGCCGTGCCGCGCACCCCCGAGAGCAGGGTGAGCGCCGCGGGAATCAGGTCCTCACGCGTTGCCAGCAGCAGGTAGTCGTTCGTGGTTGCGAATGCCGCTACGCGGCGCGACACCGGGTCCACGCGGACGAAGTAATCGACGCCCGCCGCCTTGCGAGTCTCGTAACTCCCGCGCGTCCGCCACAGCACGGTTTCGATGGCGCGCGCCGAGGGCAGCCGCGTGATGTAGAGAAACTCCAGCTTGCCGATATCGTAGAGCGCCAGCACGGAGTCGCTTCCCGCGGCCGATTCCACCAGCGACATGTCCGGCGGGAACCCGGCCGCCGCGGCAAATTCCGTCTGCGCATCGCTGAGCCGCTGGTACAACCGTGAACGCGAGAACACCTGGAAGTTCGCGCTCGCGAGCCAGTGTTTCTTTTCCGCGGAGCCGTTCCAGTCGCGCACGAGCGCGGCGAAATCGCGCGCTTCGAGAACCAGCAACGGCCCGGCGGGAACGTACCCGGCGAGGCCGCGCGGCGCGGGCGCTTGAACCAACGCAAGCACCGCAAACGCCACCAGCGCCATGGAGAGCGCAACTCGCAATCTCATCGTGGGCCTCCCTGACGCACGCGGACCAGCCGCTCCTGCTCGAGCCCTTTCGAAATTACCGGCCGTCTCTTCGCGTCTTCGGCGCGGCGTGTCTCTTCCGCCCGCAGCCGGTCGAGGGCCGCGCGCGCACTCTGCGTGGGTTCGAGCGCCAGCGCGATGCGATAGAACATGGCCGCGGACGGGCGTCCAACCTTTTCGGAAGCCAATCCGAGTCCTTCGGCGAGCGCTCCGCGTTCACGCGGGCTGAGTCCGGTGGATGCCAGGAGTTGCTCTCCGAAATAGCGCAGCTCCATCTCCTCTTCCCGATCCGGGCGGTTGAGAATGTAGCGAATGGATTCGAGCATCGGTTCCATGGATGACAGCGCGACCTGGTAACTGCCGCCCGCGAGCGCGGCGCGAAACACAGCGAGTCGGGCATCGTTCGCGCCAGGCTCAATGGCCAACGCTCCGGCCAGCAGCCGGATGCGAACAGCGGCGTCGGTTGCTGTCTCGGCCGCCCTCAGCCGCGCGTAGTAGAAGAACGGCTGCTCGGCGGCAGCCGGCGCAATCGAGCCCGATGCGAGCAGATCCAGTTCCGCGCTGCCTGCCTTCGTGGAGGGCTTGAGCATCGCTGCCTGCGCGCGCAAAGCGTACGGCGCCTCCGCGGCCGTCGCCACCAGGGCGTCACCGAGTTCGACTCGCGCCCCAAAGTCCCACGGAACGGCCTTCACGCGCTCGGAAAGAAATTGCCGCGCTTCGGTCTTGCGGCCGTACTTGTTCAGCAGCGCGGCCGCCGGTTCGAGGTCCTCGAACGGCTCGTTTGCCACCAGGGCCATTCGTCGAAGCAGCGTGACCGCCGCTGCGGTGTCTCCGGTTTCCAGGCGCAGTTCCGCCAGGCCCAGGAAGTTCGCGGCGCTGAAATTGCGGCGGTCCAATTCGCGCGTGTATGCGAATTCGAGCAGGCGTCGCGCGCCGGCATCATCTCCGTTTTTCCTCAGCACTGCCGCCGAGTCGCGCAGCAGTTCGAATGCCGGAGCCTTGTCGGGCTCGCGCTCGTAGCGGCTCACCAGAGCGGGCAGCGTGCCGCGCTGCGCGGCAATGCGAATCTCGAGCGCGATCACGCTGTAGTCCTGCCTCGCACTTTCCGGCAGCGTGTCGAGTTCCGTCCGCGCACGGTCCGCTTGTTTCGTGTCTACCAGGTAACCGATCCAGCGGATCCGCCATCGGAGCAGTTCATCCTGCCTGTAGTGGTAATCGGCGGTTGCCTGCGCCGCTTCCGCCGCGGCCGTATCGAGAATGCGGCGGTACAGCGGTTCACGCTCGGCATCCGGCAGCCACTTCGCATCCACGATGCCGGCGTATAGCCAGAGCGGCTGCGGTGCCGCGCGAATCAGATCGATGAGCCACGCCACACCGGCCGCCGGGTCCGCCGCGGCTTCATACGCGGCGCGAAGGAGCGGCTCCACGCGGTAGCTGCCGTTCCGGCGGATGTAAGTACGCAACACGCTATCGGCTTCCTGCCGTACTTGCGGAAGCAGTTTCCGCGCGCCGATGTTTTGGAGAGCATGCTCGACATCGCCCCAGAACGTCTCGGGGATACGTCCGTCTTCGACTTTGCGGAGCGCGGCGAATGCGCCCTTCCAGTGCGCCACGGCTTCATCGCGTTTGCCTTGACTCCACAGGACCTCGGCCATGCGGTCCTCCACGTCGCCGCGTTTCGGATCGAGTTCGAGCGTATGCGCATAATCGGCCAGTGCGCGCGCAGGGTCGCCGCTGTCGCGGTAGTAGTCCGCGAGCGTGAGATACGCGCCCGGGCGGGCCGGCGCGCCTTCGACGAGCGCCGGGAGGAAATCCTCGGGATCGCCGGTCTTCTTCGCCGCGATGTAGGCGCCGTACGCCGTGCCGTAGTAGAACCAGTTGCCGCCCGCAAGCTGCCGCGTGCGGTCTATCGTTTTGCCGAGGCGCTCCCCGATAGTTCCCGCTCCGAGCGCGGCACGGAAATCGGCGTCCACTGAGGGTGCGACGTCTGCGTAGTAAAGGCCGGCCAGCCCGGTGTACGCGCTGGTCCAGACCGGTTCGAGCCCACGGCCGCGCGCGGTGACGGCGCGCAACGCGAGTGCGGAATCGCCGCTTGCAACCGCCGCGTTTGCCGCCGCGTCGCGCTCGCGTTCGGATGCGGATCCGGCGAGCGCGACAATCCGCTGCGGATCGCGCTGGAGCAACAGTTCGAGAAAGCGCTGGAGCGAATCGTCGTCGAGCCTCGAACTGCGCTGCTTCAGTGTGAGCGCCGAAAGCTCGCCGGTCGCGTCTCCGGCCGACCGGTATGCCCGGGCCGCCTCGACAAGCAGCCGGTCGCGATCATCAGTCGGCGGATGCGCGTTCCAGTATGCGAGCAGTTTGCGGGCGAGATCGTCGAACTGCATGCGGCGCGCCTGCAACTCGGAGAACCGCTGCTCCTCCGCCCGCGCCTGGCCCGCGCTGGTCATCATCCGCTCGAACAGCCATCGCGCTTCAAGGTCGACCAACCCGGCGCGCGAAGCCAATTGCAGCAGAACGGGCGACTGCGGCTGCCGCGCCAGGAACGCCGCGAAGGAAGCCTTCTCTTCGGGTGTGAAATAGGTGCCGGCCGCCGTGCCCATCTCCGCGAGCACGGTTTCAAGCCCGTTGCGCGAGGCGTCGTCCACGGCCATTTTCGCAAGCCGCGCATATGCGGTCTCGTGCGCACGGACCCGCGTCATCACGCGGGCATAGATCTGCGCTTCGCGAGCGTAACTGTAATCGGCCAGCAGGTTCGCCCCGGCGAGTTCCACCCCGCGCTCGGCGAAGCGGCGCGCCGGGTCCAGGATGTTCCAGGAGTCCAGGATGCGGGCAGCTTCGAAGAAGGGGCCGGGCCGTTCCGGGCGCCCCTCGATCAACGCCTCGCGCAGCGCCTTCACAGCGGCATCCGCCTTGCCCTGCCGGGCGTAAACCTCGGCCACCTTTCGCATCCATTGCGGATCGCGGTAAGCCAGGTCATAGATCTTGCGGTAGCTTGCGAGCGCATCGTCGAAGCGCATCAGGCGCTCCTGAAGCGATGCGCGCGCGATGTGCAGATCCACGCGGTCTGGCCGGATTGCGATAGCCTGCGCATAGGCGGTAATCGCCGCCGGAATATCCTCGAAAAACGTGTCGAGGCGCGCCAGCACCATGGGCCAGCGGTAGTCGCGCGGCGAATCGGCGACGGCCTTTTGGAAGTAGCCGCGCAGCCGGTCCACCGCCGCGTGCGCGGAAGCATAGGATGCCGCCTCGCGCGCGACGCCCTCATCCTCGGGATAGGCTTTGATGATCTCGATGTACTGATCGACCCCCGCGGCGTAGTCTTTCTGTCGCGTCAGAACCGGGATCAACGCGCGCCGCAGCGTGGTACGCAGATTGCCGTCCTTGATCTCCCCGATCTTGCGTGTGTAAAAATCACGCAGCCCGCGGTCGTCGCCCTGGCGCGCGTAAGTATCCGCCATGGCTGCGAGATACTCGGGCTGGAACGGTTCGGCCTGCAGCAGCGTGTCCAGCAACTGCCGCGCCTGCTGCGTGCCGCCTGTCTCCGTTGCCTTCTTCGCCGCTTCGAGCGTGAATTGCTTCTTCAGCGGGACATTGGCTGCGGACGCCGCGCGCAGCAGCACATCGATTGCCTGCCGCTCCATCTTGTTCCGCCAATAGAAATCGACCGTCGCGCGCACGACGCCGAGAATTTCCGGGTTCTGCCGGTACAGTGCTTCCACGGCATCGCGTGCCCGCTGCACCTCGCGCCTGCCTTCGTAGAAACGCATCAGCGCAAGCCGTAGCTGCATGCGTTCCACCGGGTCCGCCGCCAGCGCGATCTGCCGCTCGATTGACCGCTCCTCCACTTCGTCGAGCCCCGTCCTGCCTGCGGTTCCGCGAATCGTCTCCAGCAGTTCGAGCGACCTGGTGCGTGCGGTCACGTCCAGGAGAAACAGGCGCAGGTCGTCCCGCCGGTTCTGAGCTTCGAGCACCGCCGTCCGCAGCGCCACCGCCGCCGCGCTCGGGTCCGGCCCGGATGCGCGCGCCGTTGTGAGCTTCTCCACCAGGGCGCGCTCGCCCGGCCGGCGCGAGAGTTGTATCAGCCGCGCGCGTGCCGACGATTGCGACTCCGCGCCCTTCACGTATTCGGCAATCGCCCTCGCGTAGTCGCGCTTGTTCTCGTAGATCGCTCCAGCCTCGTACGCGTAAAGCGCCGGGTCACCGAGCTTCTTCCGTCCCTCTTCGAGCAGCCGCAGCGCGTCGTCGTAAAGGAAGTAATCCCAGAACACGGTCGCGGCCTCGAGATAACCACCGGGCTTGCCGGGCTCAATTGAAGGGATGCGGTTCCAGTACGGCCGCGCACGTCCGAACAACTCGCGGTCGGCATAGATCTCCCCAACCCTCGTCAGCGTGGCGCTATCCCGCGGCGCGAACTGATTCAGCTTCTCCTCGATCGCGACCGCTCGCGCCGTCAGTTGCGGATCGAATGCGGCTAGCGAGCGGTTGAGCGCAGCCGCGCGGCCCGCGACGCCGTCATCGGCCGGTTGTTGCGCCGCGAGCGCGTCGAAACCCGGCGCGGCCTGCTCGAAGTGCGAGCGCCACGCCTCGGCTTCCGCGACGAACTGTACCGCCGCCGTGTTGCCGGGCGCAGCCGCGCGCGCCTCTTTCACCTCGGGGTCCAGCCTCTGCGAGCCGGCGAGAAACCGGAAGAAGGTCGCGCGCAAGCCGGCGTCGTAATACCAGTACGTGCGCAGCAGCCGCTCACGGGCGGCCGGGTCCTCCGTGCCGCGAGCGGTGTACGCCCCGAGCAGGTTGCGTACGAACACCAGATCGTTGGGAAATCGCTCGTGCGCATACAGGTTCACCTGCAGGTACAACGCCGCACCGAGCGCGGTCGGGTTGACGATCTCGCGGAAGTACCGTTCCAGGTCCGTGCCGGAGAACACGCCGACCACTTCGCGCGTGAGTTGCTGGAACTCCGCCATCTGCTTGCGCCGCAGATACCAGCGCGCGAGCTTGTCGTACCACGAGGTGCCGTCGAACTGCTGAATCGCCCGCCGGTACACCTGCTCGACCTGCGCATCCAGCCGGTTCTGCTGCATGAACGCCGCCAGGCGCTCATATAGGGACGAATCGTTCGGATTGCGGTCGATCTCCTGCCGCAGCAGGCGCAACGCGTCGAGAGGGCGCTTGAGGGAGACCAGCCGCGCCACGTAGCGATCGAGCACCTGTGTGTATTCGGACGAGCGCCGCCCCGCCAACTCCTTCAACAGGGCATCGTAAGTCGCGAACTCCTGCTGAATGTCGTTCTTGCGCGCGAACGCATCGGCCATCAGCAACGCCACGGCCGTCCGCCCGGCCGCATCCTGCGTGAACGCCGCCAGGTACCGGCGGCCCGCGCGGATCACGCCGTCGTTATCGCCATAGGTCGCGTAAGCGGACACAAGTTGCCAGTGCAGCATCGGCCGCTCACTAGCCTTCGGGAATCGCGAATCGAACAGCGCCAGCAACTCGGCGGCGCGCACCCGGTGGAAGTAGGCCGCCGAGGCGCGGTCCTCCTCCGCATACTGGGAGCTCGGGTAAGTCGAGTTCAGTAGCAGCGACAGGATGCCGTTGAGGAAGCCCGGGTGCGGGTCCATTTGGGCGACGTCTTTGTAGAACGAGAGATCGCCCGCGCCGAAGCGGATCGGCTGCTCGGGCGCGGTGAACAGCACGCCGATGATCCCCGCGAGCGCATGCTCCGCCGCCGGACCAGTGCCCGCGAGGGCGTACATATCGTAATAGCTCCAGACGGCTTCCTCATACTGCTGCGTGGCCTCGAAAAGCCGGGCCAGAATCCAAAGCTCGTCCGTCGTCCAGGCCGCGCGCCGTGCCTGCTTGCGCAAACGAAACTCGATGAGCGTGCGGTGTGCGGCCGGCAGATTCCCCTGCTGCTGGAAGTAGTAAAAGATGCGGACCGCGGCGTTCAGATCGTCCGGGTTCGCAGCCAGCGCGGCGCGAGCGCGTTCGAGGTAGCGCCGCAAGTTGTGCGTGCGCTGCAACAGACCGAAGTAGTCCTTCACCAGTGCGGGCGGCCAAAGCGGCTCGAACGCGCGGTCATAAACGGCGAGCGCCTGATCCACGGAGCCGCGGCTCTCCTCAATGCGAGCCTGGGCATTCACCGGAAACACCACGTCGTCCGGAAATGCCTTCCGGTGCGCGGCCAGAACTTCCGCGGCGGCGTCAAACCGCTTATGCTTGAGCGCGTAATCGAGAAATCGCTGGTAGGCCGCCTGCTCGCGCGGGTAGCGCGCAATCAGCGCACGATACTGAGAGATGCCGGTATCGACCGGTAGCGCCTGCGCATCCACCAGCGCAACGGCGCGCTCCAGCGCTTGCCACGACCGCTGCTGCGCCACGGGTTGTAGCGCCTCCGAAGGCGGCGTGGGCTGTACCGCCGCCGCACCCAGCGCGCGAATCTCATCCACCGAACGCAGCCGGCGGTGATAGAAATCGGCGAGCGCAAGCTGCCCCGCGCTCTTGTCCGGCGCAAGATCGGCGAACCGCCGCCAGTCCTGCTCGGCGGCGGCGAAATCGAGCTGCGCTTCGGATTCCCGCGCGCGCAACGCGTGCAGTTCCGCATCGGTAGGCGCAGCCGTAATCAATTGCGTGAGCGAAGCGCGTGCTTCGGCGGGAGGACGCCTCACCGGCACAGGTCCGCCCGGCATCGGCTCGGATCGGAACAGCGCGCTTTGCAGCCGGTCAAGCGCGGGGACGTGTTGCAGCCACTGCGGCAACTCGGCATAGGCGGCCAGCGCGCCAATCGCGAGCGCCGGCCCGGCAATCGTCAGGCGACTACGGAACCACTTCAAGAGCCACCTCCCTGGTTCCGATGTTGTGCGCGAAATCTTCGGCGGTCACCGTGAGCGTGTACCGTCCCGCGGGCAGGTGCTCAGGGATGACGAACTCGCCCGTGTTCGCCGCCTCGCGGTCGTTCCACCGCAGGCTCACCGGAGCGATTCCGTACATTCTCGCGGTGAGCGTTCGAGTTGTGTTCGACGCGCCCGCCCGGATTCGCACCGGCTCGCCGCGCCGAAACCGCGCCTTATCCAGACGCACTCGAACTACCGGCGGCTTGCTCGCAATCACGAACGTCTTGGACTCGCGATACACATGCCCGGCGCGGTCGCGCAGCAACAGCCGCACGCTATACGTGCCGTCATTCATATCAACCGGCGCGAGGAAGCGCGTCTGCCAGATGTCCTCATCCTTGAGATATCGAAGCTCCTTCACCAACCCGAAAGGAAACAACGCCGTCACGGAGACCACCAGTGGATCGGTGCGCACGCGCAGCACGGGATCGCCTGGACGGATCAGCCTGGGCCGCAGCAGCGCGCGAGGCGCCGCAAGAAACGACGTGTACGGCGTGACAAACTTGTACTTCCGCGCGAGCCGTATGATTTCGTCGATGGTCGCGCGGTCCTCGCCCTGGCGCTCGATCTTCTCGAGCAGCGCATCCACCCGCGCGCGCGCCCATGTTCGCGGCAGTTGAGGATGACCGGCGTCCTGCGCCGGTAGCGGTACCGAAGCGCGGGCTGTAAGCGGCTTTCCTTCGCGATCGCCGCGCATCGTGAAGTGTGCCGGCCCCGGCTTCTTGTACTGCCCGATCCACGCCGCCACCGAACCCGCGAACGTGCTGCCTTCGAGCGGATACACCATGTCGAAATTCGGCGCAGGCTCCGCCGCAAGCTGGAGATTCTCGATGGGCCGCCGCCCGATTCTCGAAAGGAACGCGTTCAGTTTGAACTCGGCCGGTTCGGTGGACCGCACCCATTCGAGAATGCCGTCGTTGCGCGCCAGAAGCTTCAACAGCGGCATGTTCGCATCGTCTCCAATTGCGTACACGTAAGTGCGCGGTCGCGCCTGTTTCCATTTCGCCGCGTACCACGATGCGAGAGTTGCGTTGCGAATCGTGCCGCGCGTCGGGTCGCCATCGCTCAGCAGCACGAGGTACGATTCACCGCCGCCCGAAAACTGTGCGAGCCCCGCGCCGAGCGCTTTCTCCAGATCCGTGCCGCCGCGCAGCAGGCTCGCCCGCACAAAAGCGAGAGCCTTCTCGACCGACTCCGTACCGGCCGCGACCGGTGCAGGAGCGAACGGCTTCACCTCGGTGTTGAACAGCAGCAGGTTGAAGCGGTCGCCCGGCCGAAGCGAACGCAACAGCGCTTCGAGCGCCTGGAAGTTCCGCTCGAGCTTCTCCCACTGCATCGAGAGCGAGTTGTCGAACAGCGCAACTACGGTGCGCGGCGCGGCGCTTGCGTTCGCCTGTGCGGGCGCGATCAGTGCCGAGGCCTCGAAGAACCCCGGTTCGTTAGGCTCGCGGTGCGTCAGGATCTGCAAGCTGTCCGCCTGCGTGGGTTCAAGCGAGTACCGCACCGCGAAATCCTCGCTGAAAACCACGTTGCGGCCCTGGAACGTTCCGCGCACAAGGTTCGGCGTCGTAGCGTTGATCTTCAGCGGGTACGCCTTGCTCACCGGCGCAAACTCGGCAATCGGATGGGCCGACCGCAGTTCGAAATTGATGGTCAGAAGCCCGGCGGTCTGCGCGTGGTAAGCGTCCGGCCGGAGCGGCACTGCGAACATGGATCGCAGGTCCGCAACGGGAATCGTCTCGTGATACTCGATCTCCAGCCGCTTCGTGCCGAATGCCGGGATCGGCACGATGCGCGCGCTGAATACCGCCGTGCGTCCCGCTTCCGCCGATGTGGCGCCCTGCTCGCCCGCCTGCAACAATCCCGGGTCTATCGATTGCCACTTCAGGTTCTGATAGATCTCTTCGGCGCGCTTCCGTTCCAGGATCACGCCGGGAATGCGCGTCACATCGTCCCACACGGCGAAGTCCGAAACCGCCGCGCGGCTCGGGAGTGCGAACAGGTAGTTGCCCTCGAGCACCGTCCCGTCATGGCTTGCGAAGATCTGCCGGATCGACACGCGGGCGTCGCCGTTGTCGATCAGTATGTCGATTGACATCTCCGAGAGCGAGAGCACCGCCGGGTCGGGCTGCTGGCGGTTGGATGGGATCAGCACGCCGGCGTCGCCCAGCGCCAGCGCGGGCAGCAACAGCAGAACCGCGGCGAGCTTCATAGAGTCTCCCTGAACCGCACCAGGCCGTTGTCGGTGGCCGCGTAAATGTAACCACCCTGTGCCGCGAGAGCCGTCACGTTCTGCGAGGGCAGGCCTGCCGTAAGGTTCTTCCATCGCCCGGCCGCACGTTCGTAGATGTACAGCCCGGCGGCGAGCGATCCCGCGTACACGGCGCGATCCGTCGTAAGCATTGCGTTCGAGTTTACTTCAAAGCCAGGGGCCAGGTCCGAAAATGTGCGCCAGTTGCCCGCGGCATCGAACCGCAGCACACCCGCGCCGTAAGTGCCCACAAAACACTCGCCTCCGGCCGGTGTAATCGCGGTGATCCAGTTATGCCGCAAGCCGGAGTTGGCGGTCGTGTAACTGGCGCGCACGAGGTCGCCTTCGATCACCGATAGCCCCCCGAGCGTTCCCACCAGCAGCCGTCCGCCGGCCGGCGCGAGTGCATATGCGTGATTGTTCACCAGTCCATGGAATGCGTATAGACTCCGCATGCCCGACGAATCGGCGAAGGTGATGCCGGCCGGCGTCGCCACCGTGAGGCCGCCGGGCCGCACGAGCACGTCCGTCACCTGGTCCGCAATCAGGCCTTCGGCACGCCCCAGTACCTGCCGCTGCTTTCCCGCGCGGTCGAACAGCACCAGCCCGTTCGCTGTAGCGACGGCGACAATGCCGCGTTCGCGGTCCTCCGCGATGCGGTTGACGCAAAAGACACGATCGTTCTCGACGTGCGTCGCGCGGTCGAGCGCCGGCTCCAGTATGTCCAGGCCGCGGTCGAAGTATCCGACCCACAGGCGCCCCGCGGAGTCGAAACTCAGCGCCGAAATATTGCGGTCGGTCAGCACGGCGTGCTCGCGCCCGGCCACGCGGGTCCACGCGCCGCGGCGCTCGTCCACCTGGTAAAGGTCGTGATCCGTGACGGCAAGCATGCCGCTGCCGGTGTCGATCAGCCGCTCGACCTTGCCCGGAAACGGTTCGCCGATTGGCGCGGCCGGCCGGGGACGGCCTCCCTCCAGCGGCACTTCCACCACGCCCTCTCTGAGCGTGCCGATTGCGAGCTTCCCGCCTCGCGCCAGCAGCGACTGAGCGAACACTCCCGGCGCGAGCACTCGCGCCAGCCGCCCGGTTGTAAATTCCGCGACTCCCATCGGTGTTCCCGCAAACACGCGCTCTCCGCTAATGGCCAGCGAGAGCACTTGGCGATCGGGCAACCCTTCCTTTTCGCCGAACGCGTCCACTTCTCCCGCGTGCCAGTGAAGCACGCCGCGTTCCACAGTTCCTACCCAGACGCTTGAGTCGTTGCCGGCCAGCGCGGTTACCGGGATGTCCGTGAGCGCCGTGTGGAATGCGGTGATCTGCCTGCCGTCGTAAACAAGCACTCCCTTCTTGTGAGTGCCGAGCAGAATGCGTCCCGTGGGAAGCACAAGCACCGCGGTGATGTCGCGATACGGCGCGGCCTCCGGAAGGATCTGCCTGAACTCGCGCCCATTGAACGCAACCAGGCCCTCGCCCGCCGTCGCGATGAATAACTCCGGTTCACCCGATCCCGCCGCAACTCCAGCCGCCACGCTTCCCAAAGGACCCGGCAACTCAATTCCCGCGCGATATTGCATCCTCACGCGCCCTTCCGCATCGAATTCGCTAAGGCCCGCGGGCCCGCATACATATAAGGACCCGCGATAGACAGCAGCGTCGTGAAACACTCCGGGCGCGGAGATCGCTTCCATGGAGGGCAGCTTGCGATCCAGCCTGACGGTTGTAAAGGGGATGGCGGATTCCGCCGCGATGCGCCGCGACGATTCACTTACGACGCGCGACGCGCGAAGGTACACCCAGACGCCAACCGCGACCGCAGCCACCGCACCCGCAATGACTGCAACACGAAACACGCGAGTGTTCCAGATTTCACACCCCACCGTAACACTATATCGAACGCGAACACCAATCCCGGATTTCCGCGGAACAATTCGGGTGCTCATTCGTCTTACTCTTCAGCAACGGCAACATCAGAGGACAGGCAATTTCGTTGCCGGCAGGATGCAATCCGTCTAGAGGGGAAAAATGCCTTTCGAGCACAAAGCCAAACTTGTGGCCTTATTTGTAGCGCTGTGCGGTGCGGCGGCGCAGGCGTCGGAAGCGTTTGAAGCATTCGCGGAAGCGGCCGTGAGTTGCGGGTCGAGCGGCCGAACGGCGGAATGCGAGAGTGCCTGGAGGAGCGCGCTGAGGGAGGCCGAGAAGTCCGGCACGATAACCGCGCGCCTGGTGAACTCCCTCAACGGCCTTGGCGCGGCCCTGCACGCGGAGTCCAGGATCGGCGAGGCCGAGCAGATGTATCTCCGCGCTCTGGACTCGTGCGAGAAAAGTGTGCTAGCCGGGACGTCCGCCATGGCCATGACTCTGAACAACCTCGGCGCGCTGTATCAGGCTCAAGCTCGCCTGGCGCAAGCGGAGAGATCCTATCTCGCGGCGCTTGCCATCTGGAAGAAGCGCGGCGAATCCGACCTCTCCGCCGCGCTTAACAATCTTTGCGCGCTTTACGTCCAGAAGGGCGACTACAAACAGGCTGAGGCGTATTGCCTCGAAGCGCTGGAAGCGCGCCGCGGCGCGAACGGCTCGAACCATGCCCGCACGGCGCAGGTCCTGGTAAACCTCGCGGCGCTCTACGCCGCCCAGGCGAGATACGCCGAGGCCGAACGCGTCTATAAACAGGTGCTCGACATCCAGGAGAAAACCCTCAGCGCCGAAGACGACCGGCTGGCCAAGACGCATAACAACATCGGGCACCTCTACTACGTGGAAGGGAAGTACATCGATGCGGAACGCTTCTTCCGGCGGGCGCTCACTTCACGCGAGAAGCGCTTTGGCCCTGACCATCCGGCCGTGGCCGGAGTTCTGAACAACCTCGCCGAGGTGTATAGCGCCGGGCGCAAGTACTCAAAAGCTGAGAAGTTGCTCAGGCGCGCTCTTGCGATCCGTGAGAAGGCTCTGCCGCCGGGCGACCCCGCGATAGCCATCTCCCTCAATAACCTCGCCTCGATTTGCCAGAGCGGCGGCCGGCTTGAGGAAGCCGAGGCGCTTTACCGGCGCGCCCTCGAAATCGAGCGGGCGGCCCACGACACAAGCGGAACGCTCACCGCCACCACGCTCAACAATCTCGGGCAACTCGCCGGCAGCCGCGGAGACTACGCCGAGGGCGAACGCATGCTCACCGAGGCGCTTACCATTTTTGAGCGCATTGGCGGTCC
This sequence comes from Acidobacteriota bacterium, assembly GCA_023436715.1. Taxonomy (GTDB): domain Bacteria; phylum Acidobacteriota; class Terriglobia; order Bryobacterales; family Bryobacteraceae; genus Fen-330. Next base: position 38,865 of record JAEZIJ010000108.1, read on the forward strand.
GGATCACCCGAGCGTGGCCGATTGCGTACACAATCTCGCGGTGAACTATTTTCACGCCGGGCAGGCGGCACTGGCGGAGCCGCTGTTCCGGCGGGCGCTGGCAATTTACACGAAGTCCGGCCGGGAGTACACCAGGACCGCGGTGTGCCTACAGAATTTCGCCGCGTTCTTGAAAAAGGAAAACCGGAAAAAGGAGGCGGCCGAACTGGATTCGCGCGCTAATGCACTCCTGGCCGAGCGCCGGGACGACGATGTGGGCCGCTACACGGTGGACATCCGCGACCTGTCGAGACTGGGGCTCAGGTAGCGGCCAGCATTCGCAGGCTCTGCCGGTCAAAGAAGGCGGCATCGGCAGCGCGAAAATAACGTCGTATTTCCGGCCCGCCGATATTCACGGTGGTTTGGTCCCACACGCACCGAGCGCAGCACGGCGCTGCGGGATCGGGCGCCGGGTTGCGGAACCACGCCCGCGCCCGGCGATGTTTCTCCGAATTGAACGGATCGGCGTCCCCGCCGTCAATTGTCGAGAAGACGAGGTCCATGTCCGGTTTGGGCGCTCCACAGCACGGCAGAACTCTGCCGGTCGCGTCCATCACGATGTTCTTGTAGAGCCACTGGCACGTATGGCCTGGCTTCGTTGGCTCGTCGCTTCCCTGCCCTGGGGTCCACGGTCGCTCAAATGCGCGCGCGATCGCACCGGCCTCTACCTGATCCGGGAACGGGTTCCAGTTCTCGGGCATGTTGGTGGTAGATAGCCAGTCCAGACGCCGGACAAGCGGCTGAATCGCCGCGGGGCGGATCTCCGGATCATCCCACGTAACGTCGAAAGGAGTCACGACCCGGAACTGATTCACGCCAAGTCTTTTCGCCATGCGCGAGGCCAATGGAATCTCATGCGCGTTGTGCTCGAATGCCAGGAAGTTCCACGACAGCACCGGCGTGCGCTTCCTCAGCTTCCGCTTCGCCTCCACCAGCCGGCGCAGGTTCGCGAACACCAACTCCAGGTTGCCGTTGCGGCGAAACCGCTCGTACACAGGCTGCGTGGCTCCGTCAATCGAAAGCACCATGAAATCAAGGCCGGATTCGACGTAGGCATCGGCATCGAACCGCTGCACCGACAGGCTCGTTGATAGCATCGCCCCCATCAGGTAGGTCTTCGCCATACGGATCAGTTTTGGTGTGTCCAGGTTCAGGAGCGGCTCGCCGTAGTTGCAGAAGTAGACTTCGATCGCGTACGGACCGTAAAGCCGCAGCAACTCGGAGTACCGGTGTCCCGTGAGTGTGCCCTTAGGCCAATCGAACCGCTTCAGAGCCTCCGAACGGGCCGAATGCACGCAACCCGGGCAGGAGAGCCGGCAAACGTTCGAGGTGTCGGCGACAATTCCTACCGGGCGTGAAGACACAACGGTGCTGCGGGCGTGGAAGTGATATCCGGCGAGGCAGACGTTGAGAACTTTGAGCGACAGCGCCTGCGCCAGGGGCTCCTCAAAGCGCCGGCGTAGCAGGCTATAGAGGACTGCCTTCGACCGTTCGATTGCCAAAGTGGCCTCTCCCGCACCTTGGCACTCCCGGAACTCCTCGGTAATCCTGGACAGGGCTGGAAATGCGGTCTGACGACCATAGAGCGACGCCGGAACTAAATGATGGAACAGCGCGCCAGCCATACCTCTGGCAACAGGCGCCTCACGGCTGCGGCGCTTTCGAGTTCGAACGGCCCGCCGGAATCTCGACATGAAGCCGGTTGACCACTTTCTTCACGCCCTTGGTCTTGCGCGTCACCTGCTCGGCCTTGTTCTTCTGCCGGTCTTCCGTGACCTTGCCGCTCAAGGTGACCACTCCGTCCTTCACATCCACCTCTATGGCGCCGCCCTTTACGTCGCGGTTCGCCGCAAGGCGCTGGCGAACGCGGTCGTAAATCTCATCATCCGAGTCCTTCTGCGCAAGAACGGGTTGGCATATTGCCAGCAGAAATCCCAAAAGTACGAATATCGAAAGCACGCGCCTATCAATCATGACTGACCAATATTCTACTCCGGCGCCTCGCCGCCCGCCATCGTCAGCCGCCAGTCCAGTTCATTAAGGAACTGCTTGTCTTCCCGCCAGTGTGGGCGCACCTTGACGTACAGTTCGAGGAATACCTTGCGTTCGAGCATCCGCTCGATTTCCTGGCGTGCAAGCGTGCCGATCCGTTTGAGCATGGAGCCGCCCGCCCCGATCACGATGCCTTTCTGCCCCGGCCGCTCCACGTAAACGGTCGCCGCTATCCGCGTGAGCTTCGGCTTCTCCTCCCACTTCTCCACCACCACCGCAATGGAGTGCGGCACCTCCTGGTGCGTCTCCTCGAGCAGTCTTTCACGGATCAGTTCCGCGGCCACGAACCGCTCCGGCTGGTCGGTAATGTAATCGGCCGGGAAGTATGCCGGACCCTCGGGAAGCCGGCTCACAATCGCCGAACGAAGATCCTCGATACCTTGGCCCGTCAGCGCCGAAACCGGGATGAACTCCGCGAAGTCGTGGCGGGACTTGAACCGCTCGATCACAGGCAGCAGCAGTTCCTTCGGTTTCACCCGATCGACCTTGTTCAGCGCGAGCAGCACCGGCGTCACCGTCTGCCGGATCAGTTCCAGGCTCTCCCAATCGGCGTCGCCGGGCGGCCGCGAAGCGTCCGCGACGTAAACCAGCAGGTCCCTCTGGTCGAGCGCGGCGCGGATCGTCTCCATCATCCGCGTGTTGAACAGCGAATCGGGTTTGTGGATGCCCGGCGTGTCTACGAAAACGATCTGCGCCTGCCCGGTCGTCACTACACCCTGGACCAGCGTCCGGGTGGTTTGCGGCTTATCTGAAACGATGGCAAGTTTCTCGCCGGTGAGCGCGTTGAGCAGCGTCGATTTTCCGGCATTCGGGCGGCCCAGAATGGACACGAATCCCGATACGAATGCGTTCTTGAGTTCCTCAGGCATGACTGGCAGTCTCCGTTCTTGATACGCGCACCTGCTCTACCCGGAGATCGTTGCCGGCCAGCACCTCGATCCTGATGCCGTCGCGTTCCACGTACTCGCCAGGTTGTGGCACCCTGCCCAGCCATTCCATGAGCAGCCCGCCCACTGTCGTCGATTCCAGGTGCTCAGTGGGGTGGAAATCCATCAGTTCCTCAAGCCGGTCCAGCCCGAAATTGCCCGAGACGATATAGTGCCCGTGCGTGTCCTGGCTGACGTCGAGCCCCGGCTCGTGCTCGTCTCGGATCTCGCCGAAAACTTCTTCCACCAGGTCTTCCATGGTCGCGAGCCCGGCCGTATTGCCGTACTCATCGACCACTACGGCCATGTGCGCGCGATCGATCTGCATCTCGCGAAGAAGATCGTTCACGGGCTTGGTCTCCGGAACGAAGCGCACCTGGCGCAACAGTTCTCTCACTGCCCGGTGCTCGCGCTCCTCCTCGTCCAACTGGAACATGTCCCGCACATGCACGAACCCGATAATCTGATCGATCGTGCCGTCATAGACCGGTATACGCGAATACTGTTCGTTGATCACCAACTGGCGCAGATCCTCGAGCGATTTGCCCGCCGCGATCGCGACGATATTCGGCCGGGCGGTCATGACCTCGCGGACCCGCTTGTCGCCGAACGCCACCACGGATTGGATCAGCTCGCGGTCGCTCTCCTCGATCAACCCTTCCTCCGTCCCCGCGGCGATCAGCGCCTCGATGTTCTCCGCCGTCGTCGGCTCTTCCTCTTCGGCTTCCCTGCTTTCCGCCAAGTCAGTCAATGACTGAAAGAAGCCGAAGATGGTCACCAGCGGCATGCACATGATCGCGACGCCGCGGAACACCGGAGCCAGATACAGCAGCCATCGCCCGCTGCTCCTGCGATAGAGCACATGCGGCGCGATGTATGTGGTCAGCAGCATGGTCAGCCATGCGCCTGCGAATGCCTCGACAAGGGGCCGAACTACGCCGTCATGCTGCACTTGCAGATTCAGCAGCACAAACACGATTCCGAGAAGCAGCAGCGCCGTGTGTTTGACCACGGCGAAGGTCAACACGCCGCGGTCGATGTCAAGGCCTATCCGGTCGAAAACCGCTTCCTTAAAGAACTCCAGCGAAGGGCGTTCGTGCGGACGCAGCCGCGCCGCTTCGTAGTAGAGGTGCTGCAGAAGTGTGAACACCACGAGCGTCAGCCCCAGGGCAACGGCCAGAACAATGAGCAATGTAGTCATCGTCCTACGCCTTCGCCTGCCGTGCGCGCGGCGCCCTCTCGATCAGTCCCAGGGGCAGGCCTAACCGCTCGCGGAATCGCCGCTCCGCGCGCGCCATTTGCCCGCGGTCGTGCTCATGGTCCATACCGAGCAGATGCAGCAATCCGTGAAGCATCAGGATGCCGATTTCCTGCTCCACGGAATGCCCGAACTCCCGCGCCTGCTCGGCTGCGCGGGCCGTCGAGATTGCCATCTCGCCCAGGAAACCGTCGGGTCCCGGCGACGGGAATGAAAGCACATCTGTCGGGTAGTCGTGGTCGAGGAATTGCCGGTTGAGGCGGTGTAGTTCCCGGTCACCCGTAAGGAGACAGGTGAACCCGCGGCCGGGAGCCACCGTCTCCTGGAGCAAAGCCGTAAATTCCCGTAAACGCGGACGCGCAAGACGGCGCACGCCGGAGCGGAAGATCAAAGTACTGGAAGGGTCAGGCATCAGAACCGGTTCAGGCCTCGGACGAACCGGAAGCGCCGTTATTGTCGCTCAATTTCAGGGAGAGCTGGCGGCCGGCCCCGTTCGCCTCCTGGTGTTTTTCGTACGCCCTGACGATGCGCTGCACGAGGTGGTGCCGCACGACGTCCCTTTCGTCGAAATTCACGAAGCTGATGCCATCCACGCCTCGGAGCACTTCCACGGCGTGCAGCAGCCCGCTGAGTTTCCCTGAGGGAAGATCGATCTGCGTCACGTCCCCGTTGACGACCATCTTCGAATTGAAGCCCTGGCGCGTCAGCACCATCTTCATCTGTTCGGGCGTACTGTTCTGAGCTTCGTCCACGATGATAAAACTGTCGTTCAATGTCCGGCCGCGCATGAATGCTATGGGCGCCACCTCGATGATGTTGCGTTCGAGCAGCTTCTCGACCTTGTCGAGATCCAGCATGTCGAAGAGCGCGTCGTACAGCGGCCGCAGGTACGGGTCCACTTTCTCCTGGAGCGTGCCGGGCAGGAAACCCAGCCGCTCGCCCGCCTCGACCGCCGGGCGGGTCAGGATGATGCGGCTCACCTTCTTGCCGAGCAGCGCTGAAATGCCCATTGCCACGGCCAGGTAGGTCTTTCCCGTGCCGGCGGGCCCTACGCCGAACACCAGGTCATTGCGCTCGATCGCCTCGACGTAGCGGCGCTGGTTCATCGTCTTCGGAACCACCGCCTTTTTTCCGAAGTTGCGCTGGCGCCCGCTCTGCACAAGGCTGCGCAGGCTGACATCCCGATCTGCCGTTACTACACGTAGATAGCTGTTCAGGTCGCCGTTCCCGAATACGTGACCCTCTTTGACCAGCTCGTTGTATTCTTCCAGGATCGTTCCGGCGCGGGCAACGTCGTCTTCGCCCCCCTCAAGTTCGAGGCTGTCGTTGAGGAGCTGGGTACTGACATTAAGTCCGCTTTCGATCAGCCGAATGTTCTCATCATGTGTGCCGAAGAGGGACTCAATGCCGCGGGTGATCTGTACGGATACTTTCATTCTTTAGGAAGCTTTTTACCTCCACAATGGATTCGCGTCAAGCGTATTCGGTGACAAAAATGCGACTCTTGGGGCGGATCTTAGGTAGGATAGCGTGTACCGCGAACGCAGACGCGGACTGAACATCTGCTTCAATTATATAACACCGCGACGGCAGATTCCGGCCCGTTTGTCGGGCGGTATGATGTGGGAAGAATGCTGAAGCTGCTGGTTTTGCTTCTCATCCCGATCATTGCCGGCGCCCAGGACCGCTGGATCAGGGTCCGTTCCGGTCCGTTCGACGTCCTGTCGAACGCCGGCGACCGGCCCGCCCGCGATGCGCTCAACCAGCTTGAACAGACGCGCCACATCCTCGGCACGGTCCTCGGAAAGGCTGACCTGACGTCTATCTGGCCCATACGCGTGCTGGTGCTCAGGTCCGGCCAGCCCGCCCCGCCCGTGCTGTCCCGAGATTCCTATGTTGCGGCCCTCGCCGCCGGTAGCCCCATTCCCCGCCAGTGGCTGCGCGAGTGCGTCCGCATCCTCATTGAATCGAATGCCCGGCGCATGCCCGGCGGCATCGAACCCGGCCTCGAGGACTTCTACTCCACCCTCCGGGCGGACGGGACGAAAATCACACTCGGCGACCCGCTCCCGCCTGCCGAGCGCAACCCGAACTGGGCGAGACTCCACCTCATCGTGATCGACCCCGCTTATTACGGGAAACTGCGCGTGCTGCTCTACAACCTTCAGCAGGGAAGTGACCCGGATCCCGCGTACCGGAACGCGTTAGGCAAAACTCCCGCCGAGATCGATAAGGAAGCCGCGGCTTACCTGGCTGCCGGCAATTTCCAAACGACAATCGTCGGCGGGCGCCCGCTCGACCCCCGCCGCGACTTCGTTGTCGAAAAGGCTGAACCTCCCGCCCCCCAAATTGCACTCGCCGATCTCAAGCCCACCCGGGCCGGGTATGAGGCTTTGCTGAAGTCCGCGCCGGATGCCGCTCACGAAGGCCTTAAGGAATTCGCCGCCGCCACCGAAGCGGGTAGCAAAAGCGCCCGGGCGTGGCTGGAGTTGGCGCGCCTCGACCGCGAAAAGGCCCCCGCCGCGCTCGCCAAAGCCGCCGAACTGAACGCCGCGTGGGCCGAGCCGCACGTGCTACTGGCGGATATCGAAACGGACCCCAGCCGCAAGCTCCATCAGCTCAAGATCGCGGCCGGCCTCGAGCCCCGCAACGCCGCCCGCTGGCGCGCCCTCGCCGAATTCAACATGGCCCACAACCGCTATCCGGAAGCCGCAAAGGCCTGGGCGGAGGCACAGACTGCATCGGCGGACGATGCCGAGCGCACCCGGATGCGCGACGCCCGCCTCGCCATCGAGCAGCACCGATTGGACTTCGAGGCCGCCGAGCGCAGGCGCCGCGAGGAGGAAAAGCAGCGCGGCCTCCAGCGCGTCAAAGATGACGCGATGGCTCGCGTCCGCGCCGCCGAGGAGCGCGCAAACCGCGGCGCCCCGCCGCCTCCGCCCGACCGCAAGGTGGTGGATTGGTGGGAAGGCCCCACTCCCAATGCCAAGCTTACCGGGAAGCTGGTCCAGATCGATTGCGTCGGGCGCCTCATGCGGCTCGTACTCCAGCCCGAGGACGGCAAACCCGTGCGGCTCCTCGTCCGCGATCCCGGCAAGATAGTTGTGATGAACCCGATCGGCGAGGCGGCGTTTTCCTGCGGCCCGCAGCGCCCGATTCGCACCGTTAAGGTCGAATATTTCACCAAAAATGACCCCAAATTGGCCACAGTGGGCGAAGTGGCGACGATAGAGTATGTCGCCCAGCCCAACCTCTGATATGCGCCTCCGCTGGTTCGTGCTCGGGGTTTTTGTCCTGTCTTCCGCGCTCAACTACCTGGACCGTCAGATCCTTCCGGCGCTCGCGCCCGTGCTACGCGACGAATTTCATCTCTCGAACGCTGGGTACGGCCTGATTATCGCTGCATTTTCAGTTGCTTACGCCATCTCCGCGCCTTTAGCGGGGTTGTTCATCGACCGCGTGGGGCTGAACCGCGGCATCAGCCTGTCCGTCGGGCTGTGGTCGCTCGCCGGAATTGCGACAGCCTTCGTGAGCGGCCTTCCCGGGCTGGCCGGCTGCCGCGCCTGGCTCGGCGTTGCGCAGGCGGGCGGCGTTCCGGCCACCGGCAAGGCGATCGCGAACTATCTGCTGCCGGAAGAGCGTGCGGTCGGCAACGCATTGAGCCAGATGGGCATGGGCTTCGGCGCCATGCTGGCCCCGCCGCTCGCCATCTGGCTGGCCATGCATTTCGGTTGGCGCTCGGCCTTTCTGGCCACCGGAATCGCCGGCCTGCTATGGATTCCGCTCTGGAACCGGACCGCCCGCGCCGCGGCTCACAAGCCGTTCCCCTCCAAGCGGCCGGGCCTCCGCGCCGCCGATGTTTTCCGCGACCGCCAACTGTGGGCATTCATCGTGGCCAACGTCCTCAGCATGACCGTCTACACGCTCTGGACCAACTGGACGACGGTCTACCTGGTTGAGGAGCGCGGTTTTTCGCTTGCCCGCACGGCTGGGGTGGCATGGCTGCCGCCTGTTTTCTTCAACATCGGGGGCTTGGCCGGGGGCTGGCTTTCGATGCGCTGGATCCGCCGGGGGGCGGAACCGCTCGATGCGAGATTGCGGGCCTGTCTGGTGAGCGCGGCGGCGCTTGTCGCAACCGCCGCGGTTCCCTTCATGCCCAACGCGGGCTGGGCCATCGCCGCCATCTGCGTGAGCGCGTTCTGGTCCTCGGCAATGAGCGTGAACCTCTACTCGATGCCGCTGGATGTTTACGGCGCTGCCCGAGCGGCCTTTGCCGTGTCGATGCTTACCGGAGCCTACGGCGCGATGCAGGCGGTCTTCTCACCCCTTGCGGGCAGGATGATCGACCGCCTGGGCTTCCAGCCGGTTTGCCTGCTGGTCGCGGCGCTCCCCTTAGTGGCGTGCGGAGTGCTTTACTCCGCCCGAACTAAAGCTTGATCCGCACCGCGTTGGACGGCTTTCCGTCCACCGTCAGTATGAGATCCACCTCGCCCAAGCCGGCCAAGCCCGCCGATGCTGACCTGCACTGTTTCCCGCGACCCGCTCCGGAATCCGGTTCCATAGACTGCAATTCAGGACGACATCCGACACACCCTCGGCCAGCCCATGTTCGCGGATCTGGGCGGGAGTGCCCTGAACGACGGTGCACGTGGGCGCTTGTGCGAATGCGTGCCCGGCCCCTACGAACCGCTATATTGGTACGTTGACCGTGGCCGGCAGAATCCCCTCAGCAGTTAAGCGCGCTGTTTTCCGGGTCCTTGGCAAGGACCCGGAGGCGGTTGTCGTCAGTTTCCTCTCGGGCGGGGAGGCGCTTGCGTCTTCGATGCTGGAGGAGGTGCGGCAGCTTGTGCCGGAGCGGCGGCACTTCACCGTAAACCCGCAGCCCGGTTCGGCCTGGCAGATCTACCGTCGTCTGCGCCGGGAGTTTCGCCGCTATCGCATCGGACTCGCCCCGGTTCTGTTTACTTCTGACAACCGTCACCGCTCGCTGCGCCTGGCCGCGTTTCTGCTCGCGCCGACGAAAATCCTGGCGTACAACTCGCTGCTCGAGCGGCATCACCTCAAGCTGCGCAGCGCGGTGGCGTCCTGGCTCTTCTTCCGGGGCGTTCCGCTGGACCGCATCTTCCTTCGTCCCCGGTGGCTCGTGCCCTGGAAAAAGGACCGCTCGTGCGATGGCACCTCCTCGCAGGTGCTCGAAGGCCGCCCGTTCACGCGCGGACGCCACCGCGTTGCCGTACTCTCGCCTTATTTCCCGTACCCGCTTTCACATGGCGGCGCGGTGCGGATTTTTCACCTGGTCAAGGAAATTTCCCGGGAATTCGACGTCTTGCTTTTCGCATTCATGGAGGGCGCGGAAGCCATTGAACCCGGCCCCGTGCTCGAATTCTGCTCGAAGGTGGTGCTCGTCCCGAAGCCGCGCTACCGGGAGCCGCGGTGGTCCACGCTGCTGCCCCCGGAAGTCTGCGAGTACCGGTCGGAGACGATGCGCAGGCTGTGGCACCGCCTGTGCCGGGAATACGAGGTGGACGCGCGCCAGATCGAATACACCCACCTGGCCGGCTACCGCGGCGAGATACTGGTGGAGCACGACGTCACGTTCGACCTTCAGCGGCAGGTCCTCGATCGCCAGCATTCGGTTGCGGCGTGGTGGAATTGGCGGCGCTGGCGGTGGTTCGAGACGCATGTAATCGGCGAGTTTCAATCGGTGATCGCAATGTCGGGCAAAGATGCGAAACTACTCGGGGCGCCGAACGTGCGGGCCATCCCGAACGGGGTGGACCTCGACCGCTTCCAACCCGAACCCGAGCAACCCGGCCGCAGGCTGCTCTTCGTGGGTTCGTTCCGCCATTTTCCGAACGTGGTTGCGTACCGGTTCTTCACGGAGCAGGTCTGGCCTCGGCTGCGCTCGCGCTACCCGGATGTGACGCTGACGGTGGTCGCCGGCCCCGACCCTATCCTTTATTGGCGTGCCGCCACGGACTCGCTCGAGCCCCCTCCGGACGACCGCATCCGCCTGCTCGGCTTCGTGCGTGACGTCCACCCGCTCTACGTGGAGGCGAACCTCGTTATCGTTCCCACCCTGGTCTCGGCCGGCACGAATCTGAAAGTCCTGGAGGCTATGGCGATGGAGCGGGCAGTGGTTTCCACTCCCTCGGGGTGCGCCGGCCTGGGGCTGACGCATGAGGAGAGCGTATGGGTTGCGAATACGCCGGAGGAGTTCGCGGAAGGCGCCGCCACTCTGCTGGACGACTGCGCCCTCCGCTCCCGGATCGCCCGCGCCGCCCGCTCCATTGCCGAGGAGCAGTTCGACTGGAAGCGGCTGGGCGAGCTCCAGCGCGCAGTGCTGAGCGAATACGCCGGACCGCCGCTCATCATCCGGCCCGCCGGCGAGCGGGACGTCGAGGACCTGGACCGCATTCAGAAGAGCTCGCCCGAAGCGGTGCTCTGGGAGCCGCAGGGCTACCTGGCTTACGACTGCCGGGTGGCGGAGCTGGGCGGGCGGGTTGTGGGGTTCGTCGTCTGCCGGTCCGTGGTCGAAGGTGAGTCGGAGGTGCTCAGCCTTGTAGTTGACCCGGCTTTGCGCCGCCGTGGCATTGGTAAACAACTGATGATGGAGCTGCTCGGCGGCCTGCCCGGAACGTGGTTTCTGGAGGTCAGGGAATCGAATACAGCAGCTCGTAAACTATACGAACACCTAGGGTTCCAGGAAATAGCCCGCAGGTCGAATTACTATCAGGACACGGGGGAAACCGCGGTTGTCATGCGGCGGCATTCATGCTAATGTCACAAGTGGCGGCCGGCGAAAGTAGGGTCCCGGCTCCGAACGCGGTTTTAATGAACGTCCTGACAGTCACCTACCGAGGCCTACCAAACACCTTTAATAACCCAGCTTGGGAAGCTAATCTCAGGAGGACTACGCCTATGCAAACCCCGGAAGAGCTCAAAGCGCATCTGGTGGAAACCGACGAACAGTTTCGGCTTCTGGCAACGCAGCATTGCGAATTCAAGAAGCGCCTGGAGGATCTGTCCTCGCGGCCTTATCTGACTCCGGAAGAACAGATCGAGGAAACTCGGATCAAGAAGCTGAAGCTGCATTTAAAAGACCAGATGCAGGACATGATGGATCGGTACCGTCACGAACACCAGACGGTCTGACCATCGGTTGCGCTGAATAGCCAAGGGGCGGGGCCTTCTTCTCCCGCCCCCACCCTCCCTGTGTTTATTGACAGAGGCGTCCGCGCCGGGGCATTATATCCCGGAAAGGACGAAGAACGTGAGACTCCTCTGCACCCTCCTGTTGCTGGCATTTCCCTCCTTCCCTCAGCAGAACGACCAGACCATTTCCGTTTCCGGCGACGCAGAGATCAAAGTGGTTCCGGACCAGGTCCTGATTTCGCTCGGTGTCGAGACGCGCGCCACGACACTGAGCGCCGCCCGGCAGGAAAACGACAAAAACGTCCGCAGCGTGCTGGACGCCATCCGAAAAGCGGGCGTGGCTCCGGCTGACATCCAGACGGATTTCATCAATGTCAGTCTGCACTATAACGACCGTGCGGAAACAGTCGTGGACTACTACTCCGTTGAGAAATCGATCGCTGTCACGCTCCGCGACGTCACATCGTTCGAGGGCTTGTTAAGCGCGGTGCTGGATGCCGGCGCGAATCACATCTACGGCATCGAATTCATGACCACCCAGTTGCGGCGGCACAGGGACGAGGCGCGTAAGCTCGCGATCAAAGCGGCGATCGAGAAGGCGAACGACCTCGCGGCGGCTGCCGGCCTCAAGGTCGCCGAAAAGCCTGTGGGTATCTCGAGTTATGCGTTCGGCGGCGGCTCGTGGTACGGGCGATGGCGGGGCCGTGGGATGATGTATCAAAACGTCTCGCAAAACGCCTTCCAGACGGGTGGGGGCGCGGCGCCGGAAGGCACGGTGGCGCTCGGGAAGATTTCGGTGACCGCGAGCGTGTCGGTGACGTTCAGACTGGAGTAGGAAGAAGGATGTGGGTTGTCGTTCCCCGCCGGCCGCAGGACCGCACCGTTGCGGTCGCGGCTCAGCGGGAAACGGAGCTGAATCGAAGGAAGCGATGTCCATGCACAATTCCGGTGCTCGAGACGATAGAATCCAGTGAGGATGGGTTTTCGAATGGAGAGCCGCCGGAACTACGCGGAGCGGGGCGCCGCTTCGCCTGTGATGATTGGTGTGGTGGCCGTCGCCATCGCGGTGGCCGCGGTCGCGGTTTATCTGAACGCGCGCTGGGCGGGACCTGAAACCAAGGCGCCTGTTCTGAGCGACGAGGCCCGGGCGTATGTGCGCAGCGGCGCGCTTCCGCTGAGCGGCGTCGAGATGCAAGCCAAGGAGAACTTCGCCAAGCAGACGCTGGTTGAGATCACCGGCAGCATCGGCAACACCGGGGACCGCACAGTTAAGCTGATCGAGATCAACTGCGTCTTCCGCGATCCCTACGGAGCGGTGGTGCTTCGCGAGCGCCTGCCGATCGTCAGCGCGCGCGGCGGTGGACTGAAGCCCGGAGAGACGAAGACCTTCAGGCTGCCGTTCGATACGATACCGCAGAGCTGGAATCAGACGCTGCCCGACCTCGTGATCGCGCAGATCCAATTCAACTAGGGCTTGGTATGCTTAGCCTCGCACTCGTTTCGGTCCTGTTGTTCGCCGCCCCACCGCCCGATGTGGAACTCATGCGCCCCGCGCCGGAACTCTCAGTGAAGCTTCCGGATGGGCGGCCCTTGCGGCTTTCCGAACACCGCGGCAAAGTGGTGGCGCTCTCGTTCATCTACACCACCTGCGAGCATTGCCAAGTCGCATCTCGAACGTTGAGCAAGCTGCAGAAGGAATACGGGCCGCGCGGTTTTCAGTCGCTCGGAGTGGCGTTCAATGAGGATGCGGGAAAGCTCGTCCCCGGATTCGTAAAAATACTCGGACTCGAGTACCCCATTGCGATCGGCGGAGCGATGGACCTGTTCGAGTTTCTGAACATCCCGCCGCAGAGTGTGCGGTTGCCCCAACTCGTTTTCATCGACAGGAAGGGAGTCTTGCGCGCGTATTATGACGGGGCGGATCCCTTTTTCTCCGACGAGGAGAAGAACATGCGGGCAACGGTCGAGAAGCTGCTGAGCGAACCCGCGGCGAAACCGAAAACCCACCGGAAAGCGCACCCCTGAAAGCGAGCGGGCGCCGCGCGTCATCTGATATTCTGACAGAGACGGGCCACTCCTTCTGACATGCAGTACAACCGATACCGAAGCACCGGCTATTACTCGAGCTATTTTCCGCCGGGCGTGAAATGGCTCCTGATCGTCAATACCGCGGTATTCGTAGTGAACTGGTTTGCGGCGATCCTTTTCGGCTCCGATCCGTTCCGGTATTTCGGACTGGTTCCCTACGAGGTACTGCGGTTCGGTTTCGTGTGGCAGATCGTCACCTACATGTTCCTGCACGGCGGGTTCGGGCACATCCTGTTCAACATGCTCGCGCTGTGGATGTTCGGACTTGACCTGGAGCGGGACTGGGGTACGCGCCAGTTCTTGAAGTATTACTTCTATTGCGGTATTGCCGCCGGCGTATGCGTCCTGGCGTCCGGTGTGATATTCGGCCAGTTGGGCGCGCGCACCATCGGCTCCTCGGGCGCGATCTTCGGGCTGCTGCTGGCCTTCGGCGTTCTCTATCCCGACCGCACGGTGCTGATGAGCTTTCTGTTCCCAATCAAGGCGAAATACTTCGTCATGATTATCGGGGCGATCGCCTTTATGAGTTCCTTCCGGGTGAATACGGGCATTAGCGACATCGCCCACCTCGGCGGCCTGGTCTTCGGCTACATCTATCTGAAGACCGGCATGCTGCGCGCCAGGCGCGGCAATCGCTCACGCGGCAGTTGGCCGGGATCGCTGCGGCAGCACTATCAGGACTGGAAGGTGCAGCGCGCGCGTAAGAAGTTCCAGGTTTACATGCGCAAGCACAATTCGGACCACGACCGCTGGGTCAATTAGGCACCCAGGGGCTAAAGCCCGTGGTTTGCCAGCGTTTTGTGGCACGGCTGAAGCCGTGCCCTCATACAAGGCCCCTATTTTTTAGGCTCACCGGCACGGCGCCACGCTGCCCGGTTCGACGGTGACGTTCGGCTTGATGCCGATCTGCGGATTGGGGGGCGGAAGCGGCATCGTGTCGATAATCCGGTACTCGGCACAGGTAGTGTTCTTCCTGGCGACGGCTCGATAGCGGCGGGTCAGGAGGATGCCGGCACGCCGGTCTTCACCGAGACGCTTGAACTTCAGCGACCAGCCACGGATTTCCTTGATGCGCCGTGTTTCCCGCCGAAGGCCGGGGATAAGGAAGCCGCCTTCTCCCGACTTTGATCTGTAGGCTTCTTCGATCTCCTGTCTTGTCGGCTCGCCTTGCGAAGGTTGACCGATGCACGGCACGGCGGCGACCGCCGCCAGCGCGGCAAGGGCGAACAGGTACGGTCTCACCTCAATTTCGTTGAGTCAAACCGCTGGGAATCCCCGGCGGTCGCGTCTGGAGATAGCGGCTGGGCGGAACGATGTTTCCACCGAACACTGCGGTGCGAGACGGGGAATAGCATCCGCTCACCGGCCCGAACATGCCGCCAATCACCGAGCCGCTTGTGATTCCGGAGGTGGACGTACTCGTGAAGAACAGCGGAGCGTAGGTGGATGAGCCGATCAGGTTTCCAGATTGAGCGTCGGAGATGACCGGCGCCAGATTCACGGCTTCCTGGACTACTTGCAGCTTTGCCTTCTGCGGGTCAGTCAAAACGGCCGTGTTCTTCGTCTGGGACGCCGTGGCCTGATCCTTCAATTCCCGGCAAATGGTTTCGATTTCGGCATAACGCGTGCCAAGGGCCATCGGGTCCAATGTGTCCTTCGCGGTCTCCGCCGCAATCTCGGCTTGAAGCTGCGAGATGCGGGTCTGCTTCGTCATGGCGAACTGGTTATAGTCGCCGTTGTTCGTGAGGATGGTCTGGAGTTGCGAGTCCGTCAGTTGCAGAAACTGCTGGACCTGTCCGAGCGGCTGATAGAACCACGGATTTGGCACGGACACGGTTTGCCCCCAGGCGGAAGCGGCGAATAGAGAAAGAGCCAACGCAGTTGAGCGCTTCATGCCTCTATCATACGTGAAGGCGGCTCCGGCGGTTACGCCAATTTAATAGAATATGAGGCATCGCCTCCGCCGGTCCGAAACACAGGCTTCGCCCCGCGCGTCTAATCGTTTGATATAGTTTCGGTTTAGGGGCGGTCATGAAAAGATCAACGAAAGTTTCCCTCATTGTCGCGGCGAGCCTGTTTGTTGGGCTGGCCACGTTAGCCGCGCAGCAAGGTCCTCGCAAGGAGGGGAGCGAGACCGTCGCAAAGCCGCGCAAAAAGGACGCACCGGCCGAGACGCCGGAAGGGCCCAAGATTCCTTCCAAGTTCGGGAAGCAACAGCCGCTGCCCGAAGGGGTGCCGAGTTTCAAATCGGACGTTACTTCGGTGACGGTCGATGTCGCGGTGCTGGACAACAAGGGGAACTTTATCCCGAACATCCCCCGCGGCAACTTTCGGGTCCTCGAAGATAACGTCCCTCAGCAGGTCAACGGGTTCAATCTCGGCGAGGCGCCGATGACGGTCGCGATGGTGATCGAGTTCAGCAACCTGTGGCAAAGCTATTGGACCGAGACGTGGTATCAGACGTTGACTGCCTCCTACGGCTTCCTCGAGACGCTCAAGCCGGAGGATTACGTTGCCGTGGTCGCCTACGACATGCGCACGGAGATTCTGTCCGATTTCTCCGCCGACAAGCGCGAAGCGTACGAGGCGATGCGGCGTTTGCAGATTGCGGCGTATTCAGAATCGAATATGTACGATGCGCTGGTTGAAACAGCCGGGCGCATGACGGACATCGAGGGGCGCAAGGCCATAGTACTTATCGCCTCAGGTTACGACACTTTTAGTAAACTTACGTTCGACAAAACTCGAAAGGCACTTCAGGAATCAGGTGTGCCGATTTACGCGATCGGAATTGGTGAAGCTTTGCGCGAATGGTACGACGCTCACGGCGGAATGGGCCCGATCGCCCGCCTCGACGCGCTGCAAGCGAACAACAACCTGCGGGTGTTCGCCAAGGAGACTGGCGGAAAGGCGTTCATTCCGCGGTTTTACGGCGAGTTTCCGGGCATTTTCCGCAGTATCGCGGACGCGCTGCGGCACCAGTACGTGCTCACCTACAACCCGACCAACCAGGGGCGCGACGGCAAGTTCCGCAAGATTAAAGTGGAACTCATCAACCCGGCGACAGGCGAATCGCTGCGTATTGTAGACCAGAAGAACAAGCCGATCAAGTACCAGATCATTGCCAAAAACGGTTACACCGCGCCGCGCGAAGTGGAATAGCGGCCGGTCTGTGTTTTGACGCAAAAGTCAAGCGTTTGATCTTGCGTTTTTACAGGTTCTTACAAGTGCGTTGACATGCGATTACGCACTCTGGTAATTTCGCCTCTTCACCATGAAAGACTGCGCCGCTCAACCCACCGATTCGTCCGCCCAAATTCTTCTGGTCGATGACAACCGGTTAGGGCTGGTTGCGCGCAAATCGGTACTGGAGGAACTCGGGTACCACATCAGTACCGCCGCGGAAGGGCAGGCTGCGCTGGAGTTGTACCGCGCCGGCAAGTTCGACCTCGTCATCACGGATTACAAAATGCCGAAGATGAACGGGCTCGAACTGATCCAGCGAATCCGCGAGAGCGGCACGGGCACGCCGATCATCCTGATTTCGGGCTACGCCGATGCGCTCGGGATGAATGAAGAGAACACCGGCGCGGACGTGGTGATATCGAAGAGCGCAAATGAAGTGGTGCAGCTTGTGCGGTGCGTGAACCGGCTGCTGCGGCGCGCCACTCCGCGTAAGCCCCCTGCACGGCAGAAGACCCTGGTGAGAGCAAAACGCCAGAACGCGCAGTAACGCTATATTGGTGTTTTGATCCCCTCCAGATCTCTCGCTCTAGTCCTGCTGGCCTGCTCACTGAGCTTTGCCTTGAACCGGGGGCGCTCGCCGGCCGCGAGGTCGCGGTTGCAGGCCATGACTCTCCGCGAAAAGGCTGCGCAACTCGTGTTCGTTCCATTTTACGGGGAGGCGCCGAACACGAAATCGCCGGAGTACCGCAAATATCTACGCTGGGTGCGCGACTTGCGCGTCGGCGGTCTCGTACTCGTGAACCGTGTGAAGAACGGCTCCGTACAGCATGCCGAGCCTTTCGCAATGGCGACGTTCCTCAACCGCATGCAGAGGGCCGCGAAGGTCCCGCTGCTGGTCGCCGGCGATTTCGAGCGGGGCGACTCCATGCGTGTCGTGACCGACACGAAGTTTCCACACAACATGGCATTCGCGGCGACGCGCGACCCCGAGTTGAGCCGCTACGAAGGAGCGGTGACCGCACGGCAGGCACGCGCGCTCGGAGTGCCTTGGATACTTGCGCCGGTTGCGGACGTCAACAACAATCCGGACAACCCGATCATCAACATCCGCTCTTACGGCGAAAATCCAGACGAAGTGGCCGCGCACGTGCGGGCGTTCATCGAAGGCGCGCACAAGGCTACGGCCGATCCGGTCCTCGTCACCGTGAAGCACTTCCCGGGGCACGGCGACACGGCTACGGACACGCACCTCGCGATGGCGGTGCTGAACGCAGGCGTCGAACGGCTGGAGCAGTGCGAGTTGGCGCCGTTCCGGGCGGCGATCGCGGCTGGCGCCGACTCCGTTATGACCGCGCACATCGCGGTGCCGGCGCTGGACGATCCGAAAACGCCGTCGACACTATCGCATGAGGTTTTGACGGTTCTCCTGCGCCGCAAGTTGGGGTTCGACGGGCTGATCACAACCGACGCTCTGGACATGCAGGGCATCACGAACCGGTGGAATTCGGGCCAGGCGGCGGTGAAGGCGATCGAAGCGGGTGTGGACGTGCTGCTGATGCCGGCGAATCCCGAGCAGGCCGTGGAAGGCATCGTGCGGGCCGTGGAGCGAGGCCAGATCAGCCGGCAGCGGCTCAATGAAAGCGTGAGCCGGATTCTGGCGGCCAAGGCGCGCGTGGGCCTGAATCGGAAAAAGCACGTCGATGCCGAGGCCGCAATGGACGCGCTCGATCAGCCCGAGGACGTTGCGCGCGTTGATGAGATCGCCGAGCGCGCGGTAACGCTGGTGAAGAACGATGCGGCGCTCGTGCCCGTGAAAAGCGCGGGCGCGGCGTTTCTGATCCTGCCCGAATCGGGCTGCGCGGAGCAGGGCAGGGCATTCGCCGCGGAAGTGCGCAAGCGCGCGCCGAACGCCCCGATAGTGACGCTGTCGCCGGGCGCCAGCGGCGAGGAGTTCGACAAAGCAATCACGGCGGCCAAGGACGCCCAGACCGTAGTGGTCGCAGCCTTCGCCTCCGTTGCGGCGTATCGAGGCAACACGGTGCTGGTGGGCGGCTACCCGAAACTGCTCGACGCACTGATGGCGGTGGGGCGCCCGGTAGTCCTGATCGCGCTGGGCAATCCGTACCTGGTGCGCAGTTTTCCCGGCGTGAATGGATACATCACCACATACAGCCCCGTGCCGCCGTCGGAAACGGCGGCGGTCAAGGCGCTCTTCGGCGAGATCCCTTTCCGCGGGAAACTGCCGGTAACGATACCGGGCGTGGCGAAGTACGGGGACGGGCTGTAGGGGCTTGCTCGCGAACGTGACGGTAGTGTGCTACGATTTTACAGTTCGTGCTACCGGAACAAAACAATGCGAAGCTCACGTTCAATCCCTCCCGCATGCCTCGCGCTGGCGTGCCAGTTGACGTTACTCACCGTTGCAGCGCAGTCCGCATTCGGTGCTAATCAGGTTACCGGCCGGGTTCTGGACCCAAAGCGGCGAACCGTGGCGGGAGCTACCGTCCGCCTTCAGGTTGGGACGTCTGTCGCCGCCGCGGTTGTTACGGATGCGCAGGGGGAATTCAGCCTCAAGGCCGTTGCTCCCGGCGCCTATCGGTTGACGGCGGAAGCGCCGGGATTTCAAAGCGGTGCACAGGACGTTTCCGTCGCCGGCGATATCGACGGACTGGAGTTGACGCTGCCCGGGATCGCCGGGCAGCACCAGAGCGTGGTCGTCACGGCGAAGATTGTGGAGCCGACGGTGGACCTGCGCAATGCCGAGGTTTTCAACCGGACGCTTTTCAGCCGCGACGATCAGGTGATGCAACAACTCAACGCCGGTATTGACGCGGGGCAGCATGAGGGCGGCGGAAAGTCGGTCGAAATCCGGCGATTCGGGTTCAATCTCGATCACGGCGGCACGAATGGCGGTCTCAAGGTGCTTGTGGACGATGTGCAGCAAAATCAGGGCACGCAGGGCCACGGGCAAGGCTACCTCGGGGCGCTCAAGGCTCTCAGCCCCGAACTGATTCAGGATGTCACCGTCATCAACGGCCCTTTCAGCGCGGAGTACGGCGATTTCAGCGGGCTCGGCGTGGTGCATATACGGCAGAGGGAATCGCTGCCGGACCGGTTCACGGTCCGCCTGGGGGGCGGCAACTTCGATACGGGCCGTGCGTTCCTTGCATACAGCCCCGATGTCGAGAACGCGGATGCATACGTCGCCTATGAGGGCTCCTACACGAACGGGCCATTTCAGAATGCGGGGCGATATCGCCGGGACAACGTCAACGCCAACTACACCAGGCCGCTCGGCACCGGCGAGAAGATAGGCGCCCGCGTTCTCTTCGGGCGGAACAACTTCTACTCGAGCGGACAAATCCCTCTCGATCTGGTGAGCGAGGGCTTGCTCGACCGGTTCGGCTACATCGACCCGACACACGGCGGCCGGGTGAAACTCGGGACGACATCGGTCTACTACAGCAAGATGAGAACGAACGGCGACACGTTCAAGGCCGACGGATTCCTGTCGCGGTCGCTGCTGGACCTGTTCTCGAATTTCACGATGTACTTGAACGATCCGGTAAACGGCGATGCTTTTCAGCAGCACGATTCCCGGTTGCAGCAGGGATTGAACGCTCAGTACACGCATCCGCACCGGCTCGGCTCCGCGGCCGGGGTCTTCGTGGCGGGTTCCAACTTTCACGACAATCAAATCAACGTCGGTCTTTACCCTCGCCAGGGCCGTGTGCCGACTGGCGCGACAACAAAGGCCAACGCCCACGTGACCAACGGCGCCGGATACGCGCAGCAGAATCTGAGCCTGTTTTCCGGGCGGCTCCTCGTTGGCGGCGGCATTCGTTATGACGGGTTCCGCTACGATCTTGCGGAACGGGTGAATCCGGATCAGAGCGGCGTCCAGTCGGCGGGGCGCTGGCAGGGGAAGGGAAGCGTGGCATTCACGCCGGCACGCAAGGCGCCGCTCACATTGACGGCGAACTACGGGCGGGGAATCAACAGCATTGACGCTCGCGGCGTGGTGCAGCGGCCCGAACAGACCCGGCTCGCAACCACGGACTTCTACCAGTTTGGAACCTCATCGAACTTCGGGCGATTCGGAATCAGTACGGACGTGTTCCTGATCGACCACTCGAACGAGCTGGTGTACGTTGCCGACGACGGCAGTTTCGAGTTCAAGGGTCCGAGCCGGGCTTACGGCTATGAAGCCAAGGCGTCCGTTGCGATTACGCGATACCTTTCGCTGAACGGCGGACTCACGAAGATCGGGAATGCCTACTACCGGGGCGGGGAACACCGGGTCTACGTGGACAGCGCGCCTCATTTCGTGGCGAACGCGGCCATCACTCTGGCGGCGTGGCATGGCTGGAGCGGGTCGCTCCGAATGCGTGCGATTAACCATTACAGGCTGGACGGCGACGATCCGTCGATTCTGGCATCGGGACACACGGTCTTCGATTTGGGGATCGCAAAGCAGATACGGCGTGGTGTGGAATTCAATCTCAGCCTGGACAATCTGACGAACCGGGACTACTACGAAATGCAGAATTATTTCGACTCCCGCGTTGCGCCGCTGGCGCCGGTTGTGGCGAGAATCCATGGCACGCCCGGGTATCCGCTGACGGTGGTGGCCGGACTGACGTTCAGGTTCGGGGGCAAATAGGAGAATCGACCGTTACCCGGAGGACCGGCCACGGGCCACGCATGCGTGGCCCCTACAAAAACCGTGTGTTCCTGTAGGGGCCGGGCATGCCCGGCC